>JBOGZW010000213.1:0-1501 GCA_050697575.1 Gaiellaceae bacterium | reverse complement strand
GCTCAGGCCGCCGGCAGGCTCGTCGAGCAGCAGCAGCCGCGGCTCCGAGACGAGCGCCCGCGCGAGCTCGATGCGCTTCAGGGTGGGGTACGGGAGCCCCGACGCGACGTGAGGGGCGAGACCGCCGAGCCCTACGAGCTCGAGCGCCTCCTGCGCGCGACGGCGGCCGTCCGTCTCGCCGAACCAGCTCGTGCGCGAGTGGGCTCCCACGAGGACGTTCTCGAGCACCGTCATCCGCGAGAAGAGCGCGATGTTCTGGAACGTCCGCGCGATGCCGCGACGGATGACCTCGTACGGCGCCACCTTGAGCAGGTCCTCACCGTCGTAGAGAACGGCGCCGGAATCCGGCTTGTAGAGTCGCGTGATGACGTTGAAGGCCGTCGTCTTGCCCGCGCCGTTCGGGCCGATCAGGCCGAGGATCTGACCTTGGGGGACGTCGAACGAGACGTCGTCGAGGGCAATGACGCCCCCGAAGCGGCGGGTGAGGTGCTCGACGGTGAGCAGCGCCACGAGGCGGGCATCTTACGACGGGGGGGCGAGACCTCGCCGGTGGTGGTGCCGCTCGACGGCGGGATCGTCCGGATCACGTTCCCGCTTCCGCTCGGAATCGACCACGTCCACGCGTATGCATTGCCGGCCGAGGACGGCGGCACGATCGTCGTCGATACGGGCCTCGGCCTCCCCGGACACGAAGAGCGGTGGCAGCGCATCCTCGAGCAGACGGGCCGCCCCGAGCGGATCGTCGTCACGCACTTCCATCCCGATCACGTCGGCGGCGCCGCGATCGTCGCCGGTCTCGCGGAAGCCCCCGTGTACCAGGGAGCGCTCGACTACGAGTACTGCCGGCGGGCGTGGACGGCCGAGGCCGCGGAGCGCTCCGAGCAACACCTGCTCGAGCACGGGACACCGCCCGACGAGGCGGCCACCGTCCGCGCGCAGCAGGAGCTGCTGACGGCGTTCGTCCACTACGCGCAGGACCCTGAGCCGCTCGAGCCAGGGCAGGCGATCGGCGGCTGGGAGGTGCTCCACCTGCCTGGCCACGCCGACGGCCACCTCGCACTGCTCCGCGACGGCGTGCTCGTGGCAGGCGACGCGCTGCTCGGCGGCATCACGCCGAACGTCGGTCTCTGGCCGGCGTCCGCGCCGGATCCGCTGTCCGACTACCTCGGCTCCCTGGTGCAGATCGCCGAGCTCGACCCGCGGCTCGCGCTGCCGGGGCACGGCGAGCGCATCCTCGACCCGGCCGGCCGCGCGCGCGAGATCTCGGAGCACCACGACGACCGGCTGGCGCGGACGCTCGACACGCTCGGTCCCGAGCCACGCTCGGGCTACGACGTCTCACGCACGCTCTTTCCGGACGCGCTCGCGCCCTCGCTGCGCCGCTTCGCGGTGGCGGAGACGCTCGCGCACCTCGAGCATCTCGTGCACGCCGGCCGGGCGTCCCGCGTCACCGATGAGGGACGGACGGCCTACACCAGATGACAGAGGCCGTCATCAGACC
>JBOGZW010000212.1:0-1533 GCA_050697575.1 Gaiellaceae bacterium | reverse complement strand
CTCCTGGGCCCCGCTTGCGACGTTGAGTACGTAGAGGCCCCAACGCAGGCACTCGCGGCCGGATGCGAACACGATGCGGGTGCCGTCCGGTGACCAGGCCGGCTGGCTGAAGGCATGCGCGTCGTCGCCAATCATGCGTTCGGCACCACCATGTCTGCCCATCACCCAGAGGAGGGCCTCGCCGAATGCCGTGCCGGTCTCCCTGACGAAGGCGATCCTCGCGCCATCGGGCGACCACGCGGGCAGCGTCTCGTCCACCGGCCGATCCGTCAGCCGCTCCGTGCCCGTCCCATCCGGCTTGATCGACCAGATGTCGAAGCTGTCGCCGCGATCCGACGTGAACGCGATGCGCTCGCCATCGGGCGACCAGGCAGGGCTGACCTGGCGGTTGAGGGCGGACGCCAATTTCCGCACGCCCGAGCCGTCCGCCCGTGCCACCGAGAGCTTGAGCCCCGGCCCGACGAACGCGATCTCGCGGCCGTCCGGGGACCACGACGGCGTGGTCACGTAGGCCTGCGTGAAGCGGCTGAAGATTGCGACGTCGGCGAGTCGGCGCTCCTGCCCGGTTGACATGTCTCTGACCCAGAGCGCTTCCCCTCGTAGGAACGCGAGGTGGTCGCCTGTGGGCGACCAGGCTGGATACTCGCCGCCGCTGACACGGACGCCGTCGACCTCGAGAGCGCTGAACTCGTTGGTGTAGGCGACGCGCCCTGTCACCGAAATCGCAGCTCCCCATCCCTGTCCCCACCAGCGCACGCGCTTGCCGTCCGGCGAAACCGTGCCGACGAGCTCGGGGGCGCCCCCGCAGCCCACGCTCTCTCGCTCGAGGGCGATAGTGCCGGCAGACCAGCTCGGGTACCGGTCCTGCCACGCGAGGTTCGGATTGCAGCCGGCGCGGATCGCCTCGCAGGGCACGAGGAAGAGTACTGCCAGTACGAACGCGCACACGACGCCGCGCACCCCCATGCCTCGAGGGTAGCCACCGGCCTGTTAGCTGCGGGTTAGCTATGCGGGATGCGGGCTTCGAGCCGCTCGGCCAGCGCGTCACGCACCGGCGCGAGCTCGATCCGGTCGAGGACGTCCTGGAAGAAGCCGCGCACGATGAGCCGCTCCGCGTCTCCGCGCGTCAGGCCGCGCGACATCGCGTAGAAGAGCTGCTCGCGATCGACCTGGCTGATGGTCGCACCATGCGTGCACCGGACGTCGTTGGCAAGGATCTCGAGGCCGGGAATCGAGTCCGCGTGCGCGTCCGGCGAGAGGATGAGGTTGCGGTTCTCCTGGTACGCGTTCGTCTTCTGGGCGTCCTCTTCGACGCGGATCATCCCCCGCCACACGACGCTCGCCTGCTCGCGAAGCACGCCCTTGAAGGCGAAGTCGGAGGTCGTCGACGGGGCGTGGTGCTGCTGGAACGTGTCGTAGTCGAGGTGCTGCGTGCCGTCGGCGAAGTACGCGCCTGTGACGCGTGACGTCGCCCCCTGGCCGGCCAGGTCGTTGTGGATGCGCACCTTTCCGCGCCGGGAGCCGAAACCACCG
>JBOGZW010000211.1:0-1571 GCA_050697575.1 Gaiellaceae bacterium | reverse complement strand
GCGGCTGCGAGAACCTCACCGACTATCCCTACGACCTCGAACCATGAACGAGAGCATCGAAACCCTCCTCCACGAGAAGCGGCGCTACGCGCCGTCGCCCGAGTTCGCGGCGCAGGCGAACGCGCAGCCGGGGATCCACGACATCCCGTTCGAGGAGTTCTGGGCGGACGAGGCGCGCGAGCGCGTGACGTGGTTCGACGACTTCCACACGGTGCTCGAGTGGGAGGCCCCGTACGCGAAGTGGTTCGTCGGCGGCACGCTCAACGTCTGCTTCAACTGCCTCGACCGGCATGTGGAGGCCGGCCGCGGCGAGAAGGTCGCCTTCTATTTCGAGGGCGAGCCCGAGGGCGACCGCGCGCCGATCACCTACCAGGCGCTGCTCGACGAGGTCGTCCGCGTGGCGAATGGGCTGAAGGCGATCGGCGTGGCAAAGGGCACGCCCGTCGGCATCTACATGGGGATGGGGCCGGGCCTACCGGTGGCGATGCTCGCCTGCGCGCGGCTCGGCGCGCCGCACACGGTCGTCTTCGGCGGCTTCTCGGCCGATTCGCTCGCAGGCCGGCTCAACGACATGAAGTGCGAGGTGCTCATCACGCAGGACGAAGGCTGGCGCCGCGGTCAGACCGTTCCGCTCAAGGCGAACGTCGACGAGGCGCTCGAGTCATGCCCGACCGTGAAGACCATTGTCGTCGGCCAGCGCACGATGGGCGATGTGTTGATGGTCGAGGGCCGCGACATGTCATGGCGCGAGCTCACCGATGGGCAGTCCTCCGACCCGGCCACGTGCCCGTGCGAGCCGATGGACGCAGAAGATCTGCTCTATCTCCTCTACACGAGCGGCACCACCGCCAAGCCCAAGGGAATCGTGCACACGACCGGCGGCTACCTCGTCGGCGTAGCCACGACCCACCACCACATCTTCGACCTGAAGGCCGAGGAGGACGTCTATTGGTGCGCGGCCGACATCGGCTGGGTCACGGGTCACAGCTACATCGTCTACGGGCCGCTCTGCAACGGCGCCACGAGCATCCTGTACGAGGGTACGCCGGACTTCCCCGACCGCGACCGCTGGTGGGACATCGTCGAGCGCTACGGCGTGACGATCCTCTACACCGCGCCGACGGCCATCCGGGCGCACATGAAGTGGGGCCTGGAGCACGCGGAAAAGCACGACCTCTCGTCGCTGCGGCTGCTCGGCTCGGTGGGCGAGCCGATCAACCCCGAGGCGTGGATGTGGTACCACGAGCACATCGGCGGCGAGCGCTGCCCCATCGTCGACACGTGGTGGCAGACGGAGACGGGGATGATCATGATCACGCCGCTCCCCGGGATCACGACGACGAAGCCCGGCTCGGCGACCAAGCCGTTCCCCGGCATCGACGCGGCGGTGTTCGACGACGAGGGCAAGGAGGTCGGGCCGGGTGGAGGCGGCTACCTCGTCCTGGGGCGGCCGTGGCCGGCGATGCTGCGCGGCATCTACGGCGACCACGAGCGGTACGTGGAGACGTACTGGAGCCGCTATCCGGGCGTCTACTTCGCCGGCGACGGCGCGCGGATAGACGAGGACGGCG
>JBOGZW010000210.1:0-1586 GCA_050697575.1 Gaiellaceae bacterium | reverse complement strand
GCAGGTTCGATTCCGCCCGATGCAGGCACTTCGGCCGCGTCCAGCAGACGCCGCAGCAGCTGGGCGCCCGAGGGTGCGTAGTCGTAGCGGTTGTTGTTGAAGAGTGCGTATGCTTCCTCGGCCTGTCCGGCCAGCTTCGCGAGCGGTTCCACCCACTCGGCGAGCTCGTCTTCCGAGTAATGCCAATCGAAGCGCTCGCCCGAGGTCCGCGCGTTACGGATGTTCCACGTCTTCCAGTTGCGCCCGTGAAAACGGACGTACGCGACGGGATGAGTAACCGCGGCGATCGACGGCACGACGTTGGAGGCACGCGTCCGCGGCGCGTCGACGGAGACGTACGCGAGGCCGTGCGTCTCGAGGAATGCGAGCGTGTCCGCCTGCTCGTCCGGCTCCAGCCACGAGCGGTGGCGAAACTCGACGAGCGGAACGAGCGGGTCTAGCAGGTCGCGCGCGGCCACGAGCTCGTCGAGCGCCGGCCGCGTCTTCTTGACTCGCGGGTGGTACTGGAGGAGGACGCCGCGCATCTTTCCCGACCTCTCGAGCGGTGCCAGTGCGTCGCGAAACTCGCGGAAGGCCTGCTCGCGCTCCGCCTCGCGGTGCCCGGTCATCTCACCCGAAGCCTTCACGTGAAAGGTGAAGCCGGGAGGCGTGCGTTCAGCCCACTTCTGGGCTGTTTCGGGCGACGGCAGCGCGTAGAAAGGCGAGTCCACCTCGACGACGTCGAAGTAGTCGGCGTAGTAGCGGAGGCGGTCGGCCGCGCTCGAAACGCCGCGCGGATACCAGTGCTTGACCATGCCCTCGTCCGCCCACGAGCAGACCCCTATCCGAATCGGTGTCACGCCGGTCACGAAGGAGGGGGTCCATGGGGGAACCATGGGTTCCCCCATGTTGAGACGCCGATGCGCACGGTCGCCATGGTCTGAGAATAGAGAGAGCGGGGCACGTGGCCCCGCTCTCGACGACCTGCTTCACTCGAAGGTCGTTACTTCTTGAACGCGACCCTGAGGATGTTGCTGAGGACGGTGAAGCCGCCCACCGTCGACGACACACACCTGGGCAGGGCAGGTGGCGGCGGCAGCCCGGCGCAGAGCTCCGGCGTCTCGACCGCCGGGATGGCGAAGCGCACCTGGTAGAAGGTCGTCCTCACCATTCTCTGGATGGCCGTGAACGCGCCGGTCGCCTTCGTCGCATTGGTCGAGCCGGACCGCTTGAGGCCGGTCCTCTTCGGCCCGGCGAAGAGCGGCAGCTTCACGCCGGCCAGGAACTGCCCGGCGATGGAGATGCGTCCGGCCAGCACCGCCGACTTCGTCGCCTTGCTGTATGTGCCCTTCAGCGACAGGAGTACCGGCAGGGGCGTCAGCGAGATCGCGGAGACGGTGCCTGCGACGTTGGCCGTCCCGACGAGGGGGTTGAACGGGGTCCAGATCGAAGTCCAGAGGTATGGGCCCGCCGTCGTTGGATTCGTGTACACGCCGGCGTTGAGCGTCAGCACGGCATCGACGAGCTTGATGCCGAACGGAGCGCGGCCAGGAGTGCCTGCCGGCAGGTCGTCCGGCTGTCCGCAGAACGTCACCTTCGATGTACCG
>JBOGZW010000209.1:0-1624 GCA_050697575.1 Gaiellaceae bacterium | reverse complement strand
CGCACGAGCGCCGTCGCGCCGCTGCCTACGAAGAGCTGCGGGACGCCGAGCTCGTTGAGATAGGGGCGCGTCGCGAGCGTGTGCTCCGTGCCCACGACGTTGAAGATCGCGAACACGCGCTCCTGCTCCACGAGCCGTCTCGTCTGCTGAACCGTCTGCGCCGGGTCGTACGCGTCGTCGAGGTAGACATAGCGGATGTCCCGGCCGAAGACGCCGCCGTTCGCGTTCACGTAGTCGAAGTACGCCTTCGCGCCCTGGGCGACGACGGCGTACGCGGACTCGGGGCCGGAGATCGGCGCCGTACCCCCGATGACGATCTCGTCCGAGGAGATCCCGGGATCGGCGGCGAGGGCGCCTGGCACGGCGACGACGACAGCGCCGAGCAGCGCGAGGAGCGATCTCACGCGGGGAGCGTATCGGCCCGCTCGTACAATCGCCTGATGGATCGGCGGCCGCTCGGCGTGTTCGACTCCGGCATGGGCGGGCTGACCGTCCTCCACGAGTGCCTCGTCACGCTTCCGCACGAGGACTTCGTCTATGTCGGCGACGGCGCGCGGCTGCCGTACGGGCCTCGTCCCGCCGACGAGATCCGCCGCTTCGCCCGTGAGATCGCAGGCTTTCTCGAGGGCCAGGGCGTGAAGCTCATCGTCGCCGCGTGCAACTCCGCCACCTCGGCGGCGCTCCCGGAGCTCCAGGAGCAGCTCTCGGTGCCGATCATCGGCGTCTTGGAGCCGGAGGCGCACGCCGCCGTCCAGGCCACCCGCAACCGGCGGATCGGCCTGCTCGCGACGGAGGCGACGGTCGCGAGCGGCCGCTACGAGCAGCTCGTGAAAACGCTCGATGCCGGCGCCGCCGTCACCTCCGTCGCTTGCCCGGCGCTCGTTTCGCTGATCGAGAGTGATGACCCGTTCGGCGAGGAGACCGTCGCGACCGTGCGCGAGTATGCGACGGCGCTCAAGGAGGCGGAAGTGGACACCGTCATCCTCGGCTGCACTCACTACCCGCTCATCCGGCCGATCTTCCAGCGGGTCTTCGGGCGCGGCATTACGCTCGTCTTCTCGGCAGAGGAGACGGCGCGCGAGGTGGCAGAGACCCTGGCGCGGAAGGGGATCGAAAACGGCGGCGACCGTGAAGGGTCGTACCGCTTCCTGACGACCGGCGACGTGGACCTCTTCCGCACGATGGGCGCGCGCTTCCTCCAGCTGCCGATCGACGCGGTCGAGCACGTGGACGTCGCCGAGCTCGAGCGGATGGCCGCATGAGGAATGACGGCCGCAAGCCAAGCGAGCTCCGGCCCTTCGAGATCGTCCCCGACTACCTCGAGCAGCCCCACGGCTGCGCGCTCGTCGTCCAGGGGAAGACAAAGGTGCTCTGCACGGCGTCGGTGGAGGAGCGCGTGCCCCGCTGGCTCATGGGCCAGGGGAAGGGCTGGATGACGGCGGAGTATTCGCTGCTGCCGGCGTCGACGGGCGAGCGCACGGCCCGCGAGGTGCGCTCAGGCCGCCAGCAGGGCCGCACGGTGGAGATCCAGAGGCTCATCGGACGCGCTGTCCGCGCCGTCGCCGACTTCGAGGCGCTCAGCGAGCGCACGCTCTGGCTCGACTGCGACGTGCTCCAGGCGGAC
>JBOGZW010000208.1:0-1625 GCA_050697575.1 Gaiellaceae bacterium | reverse complement strand
AGTGCACACCATTGCGCCGTCCGATACGCCCAATCGACTCCGACATACTTCACCTCGGGCCTCCTTCCCAATGGGATTGTTCACCGGAGAGTGTCTCCGGCCAGGAGGCCCTTCTTCATGACATTCCATAAAGGCTCCATGCTTCGTTGTCTGCGGTGGCGACGCCGCGGGCGGAACATGGTCACGCCGCGGCGCCATCAGAGCGTCAGCAGCACCTTGGTGGCGCGGCGCTCGTCCATGGCCTTGTAGCCGTCGGCGGCTTGGTCGAGCGGAAGGGTGAGATCGAAAACCTTGCCCGGGTCGATCTCCCGATCCCAGATCAAGTTGATGAGCTCGGGGAGGAATCGACGAACGGGTGCGGGGCCGCCGTGAAGGTGGACTTCGGAGAAGAAGAGCTCGTCGCCGGAGATCGTGACGTCGTGGCTGACGCCGACGAAGCCGACGTGGCCGCCCGGTCGGGTGGCGTCGATCGCCTGGCTCATCGCCTCCTGGGTGCCGACGGCCTCGACGACGGAGTGGGCGCCGAGCCCGTTCGTGAGCTCCTTGATCGCTGCGACGCCCGCCTCGCCGCGTTCCTCGACGATGTCGGTCGCGCCGTAGAAGCGGGCGAGCTTCTGCCGCTCGGCGTGGCGCGACATTGCGATGATCTGCTCGGCACCGAGCTGCTTGGCAGCGAGCACTCCCATCAGGCCGACTGCGCCGTCGCCGACGACGGCCACCGTCTTGCCTGGACCGGCTTCGGCGGCGACCGCGGCGAACCAGCCGGTGCCGAGCACGTCCGATGCCGCGAGCAGCGACGGGATGAGGTCCGCGTCGGGCTGACTGGGAGTCACGACGAGGGTGCCGTCGGCGTACGGGATGCGTGCCCGCTCGGCCTGGGTGCCGATCGTCCCGTGGACGAACTCGGCGTGCACGCACTTCGACTGGTAGCCGGCCCGGCAGATCTCGCAGGTGTTGTCGGAGATGACGAACGAGCCGACGACAAAGTCACCGGGCGTCATCGTTTCGACCTTCGAGCCGATCTCCTCGACTATGCCGACGTACTCGTGTCCCATCACCAGATGGTCGACAGGCTCGAGCCCGCGGTAGGGCCAGAGATCAGACCCGCAGATGCAGGTCGCCGCCAGCCGGACGATCGCGTCGGTCGGCTCGACGATCTTCGGGTCCTCACGCTCCTCGACCCGGACGTCGCCGGGCGCATACATCACGACTCCACGCATGCGATTGCGCCTCTCAGTTCCTCGCTAGGCGACGTTGACGGCGAGCTTGCCTCGGGTGTGGGTTGTGCTGAGGGCGTTCATGGCGGCTGCGGCCTGGTCGAGCGGGTATGTCTGCTGGATGGGCACTTCGAGGGCCGCGCTGTCGAGCAGCTGCGCGAGGCGCCGCAGGTTGTCGGTGGTCGGCATGGCCATCACGTTCGTGCGGCCCGGGCTTTCGCCGGCAGCGTTGTTGGTTGAGGCGACGCGGGCGCCATCTTTGAGGGCCGCGTCGTAGGCGCCGGGCATGTAGGAGACGGTGTCGAGCAGTGCGTCGACGCCGTTGGGGTAGCGCTCGCGGGTGGCGGCTGCGATGTCGCCGGTGCGCGCGATGATGTCGGCGACGCCAAACGCGCTCAAGTAGTCCTC
>JBOGZW010000207.1:0-1647 GCA_050697575.1 Gaiellaceae bacterium | reverse complement strand
CTCTACATCCTCTGCGCGTACGACGTCGGAGTGAAAGGCTCGCTGGAGGCGGGCCTGAAGTACCTCGTCGTCGGCGGCTTCGGTTCGGCCGTGCTGCTTTTCGGATCAGCCTTCGTCTACGGCGCAACCGCCGAGCTCGGGTTCTCGGAGATCGCAGCGGCGACGGCGCAGCAGGGGCTCGGCGACGACCTCTTCCTGCTCGCGGGCCTCGCGATGATCATCGTCGGACTCGGCTTCAAGGTCTCCGCCGCGCCGTTCCACATGTGGACGCCAGACGTGTACGAGGGCGCCCCCACGCCAGTGACGGCCTTCATGGCCGCGGCCACGAAGGCGACCGCGCTCGTGCTCGCGCTCCGACTGCTGACGACGGCGTTCCCGGACGAAGCGGAGCTCTGGACGATCGCGCTGGCCGTCATCGTCTGCGTGTCCCTCGCCGTCGGCAACCTCGCCGCCATCGTTCAGACGAGCCTCAAGCGGCTGCTCGCGTACTCCTCGGTCGCCCAGGCCGGCTTCCTACTCATCCCCGTCGCGGCCGGCAACGAGGCGGGAGGCACGGCGCTGCTCTTCTACCTGATCCCGTACGGCGCGGCGTCGCTCGGCGCCTTCGCCGTCGTCGCTGCCCGGGAACGCGAGCTCGGCCGTCCGGCGACACTCGAGACGATGGGCGGCATGGGCTGGGAGCGCCCGTTGCTCGGCGGCGCGATGTGGGTCTTCATGCTGAGCTTCGCCGGCCTGCCGCTCACGGGAGGCTTCGTCGCGAAGTTCTACGCGTTCGCGTCCGCCTGGGAACGCGGCTGGACGTGGCTCGTCGTCGTCGGCGTGATCGCCACCGCGGTCAGCCTCTACTACTACCTCGCGGTCATCCGCGCGATGTACATGCGACCCGCGCTGCCGCTGGCCGCGCCGGCGGGAGGGCAGCCGCCACGCGAGCTCGCGCTTTCGGCCGCGGTCGTCGGCTGCACGATCGTCGTCGTCGGCTCGTTCTTCGCCGTCGAGCCGCTCATCGACCTCGCCCGCGAGGCCGCTACTTCGCTGACGTTTCCGTACTGAGGCCGCGCGTCTACTCCCCAGCCACCGTCCAGCCAGACGTCGATCCCCTCCATCAGCCCGAGCAGGACGACGACCTCCACGCTCATCGGCAGGGGCGGCTCGCGCTCGTCGTACACCGGCCGCTCCATGCCGGCGTACATTAGGCTGAAAGCGATGGCTGGAACGCTCACCTGGCTCGGCCATTCGGCCTTCCGGATCGACACGCCGGACGGCAAGCGGGTCTATGTCGATCCCTTCCTGAACGGCAACCCCAAGTGTCCGGAGGACGAGGTCGAGCCGGAGCGCGTCGATCTCATCGTCGTCACGCACGGACATGGCGATCACTGCGGCGACACGGTCGCGCTGGCCGGGAAGTTCGGCTGCACGGTCGTGGCGCCGGTCGAGCTCGCGAGATGGCTGCAAGCGCAGGGTGCCGAATCGGCTGTCGATGTGAACAAGGGCGGCACCGTCGATCTCGACCGCGTGAAGGTAACGCTGACGCACGCCCAGCACTCCTCGAGCACGAACGACGGTACATACGCTGGCGAGCCCTGCGGCCTCATCGTCGAGCTCGAGGACGGCTTCACGTTGTACTTCGCCGGCGACACGAACGTCTTC
>JBOGZW010000206.1:0-1658 GCA_050697575.1 Gaiellaceae bacterium | reverse complement strand
ATGAACTTCATGAACGTCTTCGTGTCTTTTGCGCTCGCCTGTGCCTGCTCGGCTCCGGTTCGCACCTGAGCGGAGGCTGGGAGGATGTCTCGGATGTTCGCTGCGAGTGCAGCCGGCGAGACGCCGTTCTCGGCCGCGACGGAGATGCTGTCGAACTGGCTTTCCTTGCCCAGCAGCCGCTGGGCAGTCGGGATGTCGAACACCGCGAGCGTGGCGCCACCGAGGGAGTCGACCGTGCCGAACTTCGCGATGCCGGAGATCCTGAACTGCTCCACGCGCGCCCGCGTGGACACGCCGATCGAGTCTCCGACATTGAGATCGTTGACGCCGGCGGTCCCCTTGTCGATGACGACCTGCTGGCCGGTCGCCCACTGCCCCTCGACGAGGTTCAGCGGATTGAACCGCGGCTCGGAGGTGTCGATTCCGAAGCCGAGGGTCGGTGCACCGCCACCGCCGATGACGCCGTCCGGGCCAACGAGCTTCGTGTAGTTGGAGCTCGAGCCGAGGTCGTAGATTGCGCCGGTCGCCGCGGCGACGCCGTCGATGCCTCGAACCTGCTCGAGGAGCGAGGCGGGGATCGTCGCATTGCCGCTCGACGAGCCCTTGACGATCTCCTTGCCGGAGATGACGGCCGACGTGTTCTCGTAGGTGCCGTTGAAGATCTGGTCGAATGCCTTCGAGATCGTGTCCGTGAGGACGAACGTTCCGCTGACCATCGCCACGCCGAGCACGACGGCGAAGCCGGTCAGGAAGGCGCGAACCTTCCGTCCTAGGAGCCCTTTGAGTACGACGGCGATCACTTCGAGCTCACCTCCTCCATGGCGGCCAGCACTGTGCGGCCGTCCGTGTGGCCGAGCTCCTTGACGATCTGGCCGTCCGCGAGGAAGAGAATGCGGTCGGCGATCGCGGCAGCGCGGGCGTCGTGGGTGACCATGACGGTCGTCTGCCCGTAGCTCGAGACCGAGTCGCCCAAGAGCTCGAGGATCTCGCCGGACGTCGTCGAGTCGAGGTTGCCAGTCGGCTCGTCCGCGAACATCACGGTGGGTTTCGAGACGAGCGCGCGGGCGATCGCGACCCGCTGCTGCTGACCACCCGAGAGTTCAGCCGGCCGGTGTGAGAGCCGATCTGTGAGCCCGACCTTCGCGCTCAGCTCCTCGAACCAGCCGTCCTCCAGCTTGCGGCCGGAGAGGTCGAGCGGAAGCAGGATGTTCTCCTTCGCGGTCAGCATGGGCAGCAGGTTGAAGAACTGGAAGATGAAGCCGATGTGCTCGCGCCGGAGCCTCGTCAGCTGCGTGTCGTTCAGCTCCGTGATCTCGGTTCCGGCGATCGTGACGTTGCCTTCCGTCGGCTTGTCGAGCCCAGCGAGAATGTGCATCAAGGTCGACTTGCCCGAGCCGGAGGGGCCCATCACGGCGGTCAGCTTCCCGCTCGCGACCTCGAGCGTGACGCCGCGGAGCGCTTTCACACACGTGTCGCCCACGCCGTAGCGGCGCGTGATGTTGGTCGCGGTCACGACCGGGGTCGGCTGATGGCCGTCTTGCCGTTCCTTTTGGATGACAACGGTTTCCATCGATGTGCTCCTTCGCTCGTAGTCCGGCGGATCCGGCGGGTTGCTTCAGGGCATTACGATCGCCGCAGGCCGGGCGGACGCCAATGGA
>JBOGZW010000205.1:0-1666 GCA_050697575.1 Gaiellaceae bacterium | reverse complement strand
CCGTACGTGTGCGAGACGACGACGGCGCGGTTGCCGTGCAGCAGGAGCAACGAGGCGCCTTCCACGACGAGCGACGCAACGAAGTCAGGCTCGTCCTTGCGGAGGACGACCACGCGCAGCTTCCCCTGGGCGAGCGCAACGATCTTCTCGCCGTCGGTCTTGACGATGTCCGGCTCGTCGACGCCCTGCTCCTGGACGTTCGTGGTCGAGTAGTCGACGCCGGCAACGGGCGCGGCGGCCCGCTCGGCAGCGGCGAGAGCTATCGGCCCACTCGAGAGGCCGTACGGACCGACGATCTTCACGGCCTGCGGCTTGACGTGGGCCAGGAAGTCGCCGCAGCCGCTGAAATAGCGAAGCCCCGGCTTGGCCTGCCGGGCGGCGGACGTCGACGCAACCGCGAGCGTCGCCGCGCCGGCGAAGACCACGAGCAACGTCGTATGCCGAGCGAGCCTCATGGCGTTCAACCCCCTTACGGCGCCACCGCTCGTTTCGTCACATTCTAAAAGACGGGCGTCTCTCTCCAGATGCCCCAGACGTCTCGGAGTGCGTCGCACATCTCCCCCATCGTCACGTAGTCGCGGGCGCAGTCGACGATGATGGGCATGAGGTTGACGTCGTCGCGCGACGCGGCCTCGCGGAGCTTGCCGAGACGACGTTCTACCGCAGCGGAGTCGCGCCGCGCGCGCAAAGCCTGCACGCGCTCGATCTGCTGGCGCTCGAGCGCGGGGTCGATGGAGAGGATCTCGAGCGGCCCCTCGTCCTTCAGCTGGTAGCGGTTCACGCCCACGATCACCCGCTCGCCGGCCTCGACCTCCGACTGGAAGCGGAACGACGCCTCCGCGATCTCGCGCTGGAAGAAGTTCTCCTTGATCGCCTCGATCACGCCGCCGAGCTTCTCGATGCGGTCGAAGTACTCGTACGCCTCGGCCTCCAGCCGGTTCGTGAGGTCCTCGATGAACCATGCGCCACCGAGCGGGTCGATGGTGTTGACCACGCCCGACTCGTGCGCGATCACCTGCTGCGTGCGAAGCGCGATGCGGACGGCGTTCTCGGTCGGGAGTGCCAGTGCCTCGTCGAACGAGTTCGTGTGCAGCGACTGCGTGCCGCCGAGCACGGCCGCGAGCGCCTCGACCGCGGTGCGCACGATGTTCACTTCGGGCTGCTGCGCCGTCAGCGACACGCCGGCCGTCTGCGTGTGGAAGCGCATGAGCCACGAACGCGGGTTCTTCGCCCCGTGGTGCTCGCGCATCTCTCGCGCCCAGATACGCCGTGCGGCACGGTACTTCGCGATCTCCTCGAAGAAGTCCATGTGCGCGTTGAAGAAGAACGAGAGCCGCGGCGCGAAGTCGTTGACGTCGAGCCCGCGCTCACGACACGCGTCGACGTACGCGAAGCCGTCGGCGAGGGTGAACGCGAGCTCCTGCGCCGCCGTCGAGCCGGCCTCGCGGATGTGGTAGCCGGAGATCGAGACCGGGTGCATGCGCGGCAGCTCGCGCGAGCAGTACTCGATCATGTCCACGACGAGCCGCATCGAGGGCTCGGGCGGGAAGATGTACTCCTTCTGCGCGATGTACTCCTTGAGGATGTCCGTCTGCACGGTGCCGCGGAGCTCGTCGCGCGGCACGCCCTGCGCGTCGCCTACGCAGACGTAGAACGCGAGCAGCAT
>JBOGZW010000204.1:0-1672 GCA_050697575.1 Gaiellaceae bacterium | reverse complement strand
CGAAGTCCAGAGGTATGGGCCCGCCGTCGTTGGGTTCGTGTACACGCCGGCGTTGAGCGTCAGCACGGCATCGACGAGCTTGATGCCGAACGGAGCGCGGCCAGGAGTGCCTGCCGGCAGGTCGTCCGGCTGTCCGCAGAACGTCACCTTCGATGTACCGAGCGCCTGTTCCGCGCCGGCGGTCGGGTCGAAGAATGCCGGCAGTTCGACCGCGTTACCTGCCACCATGAGCCTGAAGACCCAATACGCGGTGTGTGTTGTCGTCCCGGTGCACGCCATCGCCGCGGATGCCAGCGGAACCTGCGCTCCGCTGCTCAAATAGGTGCCGGACGCGGGTCGGACCTCGATCGTCCCGGGAGCTGGCATGATCGCGCCGCCGAGATCGCGGGCGGCGATCCTGGCCACGACAGTACCGATCGTCGTGTCGGCCGTTCCTCCGTTCGCGGTGAAGCGGATCGGCGAATACACCACGATCCTGGCCGTCGCGTCGTCGGTCGGCCCCACCGCGAGGTGCAGCTTCACCTTGCCGGAGGCGCCGAGCCCGTTCGGCACCGAGGCGTCGAGCCTGGGCGTGAAGGCGGCGAGCGCCGGTGCGGAGAGCGCCAGTGCCAGCGCCGAGGCGCCGCCGACGATGGCAAGTCGCGTGAGCTTCTTCATGCTCCTCCCTCGTTTTCGTTGGCGAGTAGAACCTATCTCTTGACGGGTATCAACGCGTGGACACGAGCGGGCCGATCGTCCGCCAGACGCCCTTCGTGTAGCGGTACAGCTGGACCTGATCGAGCGGATAGCGGTCTCCCGGGCCGGTCTTGACGGCGATCCCTGGCAGCAGGAACGGGTTTCGCTTCGAGCTGAGGCGCGTCGCCGCGTCGAGCAGCTTCTTCCGCGTCGGGTTGGGGCCCGCCTTCCTCAGCGCCTCGACCATCGTGTGGGCCACGGCCATGCCGTACATGTTGGCGACGGCCTTAGGATCGCCGCCCTTGTTGAAGCGCTTCATGATCGAGAAGTAGAGCTTCACGCCGGCGTCCTTGCCCCAGCGAGTCGTGTTCGTCGAGTCCTTGAGGAACGCGAGCGACGTCGCTCCCTCGGTCGTGCGGCCCCCGGTGTTCAGCTGCGCCACCTCCATCACGAACGGGTCGATCGACACCGCGGCCACGTAGGGCTTCGGCCGCCATCCGAGTTTGTCCGCCGCGATGAAGGACTGGATCGTCTGCTTGGGCAGTGCGAAGATCATGAGCGTGTTCGCCTTCGATGCGCGCAGCGCGGCTATCTGGGAGGAGACATCTGCCTCGGTCACCGCGTACCCCTGCGTCGTGACGACCTTGCCCTTGCCTCGCAGGCCGTTCCGGAGGCCCCTGAGCAGGTCGTTGCCGAAGTCGGAGTCCTCGTAGAGGACAGCGATCGTGGCGTTGGGGCGCGTCTTCGCGATGTGCCTC
Organism: Gaiellaceae bacterium; assembly: GCA_050697575.1. Classification (GTDB taxonomy): domain Bacteria; phylum Actinomycetota; class Thermoleophilia; order Gaiellales; family Gaiellaceae; genus PALSA-612. The sequence goes on along the minus strand of JBOGZW010000204.1, from coordinate 239 downwards.
CCATAGAAACGTCCCTCGGCGAAGAAGCTCGGCAGGTAGCCCATCGTCCACGGGTACTTGGCCGCTTCACGCACGAGCGCCGTCGCGCCGCTGCCGACGAAGAGCTGCGGGATGCCGAGCTCGTTGAGATAGGGGCGCGTCGCGAGCGTGTGCTCCGTGCCCACGACGTTGAAGATCGCGAACACGCGCTCCTGCTCCACGAGCCGTCTCGTCTGCTGAACCGTCTGCGCCGGGTCGTA
>JBOGZW010000203.1:0-1692 GCA_050697575.1 Gaiellaceae bacterium | reverse complement strand
GTCGTCGCCCTTCGAGTGCGGGCTGTAGCGATACGTGTTCAGGACGAGGTAGAACGGCCGCCCGCTCGACCGCACCTTCGGCACGACTTCCCCGGCCGCGTCCCAGATCTCGGCCACATCGGTCGTGTCGAGCTCGGCCGTCTCGATGCCGAAGGCTGCTCCACGGTCGGCGATGCTCCCGGCGAGCGTCAGGTGGCTCGGCGTCGACTGCGCGTAGTAGTTGTTCTCCACGACGACCAGGAGCGGCAGGCCCCAGCGCGACGCGATGTTGAGGCTCTCGTAGACGACGCCCTGGCCGAGCGTCCCGTCGCCGATGAAGGCGACGGTCACGGCTCCCGAGCCGCGCTCGCGCTCGGCGAGTGCCATCCCCGTCGCCACCGGCATCGTGCTCCCGAGCACGCCGTTCGAGTAGAAGCCGTCCGAGCAGAGGTGCTGGCTGCCGCCTTTACCGCCGCAGACGCCGCTCGCCTTTCCCATCACCTCGCCCAGCAGGCCGTCGACGTCGTCCGTGAACGCGAGATAGTGGCCGTGGCAGCGGTGGTTGGAGACGATGACATCGCGGCCGCGCTCGAGGTGGTCGACGACGCCGACGGCGTTCGCCTCCTGGCCGATGTACGTGTGTGTCGTTCCGGCGAGCTTGCCGAGCGAGAACAGCTCGAGCAAGGACTCCTCGAAGCGGCGGATGAGCACCATCCGCCCGTACAGGCGGGCGAGGTCCGTCACTGCCGGATCGTTGCTCAGAAGGTGGGGCTTTCCTGCCACGACTCGCGAGACGGTACCCGACTCACAGATAGCCCAGGTCCGACAGCCGCTGCTCGACGAGCGCCTCCTCCTCGGCGGTGAGAGCCTGCCGCGAGACCGTCTCCAGCTCCGCGTAGAGCCGCTCGCGGAGCTCGCCGGGCACGTCGTCGGAGCGGCTCGTGACCTCACCGGGATCGACGTCGAGCCGGTAGGCCTCCTCCTCGCCCGACTGCACGTGAACCGTGAGCTTCCACGGCGGCTGCCGGAGGGCGAGCTGCGAGACGGCGCCCTTGTCGGTGCCGACGATGAGCGCGGGACGATCGCCGGCTTCCGACCCGCGGGCGAGCGGCAGCAGCGAGGTTCCGTCGAGGCCGTCGATCGGCGCCTCCGCGAGCTCGAGCATCGTCGGCATGAGGTCGACGAGGCTCACCTGCGAGGGGACGACGGTTGGCTCGAGCCCAGGTGCGGAGAGGATGAGCGGCACGCGCACGACCTCGTCGTACAGGTCGGCGCCGTGCATGTGGTACGTGCCCTGGATCTCCGACTTGTCGTCGTAGCGCTCGCCCCACGACTCGCCGTGGTCGGCGACGAACGCGATCCCGGTCTGCTCGCGTAGGCCGAGGTCTTCGAGCGCCTGGAGAAAACCTGCGAAGAACATCTCGGACTCGCGCTCCACCGCCTCGCGGTAGCTCGCGTACAGCGCCTCCAGGGCGGCCGGGTCGCCGGACTGAATGCCGGTGATGATGTCCTCCTTCGCCCGCCGCCACTCCTTGCGCTCGGAGTGGAGGACGCCGTAGGGCATGTGCGTCGTCCAGCTGTGGAACCACAGGCAGAACGGCCTCGAAGCCCGTTCGCGCAGCCACTCGACGGCGCCGTCCAGCCGTTCGCTCGTGCCGGCGACGTTCGCCTCGGCGAGGTCGCGGAAGAGGTAACGCTCGTCGAACACGAAGC
>JBOGZW010000202.1:0-1696 GCA_050697575.1 Gaiellaceae bacterium | reverse complement strand
ATAACGCTCCGCTGTAGACCCGGTCGAAATCATCGGGCAAGCGGATCGAGTACCACTCATTCCACTTGCCATCCGCCCCGGCAGCGGTACCGGGCCGCATTGGCGGGGTGCGGCGCGGAGAGGTCATACGGCCATGGGGGAGACGGACTTCACAGCTAATGGTGGGGTCGATCTCCTCATCCGGCGGTGGAGTCAACATCAGCAGCAAGCCGAGTTGATCGATGTTCTCAATGTGTGCTTCCCAACCAGGGACACGTTCGGAAAGCTCACGCCGCCGCTGCCATCGAGGCCGAATGCGGGCGACGAGGTCCGGCCCGAAGGCGAGGATGATGCCAATGAAGAACAGGTCCAGCCCGGCATGTCCCCGGCAGCGTGTCTTGATCGGGACCGGCGCGGCCCTCGTCTTTGTTGGCTCCGTTCGGCATCGCGCCATCTTGGGAGCAGCAGGTTCGGCCGGGCAGGGTGCCTGCGCATAGGCACGGAGCGACGATGGGGCAGGAATCCGCAAGACCCGGCGAACCCTCCCGAGCGTAGACTTTGAGCGAGAGGGGGGGTCAGAGCCTGTTCCGGATCTTCGGCGACGGCAACCACCAGAGCCGGCACGTTCGTGAGCATGCCGAGCAGGTCCGCGCCTACCTCGAAGCCAACCTGACGCAGGACCTCGACATGAACGCCGTCGCTCGCGCGGCGTCCCTGTCCCCCTTCTACCTCACGCGCATCTTCAAGCAGCGCTATGGCGTCCCGCCCTACCGCTACCTGATCGGGCTCCGGATCGACTACGCGTCGGACCTGCTCCGCGAGTCCTCGCTCAGCGTGACGCAGGTCTGCCATCGATCCGGGTTCAACTCGCTGTCGCACTTCATCACGACCTTCCGGCGTCACACCGGCATGAGTCCATCGCAGTTCCGACGCGTGGTGGACTGGCAGCAGGATGCGGGAAGGTTCGGGCAGAAGACCGAACCGCTGGTCGAACGGCCCCGCCGTATGAACTTCTGAGACAGGCCGCGGCGCCTGCCGTGGTCGATGTGTCCTCGGGCCGAAAGGGGACGGCATGCTCAGGAGCTCTGCGGTACGCGTCTGGCTCCTCCCCTGCCTCCTCGCACTCGCCCTCACGGCGAGCGCGTGCGGAGGCGGGACGGACGAGCCGACGCAGGACAGCGGTCCCGCCGCGACCGGCGAGGCGCCGGTGGGTGGGACGCTGAAGCTCGCTCTGCAGTCGGACGTACAGGAGGCGTTCGACCCGCAGAAGGAGTACTACGGCGTGGCGTGGGCGTTCGACCGCTGTTGCCTGCTGCGAACGCTGCTCTCCTACAACGGCAAGACGACCGCCGAAGGCGGCGCGGACGTCCAACCCGATCTCGCATCGGCGATGCCGGAGGTCTCGGCGGACGGCCTGACGTGGACGTTCACACTGAAGCCCGGCATCGCGTATGCCCCGCCGCTCGACGACGTGACCGTGACCGCGCAGGACTTCATCCGAGCGATGGAGCGCGAGGCCTGCGGCGAATGCTCGACGGGGGGCTACAGCTTCTACTACTCCACCATCGAGGGCTTCGACGAGTTCGCGGCGGGCGAGGCCGACTCGATCAGCGGGCTCAAGGCGCCCGACGACTCGACGCTCGTCGTCCGCACGAGCACGCCGACGGGCGACCTGCCGTTCCGGATGGCGATGCCGGCCGCGGCGCCGATCCCACCG
>JBOGZW010000201.1:0-1719 GCA_050697575.1 Gaiellaceae bacterium | reverse complement strand
CTCGTAGAGCCCGTGCGCGACGTTCGCGTAGTCGTCGAGATAGCCCGTGCCCGTCGCCCTGCCCTCCCGGTAGCTGCGCCGCAGGCGGCCTCCGTCCGATAGCGGGCCGAGCAGGAACTCGGCCACTCCCCGGGCGGTGTCGCGCCAGTCGTCGCGCTCGAGGCGCCTCGACGCCTCGGCCAGGGCGGCCAGCGCGAGCCCGTTCCACGAAGCGATCGCCTTGTCGTCGAGCCCGGGCTGCGGGCGCTGCGAGCGGATTTCCAGGAGTAGCGCACGAAGGTCGGGGTCGAGCTCGCCGCGCACGATCGAGCGTCCGTGCTCGAACGGCTGAAGCAGCTCCGCGGGCACACCCTCCTCGGGCGTCCATGTGTACGTCATCCCCTCGACGCCGTCGGTGTCCGCGTCCTGGGAGGACGCGAACGCGCCGTCGGGCAGCAGGAGATCGCGGAGCATGTACTCGACCGTCTCCTCGACCACTTCCCGATAGCGCTCGCGGCCGGTGACGAGCCAGGCGTGGAGATACGTCGGGACGAGGAGCGCGTTGTCGTAGAGCATCTTCTCGAAGTGCGGGACGAGCCAACGGTCGTCGACGGAGTAGCGGTGGAAGCCGCCGCCCACGAGGTCGTACATACCGCCGGCCGCCATCCCGTCGAGCGTGCGCTCGGCCATCTCCAGCTCCCCGCGGCGCAGCAAGAGCTCGAGCACGGCGTGCGGTGGAAACTTCGGCGCGCGGCCGAAGCCTCCGTACTCGGTGTCGAACGACGAGCGCAGCGCGCGCACGGCCTCGCCCAGCAGCGACTCGGTGAGCGGCTCCGACGACGGAGGGCGACGGCCTGCTCGCTCGATCGCCGCGACGAGCTCGGCCGCCGAGCGGGTCACGTCGCCGCGCCGCTCGCGGTACGCACTCGAGACCGCCTCGAGCACCTGGCGAAAGCTCGGTAGCCCGTGACGCGGTTCCGGCGGAAAGTACGTCCCGCCGTAGAACGGCTCGCCGTCCGGTGTGAGGAACGCGGTCAGCGGCCACCCACCGTGCCCGGTCAGCGTGACGACGGCGTCCATGTAGATCGCATCGAGGTCCGGGCGCTCCTCCCGGTCGACCTTGACGTTGACGAAGTGCTCATTCTGGATCCGCGCCGTCTCCTCGTCCTCGAACGACTCGTGTTCCATCACATGGCACCAGTGGCACGCCGCGTAGCCGATGGAGAGGAGGATCGGCCGGTCCTCCTCGCGGGCGCGCGCGAGCGCTTCCTCGCCCCAGGGGTACCAATCCACGGGGTTGTCCGCGTGCTGGAGGAGGTACGGGCTCGTCTCTCCCGCAAGGCGGTTCACGCCGCGGCCTCCTTCCGGCGCCGCATGATCCAGCGTACCATCTCGACGCCGCCCGCGATCGAGAAGGCGATGAGCAGCGCGAGCATGAGGCCCTTCCACGGGGCTTCCTCGAACTGCTTACCGCCGACGTAGCCGAGTAGGGACGCGTACGACGCCCAGACGATGCCCGCGATCGCGTCGAAGGTGGCGAAGCGCCGCCACGGCATCTTCAAGCCGCCGGCCGAGAGGCACACCGCCGTACGGCCGCCGGGGATGAACCGCGCGACGATGATCAGCTCCCCGCCACGCTCGTCGACCTGCCGATCCGCCCAGGCCAGTCGCTCCTGCGCCTTCTTCGAGCTGAAGAAGCGGCGCGTGACGGCATCGCCCCACCGTCGGCCGATGAAGTAC
>JBOGZW010000200.1:0-1730 GCA_050697575.1 Gaiellaceae bacterium | reverse complement strand
TTCACCGGCATCGAGCAGCACGAGGCCGACGCGATCGGCGACCTTCCGCGTGGGCGTGGCATCCTCGGAGTGCTCATCGAGGACGCGCGGCCGCTCCGCCTCAGGGATCTGCACGCCGATCCCCGGGTGGTCGGCTTCCCACCCAACCACCCCGAGATGCGGACGTTCCTGGGCGTGCCGATCCTGCTGCGCGATGTCGCCTACGGAAACCTCTACTTGACCGAGAAGAAAGCCGCGGAGGACTTCAGCCAGGACGACGAGGAGCTCGTGACGCTGCTGGCTTCCCAGGCGGCCGTCGCGATCGAGAACGCGCGACTCTACGAGTCGGCGACGGCCTGGTCGCGCCAGCTCGAGTCGCTGAACGAGATCGGCAACGCGCTTGTCGGCGAGCTCGATTTGCCGACCCTGCTCGATCTCATCGCGCGCCGCCTGCGCGAGCTGATCAGTGCGAAGCTGGTGGCGATCATGCTGCCAGCGGGCAGTGAGCTTCGGATCGCAGCAGCCGACGGCGAGAACGCCGGCCAGCTCGTCGGGGTCGAGGTTCCGCGCCGGGAGTCGAAGGCCGGCCGCGTGTTCGAGCGAGCACACAGCGAGCGCGTTGACTCGACCCTGGACGATCCAGAGGTGGACCAGGAGTCGGTGCAGCTAATGGCGGCCACGACAGGGCTGTATGTACCGCTGCTTGCACGAGATCGAGCAATCGGCGTCATCGTCGCCCACGACCGGCTTGGCACTGACCCTCGGTTCTCCGACGCCGACCTTCGACTCGCCGAGCAGTTCGCCGCGCGTGCGGCGGTCGCCGTCGACCTCTCGCTCCGAGTCGCGCGCGACTCGCTACGCCGTGTCGTCGCCGGACAGGAGCTCGAGCGCCGGCGGCTCGCACGCGAGCTTCACGACGAGACCGGCCAGGCGCTCACGTCTATCCTGCTCGGGCTGAAGGCGGTCGAGGAGGCACAGAGCGAGGCGCAGCTGCGCGCTGCCGGAGCCGAGCTGCGAGAGTTAATCGTGGCAACGCTCCAGGACGTCCGCGACCTCGCCGTCCATATTCGCCCAAAGGCGCTGGACGACTTCGGCCTCCTGGCCGCGGTCGAGCGTCTCGCGCGAACGATCTCCGAGGCGACGGGGATCGCCGTCGACGTCGAGAGCCGGCTGGGACAGGAGCGCTTGCCCGAGGAGGTGGAGACGACCCTCTACCGCATAGTGCAGGAGGCCCTGACGAATGTCGTCAAGCATGCTCAAGCGCAGAACGTCACCGTCCTCCTCATCCGTCGCGAAGAAAGCATGACCGCAGTGATCGAGGATGACGGCCGCGGCTTCAGCCCGGACGAGCCGACCGACGACGGTCACGGGCTCCTGGGAATCCGTGAGCGGGTCGCCCTCCTCGACGGACGGCTCACGATCGAGTCGTCGCCGGGCGCGGGCACGACTCTCGTCGCGGAGGTGAGGGTCGAGTGACCCGCGTCCTGCTCGTCGACGACCATGCCGTCGTCCGCGCCGGTCTACGCCGCGTGCTCGAGGCCGAGTCCGACATCGAGGTGGTCGGCGAAGCGGGAACCGCACGCGACGCCGTCCTCGAGGCACGCGCGACGAAGCCCGACGTCATCCTGCTCGACGTCGTCATGCCGGGCGACAGCGGTGTCGACGTCCTGCCGAGGCTCTTGAAGGAAGCGCCGGGCGCCAAGGTGCTCGTGCTCTCGATGCAGGACGATCCGCGGTACGTCCGCGAGGCG
>JBOGZW010000199.1:0-1734 GCA_050697575.1 Gaiellaceae bacterium | reverse complement strand
AGCCGGCGATCGGTCTCGAGCTGGCTCTCACCGGGGCCTCTCGTCCCCACGCCCCCGCCGAGCCGCTCGAGGTGCTTCCACAGGCCCCGCATGCGCGGGAGGTTGTACTCGAGCTGCGCGAGCTCGACCTGGAGCTTGCCCTCGGCAGAGACTGCGTGCTGAGCGAAGATGTCGAGGATCAGCTGCGTCCGGTCGACGACGCGTGTGTCCAGAGAGTCCTCGAGGCGCCGCTGCTGCGCCGGAGCGAGCTCGCCGTCGACGACCAGCACCTCGGCGCCGGAGGCCGCGAACGCAGACTTCAGCTCCTCGAGCTTTCCCTTGCCGACGTACGTGCGAGGGTCAGGCTTCGGCCGGTGCTGAACGAGCTCGCCGACGGTGTCGACGCCCGCGGTCCGGGCCAGCTCGTGAAGCTCGGCGAGCTCCGAGGCCTCCTGGGACGGGAGCAGACACGCGACCGCGAACCCGCGCTCCGGCTCCGCGCCGGGCAGCGGATCGGGCTGGTGATTTGTCACGACGACATTATGCGTCAGGCGCAATCCCGCTAGCGTTGCGGCATGGCGCTCTCCCCCGTGCTGGCCGAGCAGTCGACGTACCCGTTCGTCCGTCTGGAGCACGCAAGGCAGCAGGCGGCGGCCCGTGGCGTCGAGATCATCGACTTCGGGCAGGGCGACCCGCGCGAGCCGACCGATCCGCTTATCCGCCGCGCCCTGGCGGAAGGCGTGGCGGAGACCATGGGCTACCCGAAGGCCGAAGGGCTGCCGGAGCTGCGCGCTGCGATCGCGGGCTGGGTTGCGCGGCGCTTCGCCGTCACGTTGGATCCGGATCGGGAGCTCATCCCGACGCTCGGCTCGAAGGAGGCCATCTTCAGCTTCGCCCAGGTGTTCGTGGACGTTGCCGGCGGGAGGGACATCGTGCTCGTCCCCGATCCCGCCTACCCCGTGTACGAGCGTGGCGCCGAGTTTGCCGGGGCGACGATCGTGCGCCTCCCGCTCCACGAAGAGGAAGGCTTCCTGCCGGATCTCAACGCTGTCGACGGCGAGCTGTTCGATCGGACGGCGCTTCTGTGGGTCAACTACCCCAACAACCCGACGGCTGCTGTCGCGCCACGTGCGTTCTACGAGCAGCTTGCCGAGCTCGCCACGCGCCACGACTTCCTCATCTGCTCGGACGAGGCCTACAGCGAGCTGTGGTTCGACGAGCCGCCGCCGTCCGCGCTCGAGCCGGCCGACCGGTCACACGCTGTCGTCTTCAACACGCTCAGCAAGCGCTCGTCGATGACCGGCTACCGGTCCGGCTTCGTCGCGGGGCCGCCGTGGGTGATCGACGCGCTGCGCAAGTATCGGCCGACAGTCGGCACGGCGCCGCAGGAGTTCGTCCAGAGGGCGTCCATCGCCGCATGGGAGGACGAGGATCACGTCGAGCGCGCGCGTGCCGTGTACCGGCGCAAGCGCGACGTGCTGCTGCCGGCGTTCGAGGGCCTCGGCTGGAGGGCGGCGGGCAAGGACGCAACGATGTACCTCTGGCTTGCGCTGCCCGACGACGAGGGCTCCGAGGCCGCTGCCGAGCGCCTGCTCGAGCACGGCATCGTCGTCGCCCCCGGCGCGTATCTCGGCGAGGCGGGCGAAGGCTACGTCCGTGTCGCGCTCGTGCCGACGGTCGAGGACTGCGAGCGCGCTGCGGCGATTCTCGGAGACGTGTCTTGACGGACGCCGCCCGCGTCGAGGAGATCGTCGC
>JBOGZW010000198.1:0-1865 GCA_050697575.1 Gaiellaceae bacterium | reverse complement strand
CTGTGGGCACATCGCCCGAGAACCGCTTGTCGATGCGCCCTCGAAAGCCGATAGGCCCCGAGCCCGAGCCCATGAGCACGCGGCCGTCGGCGGTCGTCCGGAAATAGTGGAGGAACATCCGGCAGTCGGTGACGGCCTCTCCGCCCGTCCAGCCGATCTCGGCGAGCAGCTCGGGCACCGGCTCGGTGAGTACGACGTAGCTGCCGAACGGCGTGAGCAGGCGCGAGAGCGGCTTCCAGCCGGCGGACCATGCGTTCATCGCGACGACGATCTCGCTCGCGCGGACGTCCCCGCGCGCTGATTGGACGAGGCTGTTGCCTATGCGCGAGACCTCCGTCCGTTCGTGCAAACGGACGTCCGCGGCGAGCGCCTCGCTGCGGAGCGCGCGGACGAGCCGCGCCGGGTGGACGGTCGCGCCGTCGCGGAAGAAGACGCCGCGGCGGAAGGCGGGAGAGGCGCAGTGGCGCGCGAGCTCTTCCGGTGAGAGCGATACGGCCTCTTCCTCGACGCCGAGCTCGTGCGCTACCGAAACCGAGCGGTCGAGGATCGCGTCCTGCGTCTCCGACGTCGACACACGCAACAGCCCACCCTCCCGGAGCCAGACATCGTGCTCGAGGGCGCGCACGGCCGGGATCGCCCCATCGGACGCACGCGCGACCGCGAGAGCCCCCTCCGCGCCGAGCACGTCGCGGAAGCGAGCGAGGCTCGACCAGTAGCCGTGGAGGAAGCCGCCGTTCCGCCCGCTCGGCCCGATCCCACAGCGTGCTGCCTCGAGCACGACGACGTCGAGGGCAGGGTCGCGCCGCTTCAGCTCGATTGCCGTCCAGAGTCCCGTGAAGCCGCCGCCGACGATCGCGACGTCGGCGGTCGTGTCACCGTCGAGCGCGGGCTGCTCGGCGTCGGGCGGCGCCTCCTGGAGCCACCACGGGTCGGCGAGCCCGGGAGCTACCGTCGCTGCAGCTCGTCCCACGCTTCGGCCAGCACGTCGCCGAGCACCTCGACGATGCGGTCGAACTCGGGCTGGCGGGCGACCAGTGGCGGCGAGATCTGGATGACCGGATCACCGCGGTCGTCGGCGCGACAGATGAGGCCGCATTCGTGCAGACGCCTGGAGAGGAAGCCGCGCAGTAGCCACTCGCACTCCTCGTCGGAGAAGGTCTCGCGCGTCTCCTTGTCCTTCACGAGCTCGACAGCGTAGAAGAACCCCGTGCCGCGGATGTCGCCGATGATCGGCAGGTCGTACAGCTGCTCGAGCGTGGAGCGGAACGCCGCCTCATGCTCGAGGACGCCCTCGACGATCCGCTCGCGCTTCATGATCTCGATGTTCTTGAGCGCGATCGCGCACATGACGGGGTGGCCGCCGAAAGTGATGCCATGCGAGAACATCGACGTGTCGGCGAGAAATGGCTCCATCACGCGGTCCGTCGCGACCACCGCGCCGATCGCCGCATACGACGACGAGAGGCCCTTCGCGCACGTGACGATGTCGGGCCGGATGTCGTAGCGCTCCGAGGCGAACCAGTGACCGACGCGGCCGAAGGCCGTAATCACCTCGTCGGCTGAGAGGAGGATGTCGTACTTCGTGCAGAGGTCGCGCACTCCTCGCCAGTAGCCCTCGGGCGCGACGAACGCCCCGCCGGCGTTCTGCACCGGCTCCATGTGGACGAGGCACACGGTTTCCGGGCCCATGGCGAGGATCGTGCGCTCGAGCTCGTCGAGCAGGAACGCAGTGAACTCAGCTTCCGTCTCCTCCGGCTGCCGGTGGTAGCGGTTCGTGTTGGAGACGTGCCGCACCTCTGGCACGAGCGGCTCGAACGGTGTGCGGATCGCGGGGATGCCGTTGATCGAGAGCGCGCCGAACGTCG
>JBOGZW010000197.1:0-1887 GCA_050697575.1 Gaiellaceae bacterium | reverse complement strand
ATGCCGCGCGCGCCACCCGTTATCAGCGCCACTTTCCCCTCGAACCTCATCCGATCTCCACCTCCGCTTCGCCGGTCGTCACCTTCTCGCCATCCTGGTTCTCCGCCCACACGTCGAGCACGGCGCGGCTGCCGTCGACCTCGCGAACCGTGCCCTTGCAGGTCAGCACGTCGTCCGGCCGCACCATCGCGCCGAAGCGCACCTTGAGACGCCGCACGCTCTCGGGCCCCGCCACGCCGGCGACGTACTGCCCGAGGAAGCCCATGCTCAGCATGCCGTGGGCGATCACGCCGCCGAGGCCCATCTCCTGCGCCCGCTCGGGGTCCCAGTGGATGGGGTTGAAGTCGCCGGACGCGCCCGCGTACTTCACGAGCTGGAGCCGCGTGACGGGCTCCTTCACGAGCGGCTTGAGCTCGTCGCCGGCCTTCATCTCACGATCAGCGTCGCGCGGCCGGTGAAGACGAGCTCGCCGGCCTGGTCGCGCCCCTCGGTCTCGATGACGGCGAACGTCGCGTTGCCCAGCCGCGTTTCCTTCTCGGTCACGTCCGCGATCTTCGCGACGCACGTGATGCGATCGCCCGCGCGCAGCGGGCGCTCGTACGCGTACTGCTGGTCGCCGTGGATGAAGCGCGCAGGGTCGATCGCCCTCAGCGACGGCACCGGCAGCCGGAACGTGAAGGTCGTAGGGAACGTCGGCGGGGCGGCGGTGCCTTCATCGTAGGCCGCCTGGTCATCCCCGATCGCCTCCGCGAGCCGGACGACAGCGCCACGCTCGACGTCGAACGTGATCGGCTCGGACGCGTCGCCGATATTCGAGCGATCGATGGTCACGGGCCATAGGCTATTGCGCTTGACCGAGAAGCGCATCGACATCCGCTGGCGCGATCTCGACGCCCTCGGCCACGTGAACCAGGCCGTCTACCAGACGTACGGCGAGGAGATCGTCGACGCGTGGTTCCGCGAGGTTCTGGGCTTGGGCAAAGGCGAGGTCTGGGACTACGTCGTCGTCAAGCTCACGACGGAGTATCGCTCGGAGCTGCGCCTCGAAGATGAGCAGGTGGTCGGCACCGTGCGCATCGTGCGCCTGGGGACGTCGAGCGTCACGGTCGCCCTCGAGCTGAGCGCAGCCTCCGACGGGCGCGTCGCCGCCGAGACGGAGGTCGTCTTCGCCGTGTGGGATCCGGAGCGGCGGGCGGCGCGGTCGTTCACGGACGGCGAGCGTGCAAAGCTGGAGGCAGCGGCATGAGCTTCGACGGTACATCCATCCAGAACGCGATCTATATCGCGGGCGAGTCGGAGTGGCCGGTCGCGCCCGAGGAGTGGGAAGCGCTGGCCGAAAAGAAGCTCGATCCCGGCGCCTTCGGCTACATCGCCGGCGGAGCGGGCAGCGAGGCGACGATCCGCGCGAACCGGGAAGCGTTCGAGCGCCGCCGCATCAGGCCGCGGATGCTCACGGGCAACACCCAGCGCGACCTCTCGGTCGAGGTGCTCGGCACGCAATCCCCGGCGCCGTTCCTCCTCGCTCCTGTGGGCGTGTTGTCGATCGCCCACGAGGAGGGCGAGATGGCCGTAGCGCGTGCCGCTGCAGCGCTCGAGATCCCCTTCTGTCTGTCCACGGCGGCCTCCTCGTCGATCGAGGACATCGCGGGCGCTATGGGCGACGCGCCGCGCTGGTACCAGCTCTACTGGATCAACGACCGCGAGATCGTGGCCAGCCTGCTCCAACGAGCCGGCGTGAACGGCTTCTCAGCGGTCGTCGTCACGCTCGACACACCGATCCTCGGCTGGCGGCCCCGCGATCTCCGCAAGTCGTACCTCCCGTTCATCAAGGGTGAGGGCTGCGCGCAGTTCTTCAGCGACCCGGTCTTCCGGGAGAAGCTCGCGAAG
>JBOGZW010000196.1:0-1934 GCA_050697575.1 Gaiellaceae bacterium | reverse complement strand
ACCTCCGCGAGCACATCCACGAGGCGGTCGATCTCCGCCGGTGTCCGCTTTTCGGTCACGGCGACGAGGATGCAGTCGTCCATCCCCTCGTAGTCGCGCCCCAGCGCGTAGCCGGGATGGACGCCCAGCTCTCGGGCAGCGCTAACGACCTCGCTCGCGTTCCGTCCGACGCGCACCGCAAACTCCTTGAACGTTGTCTCATCGGGAAACATCAACTCGAGCCCGGCCTCCTCCAGCCGCCGGCGCGCATAGCCGGCGAGCGACATGCAGGTCTCCCCCACCTCGCGCAGCCCTCGCGGGCCGAGCCAGGTCAGGTACACGAGCCCGCCGAGGGCAAGCAGGGTCTGGTTCGTCGTGATGTTGGACGTCGCCTTCTCGCGACGGATGTGCTGCTCGCGGGTGGACAGCGTGAGCACGTAGCCGCGCCGGCCCTCGGCATCCGTCGTCTGGCCGACGATACGGCCGGGCATGCGCCGGATGTACTCCGAGCGGCAGGCGAGGAACCCGTAGTGCGGGCCGCCGAAGGACTGGGCGTTGCCTGCGCCCTGCCCTTCTCCCGCGACGATCGCGCAGCCGTAGCGTCCGGGCGCCTCCAGGACGCCGAGCGAGAGCGGGTCGACGTGAGCGACGGGAAGCGCCCCTGCTTCCGCCGCTGCGGCCGACAGATCTGGAGCCGGCTCGAGACAACCGAAGAAGTTCGGCTGCTGGAAGACGACTGCCGCGGCACTCTCGGCGGCAGCCGCGACGGCGGCGGGATCCGTCACACCCCCGGCGTGTGGCACCTCGACTACCTCGAGGCCGAAGCCCGGCGCGTACGTCTTCATCACCTGGCGCACCTGCGGATTCGTCGCCTCCGTCACGACGATCCGCACCCGACCGGTGACGTGCTTCGCCATGTAACAGGCGTCGGCGGCCACCGTCGTGCCGTCGTAGCCGGACGCGTTCGAGACGTCCATGCCCGTCAGCTCGCAGATCGCGGTCTGGTACTCGAAGATCGCCTGGAGCACGCCCTGGCTGAGCTCCGGCTGATACGGCGTGTACGCGGTGAGGAACTCTCCGCGCTGGAGGATGTGGTCGACCGCCGCAGGCACGTAGTGGTCGTAGATGCCGGCGCCGAGGAACGACACCTCGCGGCGCCCGTCGACGTTCCGCGCGGCGAGCTCCTCGAGATGCGCGACGAGCTCGGGCTCCGAGAGCGCGGGCTCGAGGTCCAGCTCCCGGCCGAGCCGCACGCCCTGGGGTATGTCGCGGAACAGCTCGTCGACGCTGTCGACGCCGATCGCCGCGAGCATCTGCTCGCGGTCGGCGTCCGTCAGCGAGAGGTAGCTCACTGCTCGTCGAGCAGCTGTCGGTAGCCCGCGGCATCGAGCAGTGACCCGACCTCGCCCGGATCGGACAGGCGAATGCGCACGAGCCAGCCCTCGCCGTACGGATCCTCGTTCACGGTCTCCGGCTCGTCGACGACCTTCTGGTTGACATCGAGAACCTCGCCCGACAACGGCGTGATGAGGTCCGAGACCGCTTTCACCGATTCGACCTCGCCGTACACCGAGTCCTTCGCGAGCGTCGCGCCGACGTCGGGGGGCTCGTAGTGCACGAGCTCGCCGAGGGAGTCCTGCGCGTACCACGTGATGCCCAGCGTCGCCTCGTCGCCTTCCACTCTTGCCCAATCGTGCGCCGGGTGGTAGCGCAGCTCCTCCGGATAGGTCTCAGTGGCCGCCACGTGACTACTCCTCTCGTTTGTAGATGGGCTTCTGAACGATGTGCGCGCCTCGCTGCTTGCCGCGCACGTCGATCCGGATCTTCTGACCCGGGGTCGCGATCGAGGCCGGCGCGTACCCCATGCCGATGCCGCAGTCGAGCATGGGCGAATGCGTGCCCGACGTGACACGTCCTCCTTCGACGATGTCCATTCCCGCCCTAGGCACCGCGGG
>JBOGZW010000195.1:0-1952 GCA_050697575.1 Gaiellaceae bacterium | reverse complement strand
CTGATACGGCTGGCCAACGGGCTGCCGTTCCCGAAGGCCGGCGTAATGGCAGAGGCGCAGGGCACAACGGTGGCGGCGGAGATCGCGGCCGAGATCCTTGGACAGCCCGCTCCCGGACCGTTCGACGGTCGCGGCTACTGCTTCCTCGAGACCGGGCTCCGCGAGTCCGCGCTGATCGAGGGAGACTTCTATGCCGAGCCCGAGCCCTCGGTGCGCGTGGGCGACGTCTCCGCCGCGCATCACGACGAGAAGGTCGCCTTCGAGCGCGAGCACCTGGCTCGCTGGTTCGGCCGCTAGAGCTCAGGCGGAGAGACCGGGACCCGATACACCGCCCCAGTCCTCGGGCGCGACGTCGGCAATCGACTGCGAGAACGTCCACGTATGGCCGCCGGGGTCGACGGCCGTGTACTGCCGCTCCCCGTAGGGGTAGTCGGCGGGAGGCCCGGAGAGCTGCGCGCCCTTTTCGCTCGCGAGCGCGTAGTGCGCGTCCACGTCGTAGACGCGAACCATCACGTTCGCGCCTCCGGAGCCAGAGCCGCTCCCGGTGACGGCGACCGCAGCGTCGCCGATCGCCAGCTGCGCGCGGTGGCTTCCCGCATGCCAGCGCTCGGTGAAGCCGAACGTCTCGCAGAGCCACGTGATCGCCTCATCGACGTCGTCGTAGCCGAGGACCGGGATTACGGCGCCGACCGGCATCGAGCGGTTCGTGAGCATGCGGTCTCCTCCCTGGATCAGTAGCGGTCGAGCTCGACGAGGCGCTCGTCGCTGATCCCGAAGTGGTGTGCGACCTCGTGCAGCACGACGCGCCTGATCTCACGTCGCAGCCGATTGGGATCGGCGCCGTAAAGTCGCTCCAACGGCCCGCGAAATATCGTGATCTTGTCCGGCAACGTGCCGCCGTAGAAGGCCCCGCGGCGCGTGAGCGGGATGCCCTGGTAGAGACCGAGCAGCGGCATGCCCGCGGGCGGCTCCTCATCGACGACCACCTCCACGTTGGACATGAACTCCCCGAGCTCACGCGGCAGCGAATCGAGCGCGTCGCGAACGGCGTCGTCGAACCCGAGCTGTGTCTCGTCCATGTACCCCAGGCTAGCGGCGAGACTGATAGCTGCCGGTCAGCTCGGGATCGAGCCGCGTGGTCGCCCAGGCGCGCTTCGCTCGCCAGACGTCGAGGTCGGCGAGGAGCGTCACTGCCTGGCGAAAGTCCTGCGCGTCGCGGCCGGACACGCTGATCTCGTTGCCGCCTGCGCTCGAAACGTTGTAGCCGCGCTTCTCGAGGAACTCGCAGAGCTCCGGGATCAGCTCGGGTATGTCGACACGAACTCGCACCGGACTAGATCGATGCTATCGCGCCTTAGAGTCTCGGCCATGTCTGCGCTCTCCTTATCGAGGGCGTGCGAGCGCGGCGGCCT
This sequence comes from Gaiellaceae bacterium, assembly GCA_050697575.1. Taxonomy (GTDB): domain Bacteria; phylum Actinomycetota; class Thermoleophilia; order Gaiellales; family Gaiellaceae; genus PALSA-612. Next base: position 540 of record JBOGZW010000195.1, on the reverse strand, counting down.
CAGCGGAGAGGCTCGGTCGAGCGGAGTCGCAGGTCGGCATTCTCGCTGTAGTGCACCTCGCCGATGAGGATCGACCGACTCGTACGGTTCAGGAGGCCGATCCGGAGCGGCAGCCCGCTCCGCTCGTCGAGCCACCAGTCCGTGGTCTCGGTACCGCTGTCGCCGCCCGCCACTCGCCCAACCGTCCGGACGTGTATCGCTCTCAGCGGCGAGCCGGCGACCGCGACCTCCTCGACGCCGACGACCCGTGTCTCCCCCTCCTGTCGGCCGCTGCCCGAGCTGCATCGGAACGTGCTTGCCCCGGTCGCTTCCTGCGTCGGTACGAGCACGCTCTCGGTGCAGACGTAGCTCGTCCGATCGCTCTGGCCGAAGAACTCGTGCGCGACTTCCCACCCGGACAGCTCGATCCCAGAGCCGGTCGCACAGAGCGTCCACGTCGCCGAGCGCTCCTCGAAGGGCTGCCAGAGCAGTCTCATGCCACACGGCACTGTGACCACCGTGATGCTCGTCGCCTTCGGATACCGGTGAGTCGCGCCGCCG
>JBOGZW010000194.1:0-1978 GCA_050697575.1 Gaiellaceae bacterium | reverse complement strand
CAGTCACAGCGTGAAACACCGACATAAGCCCGCGCGGCGAAGCCGCGCTTGGGCTTATTCAGCCAGTCGCAGCGTGAAGCGCGGGTAGCGCGCGCGGACGCCGTCGACGAAGGCGGCCATGTCGTTGGCCAGCGAGGGGTCGTGGATCTCGAGCATGTCCTCCGCGTTCCGCTCGCCGGAGCGCGAGAGGTTGAACGAGCCACAGAAGACGGCGTCGTCGGCGACCGTCATCTTCGCGTGCATGTAGTCGTGAAGCCTGCCAGGTGCCCAGGGCGTCGAGTTCTTCCCGGAGAACGGCGCGCGCGCGAGGATCGTCTCGAGCAGCGGGATTTTCCAGGCGGAGACCTTCATCGCCAGCCACTGCTGGTGGACGTACGCGAGCTGGGTCGCGTCCACGCAGCCGGCGACGTCCACGAGACCCTCCGAGGCGACTTGCGCGAGCGTGCCCAGGACAGGCCCCGCGGAGATGACCGGTGAGCAGATACGGACGCGACGCTTCGCCCGTCCGATCGCCTTCGCCACCCTGTGCGAGAGCGCGTCGCCGTACCCGGGACAGAACCACGGCCGCACTGGCCTGCCTCCCACGTCGACGGGCCGCGGCTCCACGCGGCCGGCCTCGAACACGGGCTTCGTCCAGAGCGCGTCGAAGGCGAGCGCGTAGGCCTCTCCGAGACCGGCCGACTCGACCGTGACGAGGACGTTCTCCTGGCGCGTCCAGGAGTCGTCGGTCCAGTTCGTCGATCCTGTCAGCACTGCCCTCCGGTCGCGCACGGCGAACTTGTGGTGCATGAGATCCGGGATGCCCGAGACGCCGAGGGTCGCCACTGGTAGCGCCGCGACGTCCTCCGGGACCGACTTCGGCGGCGGCGGCACGGGGATCGGGTTCGGGTGGTCGACGTTGTAGGCGAGGCGTACGTCGACGCCGCGGTCGCGCGCGCTCCGCAGCGCGCCGAGTACGATCGCCTCGCTCTCGCCAGAGAGATCGAGGTCGTAGAGCGCCAGCGCGAGGCTGACCTCGGCCGCATCGAGGAACGCGGCGACCTCGCGCGCGACGTCGACGGCCGTCTGGCCGCCGTCCGTCAGCGTCCGCCATGTGATCATGCTCAATCATGGACTTCGCCGACGTCCTGCGCCGCCGCAAGGCCGTACGCAGCTACCTGCCCGACCCCGTGCCCCGCGAGACCCTCGAGCGGATCGTCGCCCGGGGCCGCAAGATCCCGAGCGCGGGGCACAGCCAGGGTCTGCGGCTCGTAGTCGTCACGGAGGAGGACACGAGGCGAGCCATGGCCGAGCTGGCCCTCGAGCCAGAGTACGTCGCCGCGGGCCTCGAGCCGTGGATCTCCCGTGCCCCTGCGCACGTCATCGTTTGTGTCCGCGAGGAGGACTACTGCGCGCGTTATCGCGAACCCGACAAGATGCACGGGGAGGAGGCGGAGGAGTTCGCATGGCCCGTGCCCTACTGGTGGGTCGACGCCGGCGCTGCGGTGATGCTGATCTGGCTCGCCGCCCTTGACGAGGAGCTTGCATGTGGCGTCTACGGCATGCCGGGTGAAGGTTGGGAGGGCCTGCGCGGATTGCTTGGTGTCCCGGCCGACGTGCAGCCGGTCGCCGTCCTCACCATTGGCAAACAGGGGCCCGACACCGTGCAGGGCTCGGCCAAGCGCGGCTGGAAGCCACTGGACGACGTAGTCCGCTGGGAACGGTGGTAGGCGGCTTCGTCGACCGCCTGGCAACGGCCGAGATCGGCCGGACGTTCAACCAGTACCGAGGCTCGAGGCTCCTTCGCGAGCGGCTGGAGGCCCATCTCGAAGCCCGCCGCGACGCGCCGCTCGTGCTCGTCGGCGAGGCGGCGGGCTACCGCGGCGCCCGCATCTCCGGCATCCCCTTCACGTCCGAGCGGCAGCTGACGGGTCTCGGCCCCGCGGAGGCGACGGCCACGATCGTCCACCGCGTGCTCGTCGAGCTCGGGCTCGTCGAC
>JBOGZW010000193.1:0-2046 GCA_050697575.1 Gaiellaceae bacterium | reverse complement strand
CGCGCCGTGGACGAGGACGAAGCGAGCCACGAGTTGATCCTAGATCGTGAGCACCAGCTTTCCCTGGGTGCGTCCGGTCTCGCCCGCCTCGTGCGCGCGGGCGGCTTCCTCGAGGGGGAACGTCTGCGAGACGTGCGGGCGCAGATGGCGCGACTCGACGAGCCCGGCGAGCGCCTCCATGCCGACCCGGTCGGGTTCGACGAGGATGCCGGTCACGCGCACCCGTCCTCCCGCTAGCTCTCTGAGCGACTCGACGCTCGCCGCCGACGGCACGACGATGTAGAGACCCCCGTCGCGCAGCGTCCGCAGCGTGCCGGCGGTCGCCTCGCCGCCGATGAGATCGAGCACGACGTCGACGTCGCCGACGGTCTCCTCGACCGGGGCGAGGCTGTAATCGACCGCCTCGTCGGCACCCAGTTCGGAGAGGAACCTGTGCTTGACCGAACGGGCCGTGCCGATCACGTACGCTCCACGAGCCTTCGCGATTTGCACGGCGAGATGGCCCACGCCACCGGCGGCGCCCAGCACGAGCACACGCTGGCCGGGCTGAACGTCGGCCGTCTCGACGAGCGCTTGCCAGGCGGTCAGCCCGGCAAGCGGAAGCGCAGCGGCGTCGACGTCGGCGAGCCCCTCTGGTATCCGGGCGAGCTGGCGCGAAGGAGAGGTCACGTACTCCGCATAGGCGGCCGCCTCGCGGGGAAAGCGCGGCATTCCGAAGACCCGATCCCCCACAGCGAATCTCGTGACGCCCCCGCCGAGTGCCTCCACCGTTCCGGCGACGTCCCAGCCGATGGTGAACGGCGGCTCGAGGAAGCCCCCCCGCGTGCGAACCTTCCAGTCCACGGGATTGACGCCCGCGGCGGCCACCCGCACGAGCACCTCTGTCGGCGCCGGCTCGGGCTGCGGTACGTCGACGAGCTCGAGCACCCCGGGCCCACCGAGCGCCTCCTGGCGGATCGCACGCATGCCGCTGTGTTGTATACAGGCTTGGCCACCGATCGGAGGAGATCGCATGAGCGCATTCCCCAGTCCGTACGAGATCGAGACACCGCCGGGGTGCGAGGGCTGGGAGGAGATGTACCCGTACTACGCGGTCTTCGACGAGGCGCGGCGGGCTGAGGACGAGAACCGCTTCTGGTTCTGGAACTCCATGCATTTCCCGGTGCCGATGCCGTCGTTCGACGTCCAGTGCATCGACGCGCCGTACCAGGCCGTGGGGGAGTGGCAGAACCGCTTCTTCGCAGTGCCGCCGGCGATGGGGATCGACTACCGGATCGTCAACGGCTACGTCTACATCTCCGGAAATCCCGTCACAGACCCGGCGAAGATCGCCGAGCGCGTCGAGTACTTCCAGCGTCGGGCAGGCTACTACTTCGAGCACTGGGAGGAGCTCTACGCGGTCTGGAAGCGGAAGATGGAAGCGCTGATCGCGGAGATCACGAATCTGCCCGTGCCCGAGCTTCCCGAGTACGAGCCCGACGCGCTCATGGAGGAGGACGACCGCGACACGACCGTCGTCGACGTCCTCACGGCGTACAGCAGGACGCTGCGCTGCGGGGACCTCATGTGGCAACACCACTTCGAGCTGCTCCTGCTCGGCTACGGCGCGTACGTGACGTTCTCCGACTTCTGCAAGACCGCGCTACCTGATATCCCGGAGCAGCACATCGCGCAGATGGTGGCCGGGATCGACGTCCTCCTCTTCAAGCCGAGCGCGGAGCTGCTCCGGCTCGCGAAGCTCGCGATCTCGAGTGGAGTCGACAGCGCGTTCGCAGAGGGCCGCTCGCCCGAGGAGATAGACGCGGAGCTCGGGGAGTCGGAGGCCGGTCGCAGCTGGCTCGAGGAGCTCGAGCGGACGAAGGACCCGTGGTTCAACATGGCGACGGGCGACGGCCTCTACCACTACTACCGCAGCTGGTACGACGACCCGAGCATCCCCTACGCGTCGATCGCGGGCTACATCCGCGCGCTCGCGGACGGCGACCTCGTGGAGCGACCAACGGAGGAGGTCGAGCGCGAGCGTGACAGGCTCGCCGACGAGTACGA
>JBOGZW010000192.1:0-2097 GCA_050697575.1 Gaiellaceae bacterium | reverse complement strand
GGTCTACCGCTTCCGAGCCGCTCGAGGAAGTCCCCGAGCCTGAGGTCGAGGTATTCATCGGCCTGCATGGGGGAAGTCTATGGCGCGGCGCCTATCGTTGGGAGCGTTATGGGAGAGGTATTCGACGGCATTCAGACCTTCTTCGAGGAGCTCGCCGACGTCGATTGGACCCCGCTCGCCATCGCGTGCGCGCTACAGCTGGCGCGGCTCTTCTGCCGGGCGATCGCGTGGCGGTCGATCATCGCGGCGGCGTACCCCGAGACGCGCGTCCCGCTGGGTCACGTGACGGGCGCCTACTTCGCGGGCGTCGGCGTCAACGCGATCACGCCGGCCCGCGCCGGTGACGTCGTAAAGCTCGTCCTCGTGAAGCACGAGGTGCAGGGCACGACGTACACGACCCTCACGCCTTCGCTGCTCGTCGAGACGATCTTCGACATGGTCATCGCCTCGATCATCCTCATCTGGGCGCTGTTCGCAGGCGTCTTGCCGGCGTTCGACGCGATCGGAGACCTGCCCTCGATCGACTGGAAGTGGCCGATAGACAACCCGCGCCCATTCCTCGTCGTAACGGCCGTATGGCTCACGGTCATCGTCCTGCTCGTCGTCATCTGGTCACGGCGCGTGCGTGACTTCAAAGAGCAGGTGCGCCACGGCTTCGCGATCCTCTACGAGCCGCGGCGCTACGTCACCCACGTCGTCTCCTGGCAGGCCCTCTCGTGGGTCTTCCGCATCGCAGGCGTGTGGTTCTTCCTCGAGGCCTTCCACATCCCGGCGACTGCACGCAACGTCATGATCGTGCTCGCAGTGCAGAGCTTGTCTACGCTGCTGCCGTTCACGCCCGGCGGCGTCGGCACGCAGCAGGGGTTTCTCGTCTACGCGTTCCGGGACACCGCGGTCGGGCGCGCCTCGCTCGTCAGCTTCAGCGTCGGCATGTACGTCGCGACGACCGTCGTCACAGTGGCCGCCGGGCTCATCGCGCTGCTTTTGCTTGCGCGCACGATTCGGTGGAAGCAGCTGATCGCCCCCGAGAAGGCCGCCATCGACGAGGCGAAGGAAGGCCGATAGTCTCGCGGCGTGGAGCCGGCGCGGGTGCATCCGATCCGACTCGTCGTCTCCGACGATCTTCAGCGCTCGCGGCTCACGGTGTTCTTCCGCCTCCTGCTCGCGATTCCCCACCTCTTCGTGCTCGCGTTGTGGAGCACGGTCGCCTTCGTCATCGTCGTCATCAACTGGTTCGCGACGCTCGTCAAGGGCCAGTCGCCACAGGGCCTGCACGACTTCCTCGCGAACTACCTGCGCTACGCGACGCAGGTGGAGGCGTACCTCCTGCTCACCGGGAACCCGTTTCCGCCGTTCTTCGTGGGCAGCAAGATGACGGGGTACCCCATCGACCTCGAGATCGGTGCGCCGGTGCGTCAGAACCGCTGGAAGACGCTGTTTCGCGGCTTCCTCGCCCTACCGGCGATCCTCCTTTCGGCGGCCTTCCTCGGCGGCCCGATCGCGTGGAGCCTCCTGCGCGGCTCGGGCATCGCGGGCGCGACGGCTTTCCTCTCGTGGTTCTCGGCCCTCGCCCGAGGGCGGTCGCCGCGAGGGCTCCGCGATCTCAGCGCGTGGAGCATCGGTTACGGCGCCCAGGTCGGCGCGTACCTCTTCCTGCTGACCGACCGTTATCCCTACACGGGACCGAAGCCGCACCTCGGCGGCCTCGAGGCACCCGAGGTCTCAGAGCGTGTACCGGAGCTCGTCAACAACGACGACTACCGCCGCTCCCGGCTGACGGTGCTGCTGCGGCTGCCGCTCGCGTTCCCGCACCTCATCTGGCTCATCCTGTGGACGGTCGTCGCCATCCTCGCCTCCATCGCCAACTGGTTCTCGGCGCTCGCGATCGGCCGTTCTCCCCGGCCGCTCGCGCGGTTGCTCTCCGCGTACATCCGCTACGCGACGCACGTGGGGGCATTCCTCTACGTGGCCGGCAACCCGTTCCCCGGCTTCGTCGGTGCCGCCGGCAGCTACCCGCTCGACATCCGGATGGATCCCTTCGCCCGCCAGAGCCGCTGGATCACGCTCTTCCGGTTGCCGCTCATGATCCCGGCCGCG
>JBOGZW010000191.1:0-2111 GCA_050697575.1 Gaiellaceae bacterium | reverse complement strand
GCTGCCACAGCTCGTCGGACACGATCCACGGCGCAGTAGCCATCGGCACCCCTCCTCAGCTTGACGACGGATGCCGACGGCTTCGTCGTCAGGAGGCGGGTCCCTTCATTTCGGTTCGAGTTCTAAGCGCTGAGGCAGCCGGATGCACGCCTTCACCAGGTGCGTGGAAAGCCGTGAGCAGTCGTCTCCGCGATTGCGGCGGGGTGCCGGAGTAGCGCGAGCGGGGCGCCTGACGTCAGCCGCTGCTCGCCTTGGCCCGCGACCTCGTGGGGAGGATCGTCGGTACCTCCTCCTTAGCCGGATCTCGCCCGCGCACGAAGACGTCGACGAGCGTCGCGACGACAGCCGCAAAAGGCGTCGCAAGCGGGACCGCAGCGGGTCCGAGCGCGAGACCGACCGCAGAGACGGTGACGAGCACGACCAGCGGCGCAAGCCCGACGGCGTGGCCGAACACCCGTGGGTTGATGACGTAGTCCTGGAGGAGGCGAAGGCCGTAGACGGCGACCGCCGCGAGCGCGGCGTGCTGCCAGGAGACCGTCAGGCCGACTGCGACGGCGGCCAGGCCGGCGACGAGCGGTCCGATCACGGGGATGATCTCGACGACGCCACAGAAGACGCCGAGGAGGAGCCAAAACGGAAGCCCGATCTGCCAGAACGAGAGCGAGAGCACCGTACTGACGAACGCGATCATGAGCAGCATCCGGCGGACGTACGCGCCGAGCTTGGCGTCGACGAGGAGCCACGTCTCGTGGACAAAGGGCCGCTTCGCGCGCGGGACCATCGAGAAGACGACCGACTCCGCGCGCTCCCGGTCGAAGATCCAGTACGCCGCGATAGCGAAGACGAAGAACACGCCGACGAGGATCTCGACCGCCTTGCGGCTGAGCTCGACCGCCGGCCCGACGGCGCTCGCCCAGGTCTGCGTCCCCTCGAGACGACTTTCGACGTATGTGAGGACCTCGTGCCGCAGGCCGTGCGAGTTGCGGGCTCCCTGCTCGAGCTCCTCTTTCGTCGTCGGCACCGGGCCGAGAGCCTCCTGTGTCTGATGAAGGGCAGTCGGCACGAGCAGCCAGACGAGCAGCGCGAGCGCGCCGAGTAAGACGGCGTAGTGGAGGAGAACGCCGATCCCACGCGGTATTCGGTGCCGGTGCAGAGCCTCGACCCCAGGCCGCATCGCGGCGGCGAGGATGATGCCGACGAAGATAAGGCTGAACAGCAGCCTCAGCTTCCACAGGACGAGCACGCCCACGACGACGCCCACCGCGACCAGCGTGATGACGAACGTGTCGCGGGCCTTCTTGCTCAGATCATCGCCGCGCACGGTCGCCAGCCCGGGAACACTGATGAGCAACGTTCGCACGCCACGGCTTTTCTATACCCGCCTGGCGGAGGAGGAAAACGGCAGTAGCTCGCTTGCCTCCGCGTCGTCGTACGCAATGCGCACGCTGGCCGTACGCTGGAAAGGCATCGCCTGCCCGCTCCTCCACCGCGTCGAGCTCCTCTTCGGTGCGCCGCCACAGAAGCTTCCGCGGCCTCGCGTCCCACGGTCTCCGCGCCATGGGATCGGGCGCGGCTATCCCGCGCAGGGCGAAGCCGCCGTTACGGCCGGAGGTTCCGTCGGCGACGCGCGGGCGTCGTGCACACGTACGCGCTTGCCCGCCTCCGCCGGCGCCGGCGCGCATGCGCAGCCCGCAACGCCGGTCCGGCGACGGCGACGTCGCCCGGCTCCTCGAGCTTCCGCAAGGGAATCGCCGGCGCTGGGCTCGTCGAGCCAGCAGGAAACGCCCATGGCCGAACAGCCTATGTCGCTGAAGTAGCTCGATAGACGCCGGCCTGTTGGTCGACGAGGCCTCCTAGCTCGAGCTCCGCGAGCGCGGTAGCCACCTCGGCCGCCGGAACGGCCAGCTCCCGCGTCAGCTCGTCGGGAGCGGCGGAGCGATCGCGAAGCCGCGCGAGCACGAGCTCTGCCGGGGGCGACAGCTCGACGGGCTGGTGCGCCTTGGGTGAGATGCCGAACGCCGCGAGCACGTCGGCCGACGACGTAAGCGCGGTCGCGCCGATGCTCAAGAGCGCGTTCGTCCCCGCCGACAGGGCGGACGTGATCTCGCCCG
>JBOGZW010000190.1:0-2164 GCA_050697575.1 Gaiellaceae bacterium | reverse complement strand
CGATCGCCTGATGGGCGAGGAGCTCTGGTCGGGGTGGGGCGTCCGCACGATGTCCTCTGCGAACGCCGCGTACAACCCGCTCGCGTACCACAACGGCACCGTCTGGCCCCACGACAACTCGCTCATCGCACTCGGCCTCGCGCGGTATCGACGGTGGCCCGAGGCCCAGAGGATCGTGCAACGGCTGCTGGAAGCGGCTGCGCACCTCGACCACCAGCTGCCGGAGGTGTTCGCGGGCATGCCGCGCGCCGAGACCCCGTTCCCGATCGCGTATCCGACCGCCGCGCGGCCGCAGGCCTGGGCCGCGGCGACGCCGATCCTTCTCCTGCGTGTGCTGCTCGGTCTCGAGCCGTCCCGTCGCCGGCAAGCGCTGGAGACCGAAGCGCCGGTCGAGCTGCCGTCGTGGGTGGGGTCGCTGCGGCTGGCCGGCGTGCCGTGTTTCGATCGCCGCTGGACCGTGCGCGTGGACGACGGGCACATCACGGTCGAGCCGGAATGAAGATCGCCCTCGTCAGCCCGGTGTGGTTCCCCGTGCCGCCGACCGGCTACGGCGGCATCGAGTGGATCGTCTGGCTGCTCGCAGATGGGCTCGTGGACGCCGGTCACGACGTGACGCTCTTCGCCTCGGGCGACTCGCACACGAAGGCGAAGCTCGTATCCGTGTACGACACAGCGCCGAGCGAGCTCATCGGGACGTCGATCGTCGAGCTCCACCACTGCCTCGCCTGCTACGAGCGCGCCGAGGAGTTCGACGTCGTCAACGACCACTCCGGACTGCCGGCCGCCGCACTCGGCGGTGCGGTGGCGACACCGACGATGCACACCGTCCACGGCCCGATGGACGCGATCGGAGGAGTCGTGTACAAGCAGATCGCGCGGGTCTCGCCGAAGGTCGGCTTCATCTCGATCTCCATGAACCAGCGCGTGCCGAGACCGGATCTCCCGTGGGCCGCCAACTGCCCGAACGCGCTTGACCTCTCGCTCTATCCCGTGAAGCCGCACCGCGGTGACTACCTCCTCTTCGTCGGGCGCATGAGCCCGGACAAGGGTTGCCACCGCGCGATCGACATCGCCGTCACGACCGGGCTGCCGCTGAAGATCGCCGGCAAGCGGCGCGAGCCGGCGGAGATCGAGTACTTCGAGGAATTCGTGCGGCCGCACCTCTCCTCGGAGATCGAGTACCTCGGCGAGGTGACGCACGGGGAGAAGGTGGAGCTGCTCCAGGACGCACGGGCAACGCTCTTCCCGATCGAGTGGGAAGAGCCGTTCGGGCTCGTCATGATCGAGTCGATGGCGTGCGGCACGCCGTGCATAGCGACCCGGATGGGCGCGGTGCCGGAGGTGATCGAGCACGGCCGCAGCGGGATCATCGTCGACGACTACCGTGAGATGGCGGCCGCGCTCGAGGAGTCGGACCGGCTCGAGCCCGAGGCGCTGCGCGCGTTCGCCGAGGAGCACTATTCCCCGGAGCGCATGGTGGCCGACTACGTGCAGGCGTACACGGACCACATCGAGCGGACGGCGTGACGGTGCTCGAGTCGCTCTTGCGGGCCGCCTTCCCTGACGCGAGCGTCATCGAGGTCGTCGACCGCACGGGCGGCGGCGACCACTTCCACGTCACCGTCGTCAGCGGGCAGTTCGGGAGTCTGTCGCTCGTCGAGCAGCACAAGCTCGTCTACGCGGCGCTCGCGGAGCCGCTCGCGGATGGCACCATTCACGAGTTGCGGATCACGACGAGAGCGGAGGGGACATGAGCAATCTTCAGACCGAGGTGCGAAACGTCATCGAGGGCGAGCCGGTGGCCCTGTTCATGAAGGGGACGCCGCAGATGATCATGTGCGGCAACTCGAAGCGCGCGCTCGACGCCTTGCGACGTGCAGGCGCGCCCGTGACGACCGTGGACATCCTTCCCGACCCGGGAATCCGCCAGGAGCTCTCGGCGCAGTCCGGCTGGCCGACGATCCCGCAGGTGTTCGTCAAGGGCGAGCTGATCGGCGGCGCGGACATCACCGAGGAGCTGGAGGCTTCGGGCGAGCTCGAGCGGAAGCTCGAGGAGGCGCTCGGCGCGGACTACCGCGAGTCGCGCGAGGAGAAGGTCGTCTCGCTCGTCTAGTTAGGGGCGAACACGCGCTCGCGCCGCGCCCGCACCCAGACCGTCTGGCCG
>JBOGZW010000189.1:0-2207 GCA_050697575.1 Gaiellaceae bacterium | reverse complement strand
GTGCGAAGAGCCGTGGGCTCGTCGCCGGCGGACGCGCGAAGCCGTGGCGCCAGAAGGGCACGGGCCGCGCGCGTGCGGGCACGACGCGCGCGCCGCAGTGGACCGGCGGCGGGCTCGCCTTCCCGCCGACTATGCGCGACTTCTCGTTCAAGGTCAACCGCAAGGAAAAGCGCGCTGCCATGCGCACGGCCCTCTCCGCCCACGTCGACGAGGGCACGTTTGCGGTGTTCGACGGCGAGGCGTTCGACGCTCCGTCGACGAAGGCCGGCGCGAGCTTCCTCCAGACGTTCGGCAAGGAGTTGCCGCTCGTCGTCGTCGCCACCGACGAGGAGGAGGCTGCCATCAAGTCGTTCCGCAACCTCCCGCGCGTTGCGATCTCGGCGCCGGAGGATCTCGAGGTGTCGGCCGTCGTGTGGGCGCGCTCGCTGCTCGTCTCCGAGAAGGCGCTGCCCGTCGTCGAGGCGCGTGCCGGGAAGGTGGAGTCATGAGCCTTCATCCCAACGAGATCCTGCTCGCCCCGGTCGTGTCCGAGAAGAGCTACAGCTTGATCGGCGACCGGAAGTACACGTTTCGCGTGCACGGCGACGCGCACAAGACGCAGATTCGCCAGGCGGTCGAGCAGCTGTTCGAGGTCCACGTCGAGGCCGTAAACATCATCAAGGTCCAGCCGAAGCCGAAGCGGCGCAACTACTCGCGCGGCACCCGGCCGGGCTGGAAGAAGGCGATCGTGCAGGTGCGCGAGGGCGAGTCGATCCCGATCTTCGAAGGAGCGCAGGTCTGATGCCCGTTCGCAAGTTCAAGCCGACGAGCCCGGGCCGCCGCTGGATGACCGTCTCGACCTTCGAGGAGGTCACGAAGTCGGAGCCCGAGAAGAGCCTCACAGAGCCGGTGACGAAGAAGGGCGGCCGCAACAAGCACGGCCGCATCACGACTCGCCACCGGGGCGGGGGCCACAAGCGCCGCTTCCGTGTGATCGACTTCAAGCGCGTCAAGGACAGCGTGCCGGCGAAAGTGGCCGCGATCGAGTACGACCCGAACCGTTCGGCGAGAATTGCCTTGCTGCATTACGTCGACGGCGCGAAGGCATACATCCTCGCGCCCGCCGGCCTGCGGGTTGGCTCGTCCGTCGAGTCCGGTCCGAACGCCGACATCAAGCCCGGGAACGCGCTCCCGCTCCAGCGGATCCCGACGGGCACCCTCGTCCACAATGTCGAGTTGAAGCCCGGACGCGGCGGGCAGATGGCCCGCAGCGCGGGCTCGTCCGTCCAGCTCGTGGCGAAGGACGAGCCGTACGCAGTGCTGCGCCTCCCCTCGGGGGAGCTGCGGCGCGTATTGCTAACGTGTCGCGCGACGGTCGGGCAGGTCGGCAATCTCGATCACTCGAACGTCACGGGCGGCAAGGCGGGGCGGTCCCGCTGGCGCGGCCGCCGGCCGACGGTGCGCGGCTCCGCGATGAACCCGGTCGACCACCCGCACGGCGGCGGCGAGGGGAAGTCGAAGGGCGGGCGGCACCCGGTGACGCCGTGGGGCGTCCCGACGCTCGGCAAGCGCACGCGCCGGAAGCACAGGGAGTCCGACAAGCTGATCGTCCGCGGCCGGCGCCGCGGCAAGGACAAGAGGTAGGGCATGGGTCGATCGACGAAGAAGGGGCCGTTCGTGGAGGAGCGGCTTATGAAGCGAATCGAGGGGATGAACACCTCCGGGTCGAAGCAGATGGTCCGGACATGGTCGCGCTCCTCGACCATCTTCCCGGAGATGGTCGGGCACACGATCGCCGTCCACGACGGGCGCAAGCACGTCCCGGTCTTCATCTCCGAGCAGATGGTCGGCCACAAGCTCGGCGAGTTCGCGCCGACGCGAACGTTCCGTGGTCACGCCGGCGACCGCCAGGCACGGGTGAAGAAGGCGTGATGGCCGACGTCGTTACGCAGGAAGTGCGTGCGGAGGCCAAGTGGGTCCGCACGTCCCCGCGGAAGGCGCGGCTCGTCGTGGAGCACATCCGCGGCCGCAGCGTGCCCGAGGCTCGCACCGTGCTCGCGTTCACGACGCGCGCAGCCGCACGCGACGTGGAGAAGGTGCTGCGCTCGGCGATCGCCAACGCGGAGGCGAACCACGGCCTCGTCGGCGATGACCTCTATGTGAGCGCCGCGTACGTCGACGAAGGCCCCACGCTCAAGCGCTGGCGCGCCCGCGCGCGCGGGCGCGTC
>JBOGZW010000188.1:0-2211 GCA_050697575.1 Gaiellaceae bacterium | reverse complement strand
TCATTGCCGCAGCGTCTCGGCCTGCGCGTGGGAACGCGCTAGCCGCTGAGCAGCCGGTCGACCGCGGCCTCGACGTTCACCCGCGCCGCCCCGTGGGTGGCCACGTAACCGGCGGCCCCGCCCGGACGCCAGACGGGAAGTCCCACCTCGACGACGATCGCATCCGGTGCCGTCGCGACGAGCTTCGTTGCCGCTTCCCGCTGCCACTCGTGCCGGTGTGCGTCCTGGAGCACGACGACCAGCTGCCCGTCGTTCACGGCCGCGGCCAGGTCCTGCGTGACGCGGGTCTCGGGCAGTCGCGAGGCGAGCAGGTCCCCGAGCCCGGCGTTGCGGGCGTCGACGGCGATCGTCGGCTCCGGCCGCAGCTCGACAACGACAGCCGGACGCGTCAGTCGCACTTGGCCCTCGGTTCGAACGGCGCGTGTGGCAGCCGCCGCGCCGACGCCGCGATCCGGCGCGTCAACTCCGGCACGGTCCCCGCCGATCCCGGCGACGCGTGAAGACGCTTCGACAAGGCGCTCTTCTGCGACGCCTTTGACAACAGCGGCGACGATCCGCTCGACCGAGTCGGCGCCGAGGTCGTGCCCCAGGCAGAGCGCATCGGCGCCGGCGGAGAGCGCTTGAACAGCGCCCTGCTCGACGCCCACCGTCCCGCTGATCGCCTTCATCTCGAGCGCGTCGGTGATCGCCACGCCCACGAATCCCAGCTCGCCGCGAAGCACGTCCCCGAGCAGTGCCCCGCTCAACGTCGCGGGCTCGTCTCCGATCTCGCGGACGCGGATATGGGCGGTCATGATCGCCGTCACCCCTGCGTCGATCGCAGTGCGGAACGGGAGCAGCGCCTCAGGCCGCAGCTCGTCAACCGTCGGCAGCTCGAGGTGCGAGTCCTGACGCGTGTCCCCGTGGCCGGGGAAATGCTTGGCGCATGCCGCCGCTCCTCCCGCCTCGAGACCCTCGACGAAGGCGGCGACGTGGCGGGCGACGAGCTCCGCGTCCGAGCCGAACGAGCGGACTCCGATGATGGGGTTGTCCACCGTCGTGTTCACGTCGGCGACCGGCGCGAAGTCGAGGTTGATGCCCGCGGCGGCCAGGTCGGCCGCCATCGCGCCGGCCACGGCGCGCGTCAGCTCGACGTCGTCGACGACGCCGAGCGCCCAGTTGCCCGGATACGAGCTGCCGTCCCTCGCCTCGAGGCGCGTCACGTCGCCGCCTTCCTCGTCGATGGCTACGACGAGCTCCGGTCGCTCGGCACGCAGTGCATCCGTCAACGCACGAACCTGAGCCGGGTCGCGCACGTTCCACGCGTAGAGGACGACGCCGCCGAGCCCCGCCTCGAGCAGCCGGCGAATCCAGTCCGGCGTCTCCTCGCCTGGGAAGCCTGGCAGCAAGCAGCCCAGCGCGAGTCGCTCGAGCTCGCCGCTCAACGCTCCGTCACCCCTTCACGCCGCCGGCCGTCAGGCCGAAGGCGATGCGACGGTGCACGAGGACAAAGAAGACGACGACCGGGATCGCCGTCAGCGTTGCGGCTGCCATCAGCGGCCCCCAGTCGGTGCCTCGAGCGGTGGTGAAGCTCGCAAGCCAGATCGTGAGTGTCTGCTTCTCGGGGCTCCTGAGCAGAACGTACGCGAGGATGAACTCGTTCCAGGCTTGGATGAAGGCGAAAATGGACGTCGCCACGAGCCCGGGCGCAACGAGCGGGAGCAGGATGCGGCAGAACGCGCCGAAGCGGCTCGAGCCGTCGACCATCGCTGCTTCCTCGAGTTCCTGCGGAACGCCGTCGAGGAATCCGCGCAGTACCCAGACCGTGAAGGGCAGCACAAACATGAGGTAGACGACGACTACCCCGGTCAACGTGTTCACCAGGCTTAGATGGAGGACGGGCGTATCGCTCAGCATGATGAACAGCGGGATGATCAGCGCGTTCAGCGGCACGAGCAGCACGCAGAGGATGAAGACGAGGAAAGCACGACGTCCATAGAAGTGGAATCGTGCGAGGGCGAGCGCGGCGAGGAAACCAAGCGCGAGCGCGAGCCCGACGACGCAACCGACCACGATCAGACTGTTCTTGACGTTTTGCCAGAAGTAGTCCCGGTGGATCGCATCGGTGAAGTTCTCGAGCGTCGCCGGTATCGGGAACCACTTCGGCGTATAGGTCACGATGTCGTTCCCAGGCTTGAACGCAGTCGAGACCATCCAGTAGACGGGGAAGGT
>JBOGZW010000187.1:0-2216 GCA_050697575.1 Gaiellaceae bacterium | reverse complement strand
GCCTTGCTTCCGGTAGACATACTCGCCGAGGCCGGCGTACCACTGCGCGGCGTCGCCGTGGTAGCGGAAGACGTTGCGGCGGGCGATCTGCATCGTCGGCTCCTGCGACGCCGCGGTGCCGAGGACGATCGTCTTCCCCGGGTGCGACCGCGCCCACTTCGTGGCGGCGATCGCCTCGTCGCCCGAGGCCGGGCCGACGAGCACGTCGGCGTCCTGCTCCACCATGACCGTGTCGAGCTCGCGAAGGATGGTTTGCGGGCTGCCGTCACCACACCCGGGGTCCGTGAACGTGAGCTTGGCCCCGCCGATGCCTACGCGCGCGGCGTGCGCGAAGGCGGTCGTCGTCGCGGCGATCGCAGACTCGTAGCCCCCGGCTAGCGCTCCTCTGCAATCGGCGATGACGGCGATCCGGATCTCCCTGCTCGCCGAGGAGGCCTGGCCGATAGCCACCCCGAGGGCTACGAGGACGAGGATCGCTCGGACTACGCCGATCCCCCCGTGTAGAGCGTCGCCTCGCTCGCTTCGCCTTCCTGCGGAACCGTGTCGGCGAGCTGCGCGAGCTCGGCCACGAGTTCCGGGTCGAGCGTCGAGACGTCAGGCCAGTCAACCTCGACGAGGTTTCCGGCGGGATCGCGAATGTACATCTGCACCCAGCCGGCCGGGTGGTAGCGCGCTCGCTCGGCCCATGTATCGCCGTCGAGCACGCCTCGCCGCTTCACTTCCCTGTACACGGCCTCGAAGTCGTCGACGTCGATGGCGACATGGTGCGCACGCGGCGCCTCGACGTCGTCGCGCTGGAAGAGGTGGAGCTGCTGGTCGCCGAGTGCGAGCCACAGCACGGGCTGGCGAAAGGCCGCCGTCGGGACGCGGCGCATGCCGAAAAGTTCCTCGTAGAAGCGCGCCGACTCCTCGAGGTCGTTCGCATGGATCGACACGTGGTTGACGCGCAGCGCTCCCACGTCGGCGATGTTAGCCGCGCTCGGAGGCAGACCCGGCGCACTAACAGCTCCTCGTCTCCACCCGCAGCATGGCTAGCAGCGCCCGTGCTTTGCCCGCCGATCTCGATCGGTCGCCCGTCCTCCGCCGTTTCGTACCGAGTTGCTACTTCGACGCGGGAACGACCGGGCGCCAGGTGGGACTGCCGTCGTTCGGCCCGTCAGTGAGGGCGTTCTCCGAGCCACCGTGCACGATCGTGTAAACGCGGCCGTCATGCTCGAAGATCAACGTCTTGCCGTCGACGGACCAGGACGGGTCGAAGTATTCGCCGGGCTGGAAGGTCAGCCGGCGCAGGCCTTTCCCTGTCGCACCGATCTCGTAGATCTGGTAGCGGTCGTCGTTCGCATTGCTCACGAAGACGATGCGCGTGCCGTCCTGTGACCACGCCGGCCCGTAGCTCGAGGCGTCGAGCCGTGTCAGCCGCTCGAGGTCGCTTCCGTCGGAACGTACCCGCCAGATCTCGCGCGAGGTGAACTCCGGCTCCCGTCGCACGAACGCGATCCACTTGCCGTCGGGCGACCAGGACGGCTCCCGCTCTTCGCCGCCGAGCGTCGTCGTTACACGGCGTAGCTCCTTGCCCTCCGGCGTCATCACGAACAGGGTGTTGTCGCGCGCGAAGGCGATCCACCTGCCGTCGGGCGACCACGCGGGAGCCGTGTCCTCGTGCTTCCCGGAGGTGAGCTGCGTCGTACCCGAGCCGCCCGCCGCCATCACGTAGATGTGCGGGCGGCCGTCGCGAAGGCTGGCGAAGACGATCTTCGATCCGTCCGGCGACCACCCCGGCTCGGTTTGGAAGAACGTCTCGGCCGGCGACGTGCCCTCCTCGTCGCCGCCTGCCGTCAGCCGTCCTTCTCCGCTGCCGTCCGCCCGCATGCCGTAGATGGCGTAGTCCCCGTCGCGGCTGGTCACGAAGGCGATCTCCGACTCGGAGCCGGCCGCGCCCTTACCGCCGCAGCCGGCGGCGAGCAGCGCGAGCGCGGCAAGGAGCACGGCGGCAAGAACGGGCGGGCGACGCATCCTGAGCCGCGTCAGTGTGCCAGCGGCTCGACGCCGAGGTAGCGCCTCTGCAGCTCGACGTCGCCCTCGAGCACGTCGGCCGTCGTCTCGGCTGCAATCTCGCCGCCCACCATGACGAGCTGGCGTTTGGCGAGGGACACGGCCACACCGAGGTTTTGCTCGACGAGCAGGATGGCGAGTCCCTCCTGCTCGAGCTGCTGGAA
>JBOGZW010000186.1:0-2271 GCA_050697575.1 Gaiellaceae bacterium | reverse complement strand
CCATCCGTGAAAACGCGGACCTGCGACTGTGGTCGGCGACTGACGTCGGGCGACTCCTTAAGGTGCGAAGGGTGACGTACACGCTCTCCCAGGACAGCGTCGGCGCCTACCTCGCCCGGCGCGGGCTGGTCGCCGACGGCACGTCAATAGAGGTGGACGAGCTGGGCGGTGGCATTTCCGGAGTCGTGCTCGCAGTCCGTGCTGACGGCCGGCGAATGGTCGTCAAGCAGGCCCTCCAACGGTTCCGGGTCGCCGATGAGTGGCTGGTGCCGCCGGAACGAGCGGCGGCGGAGGCGCAGGCGCTCGAGCTGATGGCGCGGCTCGCGCCGGGCTCGGTCCCGACGCTGCTCGACTCCGATGCGGAGGCGTTCGTGCTCGTCATGGAGGAGGCGCCGGCGGACTGGCGCCCGTGGAAGGCGCTCCTGCTGGACGGGACCGCCGACCCGAGCGTGGCAACGCGCCTGGGTGAGCTCCTCGCCGCACTGCATTCGGCCGACGCCGACCTCGGCAGCGCCGAGTCGTTCGAGGCGCAGCGCGTCGATCCGTACCTGCGCACGATCCAGCGGCGCCACCCCGAGCTAGCTGAGCGGATCGGCGCCTACATCGACCGCCTCCTCGAGACGACGAGTTGCGTCGTCCACGGCGACTACTCGCCGAAGAACGTCCTCGTCGGAGACGACGGCCTGTGGGTCATCGACTGGGAGGTCGTCCATCGCGGCGACCCGCTGTTCGATCTCGCGTTCCTTCTCAACCACCTGCTGCTGAAGACGATCCACCGGCCGCATGCCCGCGATGGCTATGCGGTGTGCGGGCGAGCCTTCCTCGACGCCTATGGGCCGGTAGAGGACATGCCGTACCTGCTCGGCCTCACCGGCTGCCTCATGCTCGCCCGCGTCGACGGGAAGTCCCCGGCCGAGTACCTCACCGAGCCGGGCCGCGAGCGCGCCCGCGCGGCCGGCATCGCACTGCTCACTGCACCGGCGGGCTCGCTTCGGGAGGCGTGGGCAGATCTTCCACCGTGAGCCCGTAGACGACGCCGTCGACCCACTCGCCGTCGCGGAGGTACGCCCGACGCTTGCGGCCCTCGAGGACAAAACCCGAGCGCTCCGCGTGTCGCATCGCCCGCTCGTTGAAGCCGTAGACCTCGAGCTGGAGCCGGTGGAAACCGAGCTCGTCGAAGAGGTGTCGCTGGAAGAGCCGCGCCGCCTCGTCGGCCAGCTTGCGCCCGCGGTGGTCGGGGTGGACTGCGAGGCCGCCGAGCTCTGCGATACGGTTCGGGCCACCTCTGCTCGAGAAGCGCATGACGCCGGCCCGCTCGCCTTCGGCCTCGATGACGAACACGCCGAAGACGTCCGGCTCCTCGTGGGAGCGCTCGATGTCGGCGAGGATGCTCTCGCGATCCGTCGGCCGCGACGCAGCGAGAAACGGCTGCACCTCCTCGTGCTGGGCGAGGGTGACGAGGAAGTCGAGATCGTCCGGCCGCGCACGGCGGACAGCGACGTTCACAACACCTCCTCCGCCGTCTTCGGTCGCCGCCACGCCACGATCAGCCCCGATCCCAGCGCGACGCCGAGGAGAATCAGCGCCAGCCCGATCACCATGCCGGACGTGATCGGCTCGTCGAGGAACAGCGCGCCGTACGCGATCGCGAAGGCCGGCATGATGTAGGCAACGAGCGAGATGCGCGGGTTGCCGTACAGCGGCAGCATGTGGAAGTAGACGAGCTGCGCGACCGTCGTGCCGACGACGGCCAGCGCGGCGACCGAGAGCAGCGCTTCCCAGCCGGGCAGCTCGTCGGGCAACTGGAACAGCGCGAACGGCAGGAGCAACAGGCCGCCGATCAGCATCCCTCCGGTGGCAAGCACCGGGCCGGGCGTGTCCCGGAGCCGGAGCTGCGCGTACGTGCCGGCACAGGCGTACGAGAGAGACGACAGCACGACGGCGAGCGTCCCCGCCACTGCCCACCAGCCGCCGGGGAGGTCGACGCCCGTCAGCACCCCAACCCCCACGAGGCCGGCCCCGACACCGGCCCACCGGATCGGTGACACCCGCTCGTGGGGGAGAAAGCGGAGCGCCACGACGAACGCGAAGATCGGCACCGTCGCCTGCGCGATCCCCGCGACGGTCGAGTCGATGTGCTTTTCGCCCCACGCGATGAGCCAGAACGGGAGCGCGGCGTTGAACACGCCGAACAGGAACGTCGGGCGCCCCGCCGCGCGCAGCTGGGACGTCGCGTCGGCTGCGCCTCGGGTAACCACGAGGAAGACGAGC
>JBOGZW010000185.1:0-2302 GCA_050697575.1 Gaiellaceae bacterium | reverse complement strand
TCCCCGGCCTCGAGGAGAACTTCGAGGTCGTCATCGGCGCCGAGGACACGGAGCGCCACAAGCCGGATCCCGATCCGATTCTAGAGGCGCTCGCGCGCATGGCCGCGTCTCCCCAGGACGCCGCGTATGCCGGCGACTCGCCGTTCGACATGCGCGCGGCGAAGGCCGCAGGCGTGTATGCGGTCGCCGTCGCCTGGGGAGGGATCCACGGCGCAGACGCGCTCGAGTGCGAAAAGCCCGACGTCCTCGTCCACCACGCGGAGGAGCTGCTTGCCGTCCTCTAAGACCGCCAAGCGAGCTGCCGACCTGCGCGCCGCGCTCAACCGAGCATCGAGCGCTTACTACCTCGAGGAGGAGGAGGTGATGACGGACGCCGAGTACGACCGGCTCTACGACGAGCTGGTCGAGCTCGAGGCAGCCGATCCGAAGCTCGTCACCCCGGACTCTCCCACCCAGCGGGTCGGTGCGACGCCTACCGACCGCTTCACGAAGGTCGAGCACCTCGCGCCGATGGGCTCGCTGGAGAAGGTCACGTCCGCGGAATCGGTCGGCAAGTGGTCCGACGACGTGCGCAAGCGGCTCGGTACGGACGAGCCCATCGCCTACGTGATGGAGCCGAAGATCGACGGGCTCGCCGTATCTCTCGTCTACGAGAACGGTATGCTCGTGCGCGGCGCGACGCGCGGGGACGGCGTGCGCGGCGAGGACATCACGCCGAATCTCCGCACGATCAGAGCCGTGCCGCTCGCGCTGGCCATGGAAGGCAGGAAGAAGCCGCCCGCCCTGCTCGAGGTGCGGGGTGAGGTGTACATGCCCCTGTCCGGGTTTCGAGCCTTCAACGAGCGACAGGTCGAGGACGCGAAGAAGCCGGCGCCGAATCCCAGGAACGCCGCCGCGGGGTCGGTGCGCCAGCTCGACCCGAAGATCACGGCTGCGCGTCCGCTCGCCGTCTGGTTCTACGGCGTAGGACAGGTCGACGGCGTCTCCTTCGCCACGCAGTGGGAGATGCTCGAGTGGCTGCGCGCACACGGCTTCGCGACGAATCCCCACGCGGAGCGAGTCGAGCGCGCGGCCGAGGTGGCTGACGTCGCTGCCGCATGGGAGAGCCGCCGTGCGGAGCTCGACTACGAGATCGACGGCATCGTGATCAAGGTCGACTCGCTCGACCAGCAGAGCCGCCTGGGGGCTCTCCACGGCCGGCCGCGCTGGTCGCGGGCGTACAAGTGGGCGCCGATGAGCGCGCAGACGAAGCTGCTTCAGGTCCACATCCGCGTGGGACGCACGGGTGCGCTCAACCCGTGGGCGGAGCTGGAGCCGGTGGCCGTCGGCGGCGTCACGGTGTCCGCCGCCACGCTCCACAACGAGGACGACATCACGCGCAAGGACCTGCGTGAGGGCGACACGGTCGTCGTCCAGCGCGCCGGCGACGTCATCCCGCAGGTGGTCGCGCCCGTGCTCCCGCACCCGCGCGGCTCGAAGCCGTTCCGGATGCCCGAGCGCTGCCCACTCTGTGACGCGGAGATCGTCAAGCCCGAGGGCGAGGTCATGCACCGCTGTCCCAACCGTGCCTGCCCCTCGCGTGGCCTGGAGACGCTCATCCACTGGGTGCAAGCGGCCATGGACATCGAAGGCGTCGGCGAACAGTTCGTCCGTCGACTGTGGGACGAGGGGCTCCTGCGCTCGATGCCGGATCTCTACCGTCTGACGCCGGAGCAGCTGATGGAGCTCGACGGCTACGCGGAGATCTCGGCCGGCAACGCCGTCGCGGCGATTCAGGCTTCGAAGGCTCAGCCCTTCTACCGTGTGCTACTGGGCCTGAACATCCCGAAGATCGGTTGGGTGCTCGCGCGCAACCTCGCCACGCATTTCGGCAACGTCGACCGTCTCGCCGCCGCCTCCCAGGAAGAGCTCGAGCAGGTGGAGGGGATCGGGTCCGACCGGGCCGAGCTCGTCGCCGAATGGTTCGCGGAGGACGAGAACCTCCGGCTCGTCCAGGAGCTCCGTAGCCTGGGCCTTCGTTTCGAGACCGGCGAGGAGGCGAAGCCGGTGGAAGGGCGGCTGTCGGGCCAGACCTACGTGATCACGGGCACGCTCGAGGCGTACTCGCGCGATCTTGCGAAGGCGGCGCTCGAGGAGCTGGGGGCGAAGGTGACGGACTCGGTCTCGAAGAAGACGACCGGGCTCGTCGTCGGCGAGGAGCCGGGGGCGTCGAAGCTCGCGAAGGCTCAGCGGAGCGGCGTGCCGCTGCTCACCGAAGCGGACCTCGCGGCGCTTCTCAGTGCAACGTGATCGTCACGGTCCT
>JBOGZW010000184.1:0-2364 GCA_050697575.1 Gaiellaceae bacterium | reverse complement strand
CCGCGAGATCGAACGACCCGTCCTCGAACGGCAGGTGCGCGACGTCGGCTTCCACGAATGTCACGTTGGGGAAGCCCTTGGCGGCGATCTCCCGGCCGGTGTCGAGCACCTCGGGCACGACGTCGGCAGCGACGACCTCCCGCACGAGTGGTGCGGCCGCAAACGCAAACCCGCCCGTTCCGGCGCCGGCGTCCAATACCCGCTCCTCGCCGGTCGGCTCGAGGAACTGCTTGATCTGCGCCCTCAGCTCTTCGCGGCGGCTCCCCTCGTGCTCGGCCATGAGCTCCGCCGACGCGGAGAATCGCGCCTGCGTCGCCTCAGCGTGTTCGTTGTCTGACAAGCTCGAGAGCCTCCTCTTTCGTGGTGATAGTGCCAGCGGCACGCTCCTCGGCGATGAGATCGAGCAGCCTGCCGATCTCCGGCCCCGGCGGCAGGCCGAGCTCGTCGCCGCCAAGCAGGGCCTCGACGGGATCGTTGGCGCGCGCTTCCTCGATCGTCGGAATGAGCTCGGGCATCCCGAGGAACGCAAGCGCGTCGGTCGCCCACGGCTCCGTCGTCCGCCGAAAGCGATGGATCGCGCGAGCCGAGTCGTCGGCCGGAGGCTCGGCGCGGAGGAGCGTGCGCGCGTAGCGGTGGAGGGTGCGCGAGATCGGAAGGTCGCCGACGCGGCTGCCGAACACACACACGAGCCGGTAGTCGGAGGAGTCGACCGCGTCGATCCTGTCGAAGAGCAGGTCGGAGCCGCTGAGCGCCTCGAGCAGCCCGAGCTCCGAGAGGCGGCGGAAGCCCGCCGCCGAGAGGCGTTCGAGCTCGCCGAGGATCCGCTCACCCGCAGGCCGGGCCGCCAGCGCCGCATGCCGGCGGACGAGCTCCTCAGTCCCGTCATCGCAGCGGAAGCGGAGCTCGTCCTCGAGCCGGACCGCCCGCAGCAGGCGCAGCGGATCCGCCTCGAAAACGCCGTTCCCCACCGCGCGAATCGTGCCCCCGGCGATGTCCGCCTGCCCGCCGAAGGGATCGACGAGCTCGCTACCGCCGACAGGGCGCGCCATGGCGTTGAGCGTGAAGTCACGGCTCGCGAGGTCGTCCTCGATCCCAGCCGCGAGCGGCGTGAAGTCGACGGTTCGCCCGTCCTCGAGCGCGATCCGCCAGGCACCGTGGCGCTCCGAGAGCGGAAACGGCGCGCCGCCTCCGGCCCGCGCGAACGCCCGCGCTGCGATCTCGGGCTCGCGGCAGGCGACGTCGAGGTCGACGACCGGGCGGCCGAGCAGCTCGTCGCGCAGTGCGCCGCCGACCAGCCAGCCCTCCCCGCCCGCAAGCGCCTCACGCAGCCGGTCGGTGAGATCACCCATCGACGAACACACGCCTGGCTCGCTCGGGGGAGGGCCGGATGCCCGTCGTGATCTCGTAGTTGATCGTCCCGGCCTGTGCGGCGTGGCTCTCGATGAGCAGCCCGTCGCCGATGAGCGTGACGGGCGTGCCGCGGGGCAGCTCGCCGGGCAGCTCGACCGCGAACGAGTCCATCGACACGGTGCCGACCACCAGGCGGCGCTCCCCGGCGACGAGCACCTCGGTCCCCGTCAGGTCCCTACGGAAGCCGTCCGCGTAGCCCACGGGCACGAGCCCGATCCACGTCGGCCGCTCGGCCATGAATTGGCGGCCGTAGCCGGTGCTCTCGCCCGCGTCGAGGAGCTTCACCTGCGCGAGCGAGCTCCGCCACGAGAGGACGGGCTCGAGGCCGTCCGAGGATGGGAGCTCCTGGAACGGCGACAGCCCGTACAGCGCAATCCCGCAGCGTGCCGCCGCGAAGCCCTCGAACGCGGGCAGCCGCAACGTGGCGGCGCTGTTCGCGATGTGGGCCTCCAGTTGAGGCAGCGCGGCTGCGGCCGCGCGGAAGCGCTCGAGCTGGAGCTCGGCGAAGGCCCGATCCACGTCCGCGGTCGCAAGATGGCTCATCAGCCCGACGGCGTTCGGCGGCGGCTCCGAGAGCGCCTGCGCGCCGTAGCGCCCCATGCCCGTGTCGAGCTTCAGGTGGAGAGGGACGCCCTCCGGAAACGGCGGCTCGGAGACGGCGAGCTCGAGGCGCGCATCGCGCGTCCGCTCGATGTCCGCGTCGCCCGAGGGGCCCATGACGAGGATGCGCGCGTCGGGGAAAGCGGAACGGAGTGCGACGCCCTCGCCGACCGTGGCGACGCAGAGCGCGCGAGCGCCCTCCTCAAGCGCGACGCGGGCCAGCTCGACCGCGCCGTGTCCGTAAGCATCGGCCTTGACCACCGCCCACAGCTGCGAGCCGGCGACGGCATCCAGCAGCCGGCGCACGTTGTGCCGCACGGCGCCGAGGTCGATCGTGACTTCAGAGTGCAGCAT
>JBOGZW010000183.1:0-2386 GCA_050697575.1 Gaiellaceae bacterium | reverse complement strand
CGGGGGAACCATGGGTTCCCCCGCGGCGTTAGTAGCGCTCTTCGCCCCAGGTCTCGAGCCGCTCGCGAGTGTCGCGTAGGAAGCGGCCGGCGAGCGCGCCGTCGACGAGGCGATGGTCATACGTCAGCGTGAGGTTCATGATCGGCCGGACGGCGATGACGTCCGCCCCGCGCGCGTCCTGAATCACCCACGGACGTTTCACGACGGCGTAAGTCCCGAGAATCGCGGCCTGCGGCTGGTTGATGATCGGCGTCCCGTGGAACGTGCCATAGCCGCCTGGGTTCGTGATCGTGAACGTGCCGCCCTGGACGTCGTCCGGCAGGAGCTTCTTCGTCCGCGAGCGCTCGGCTAGGTCGGCGATCGCGCGCGTGACGCCGAGGAGGTTGAGGCCCTCCGCGTTCCTGATCACGGGAACGATCAACCCCTTGCCGTCCTCGAGCTCGACGGCGATGCCGAGGTTGACGTAGTTGCGGGATACGATCGACTCGCCCCGGATCTCGCCGTTGATCCACGGGTAGTCGCGGAGCGTGTCGACGGCCGCGCGGGCGACGAACGCGAGGTACGTCGGGTTCACGCCGTAGCTCTTCTCGTACTCGGGCTTGAGCTTCGTGCGGATGGCGACGACGGCAGACATGTCGACCTCGATCGCGCTCGTGACATGCGCGGATGTGTCGAGCGAGCGGCGCATGTGCTCCGCCACTCCACGGCGCATCGCGTTCATAGGCTCGACGGTTTCGCCTACTGCGGTTGGCGCTGGCGCGGGCGCCGCTGCAACGGGGGCGGGCGCCGGCGCCTCAGCCGCTACGGGAGCGGGCTCCGGCGCAGGCGGTGGAGGTGCTGCTGCCGGCTCCGCGGCGGGAGCTTCGGGCGACGGCGGCGCCGCCGGGGGCCCGGACTCGACGTACGCGAGGATGTCCTTCTTCGTCACGCGGCCGCCCGTGCCACTGCCGGGTACCTGGGAGAGGTCGACGCCGTGCTCGGCCGCGATGCGCGCCACGACGGGCGATACGAACGTCTTCTCGCCGTTCGTTGGCGCCGGAGCCGGAGCTGAAGGAGCAGCCGCGGCCGGTTCGGGCGCGGGCGCCGGTTCTTCAGCAGGGGGCTCTGGCGCCGCGGCCGGAGGCTCCTCCTCGATCTCGGCGCCTTCGGGGGCGATCACCGCGAGCCGCGTGCCGACGGCGACCGTCTCGCCTTCCGAGACGAGAATCTGCTGGACGATGCCGGAGCCGGGGCTCGGCACCTCCGTGTCGACCTTGTCGGTCGAGATCTCGAGCAGCGGCTCGTCGGCCTCGACTGCCTCGCCCTCCTGCTTCAGCCACTTGAGGATCGTCCCCTCGGAGACGGAGACGCCCATCTGGGGCATGACGACGTCGACGACGGTGGTGGCCATCAGTACTGCGCCAGCTCCCGAACACCGGTGAGGACGTCCTCGACCTGGGGGATGTACGCGTGCTCCAGCACCGGCGAGAACGGCACGGGCGTGTCGGGCGCGGTGATGCGCCGCACCGGCCCGTCGAGATCCTCGAATGCCTCCTCGGCGATGGTCGCCGCGATCTCGGCGCCGAAGCCGCCGGTGTGCGTGTCCTCGTGGAGGACGAGTGCCTTCGATGTCTTGCGGACGCTCCCGAGCACCGCACCGCGATCCCACGGCATGACCGAGCGCAGGTCGACGATCTCCATCGAGATGCCTTCACCCTCGAGCTGCTCGGCCGCCTCGGCCGCGGTGTACACCATGGCGCCCCACGTGATGACGGACACGTCATCGCCTTCGCGGTGGACGCGCGCCTTGCCGATCGGGACGGTGTAGCGCTCCTCGGGCACTTCGCCCTTGATCCGGCGGTACAGGTGCTTGTGCTCGAAGTAGAGAACGGGGTTCGGGTCCTCGATGGCCGCGATCAGCAGGCCCTTCGCGTCCTCGGGCGTGGCCGGACAGACGCATTTGAGGCCGGGGATGTGGGCGAACGAGCTCTCCGGGTTCTGCGAGTGGAACGGCCCGCCTGAGAAGCCGCCGCCGGAGGGTAGGCGGACGACGATGGGCACCGGCGTTCCCGCACGGTAGCGCTGCTTCGCGGCCACCGTGACGAGCTGGTCCCACGCGCAGGAGACGAAGTCAGCGAACTGCATCTCCGCCACCGGTCGCATGCCCATGATCGCCGCGCCGGTGCAGCCGCCGACGATCGCCGTCTCGGAAAGCGGCGCGTCGATCACGCGCCACGGGCCGAACTCCTCCTGGAAGCCCTGGGTGACCTTGAAGGCACCCCCGTACACGCCCACGTCCTCGCCGATCACGAAGACGCGCTTGTCGCGGCGCATCTCCGAGCGGAGGCCGTCCGAGATCGCTTGGAGATACGTCAGCTCTGGCATTACTTGTGGTGTGGCGTGTCGA
>JBOGZW010000182.1:0-2396 GCA_050697575.1 Gaiellaceae bacterium | reverse complement strand
GGGTGTGTACGCGGCCTGGCTTGGCCCTGCATTCGAGACGCCGGCCGAGATTCGCATGCTGCGAACGCTCGGCGCCGATCTCGTCGGCATGTCCGTCGTGCCTGAAGTGCTCGCCGCGCGCCACATGGGGATCCGCTGCCTTGCCATATCGTGCGTGACGAACCTCGCCGCAGGCGTCTCTCTGGAACCGATCGACCCCGAGCACGTGCTCGAGATCGGAGCCCAGGCAGCCGGCTCGCTCGTCTCGCTCCTGCGCGAGCTGGTTCCTACACTTTCCGCGTGAAGCTGAGCGAGCTCCCGTCGGTCGACGAGCTCCTACGCGACCCGCGGCTCGCAGCCGCGCCGCACGGCCTCGCCGTCGACGCCGCGCGCGCAGTGCTCGACCGAGCACGGGAGGAGATTCGTGCCGGCCGTGATCCGGGCGAGCTGGCCGAGCTCGTCTCCGAGGAGATCGCTGCCGCGCATGCGCACCGCCTCCGCCCCGCCGTCAACGCAACCGGTGTCATCGCCCACACGAATCTCGGTCGCGCCCCGCTCGCGGTTGCGGCGCTCGAACGCGTGAACGAGGTGGGTCGTGGCTACTCGAACCTCGAGTACGACCTGGCTGCCGGGCGACGCGGCTCGCGGCAGGATCACGTCGCCGGGATCCTCCGCCGGCTGACCGGCGCCGAGGCGGCGCTCGTCGTCAACAACAACGCCGCCGCCGTGCTGCTCGCACTGGCGGCGCTCGCAGAGGGTCGCGAGGTCCTCGTGTCCCGCGGGGAGCTGATCGAGATCGGCGACGGCTTCCGCATCCCCGAAGTGCTCGCGTGCTCGGGCGCCCGCCTCGTCGAGGTGGGGACGACGAACCGAACCGGAGCCGCCGACTACGAGCGGGCTGCCGGCCCGGAGACCGCCGTGCTCCTGCGCGTCCACCAGTCGAACTTCCGCGTGCTCGGCTTCACAGACCGCCCGTCGCTGGCCGAGCTGGCCGCGATCGCGTCAGGTCACGGCCTCGCGCTCGTCGACGACCTCGGCTCCGGCGCCCTCGTCCCGCTCGGCGACGAGCCGCAGGCGCGCGCGAGCCTCGCCGCCGGCGCCAGCCTCGTGTGCTTCTCGGGCGACAAGCTGCTCGGCGGGCCCCAGGCCGGGATCGTCGTCGGCCAGGCAGAGCTCGTAGAACGCCTGCGGCGCCATCCTCTGCAGAGGGCGCTGCGGGCTGACAAGCTCACGCTCGCGGCCCTCGAGGGCACGCTGACGCTCTATCTCGACCCCGAGCGTGCGCGCCGCGAGATCCCGGTGCTGCGCATGCTCGAGGAGCCCGCCGACACCGTTCGGGCGAGGGCAGAACGTCTGGCCGCAGCGGCAGGCGGCGAGGTCGAGGAGACCGTCGCGCGTGTCGGCGGCGGCGCGCTGCCGCTCGCGGAGTTGCAGAGCTACGCGTGCGCCGTCGAGGAAGAGCTGGCAGCGCCGCTCAGGCTTGGCGCCCCGCCGGTGATCGGGGTCGTCCGCGACGGCAGGCTGCTTCTCGACTGCCGCACGGTGTCAGACACCGAGGTCGACTCCGTCGCCGCTGCCGTCGAGCGCGCCCGTCGATGAGCCGCGCGCCGGAAGAAGTCCTGTGGGACTTCCTGCGTGGGGCGATGATGACGAAGGCGCTCGGGCTCGTCGCGGATCTCCGAATCGCCGAGTTGCTGGCGGACGGCCCGCGGTCGGTGGATGAGCTCGCCCGCGAGGCGGACGTCGATGCCGACGCTCTCCAACGGCTGCTGCGAGCTCTCGCGAGCGACGGAGTCTTCACGGAGCAAGAGCCCGGGACCTTCGCGATGAACGCCGGCTCGGAGCCATTGCTGGAGCCCGGCTGGAGCGCGTTCGCGCATCTCTTCGGCAACATCTTCTACAAGGCCGTCGCGGGCCTGGACGAAGCCGCGCGCACGGGAGCGGCGACGTTCCCGGACGCGTTCGGTGCCAGCTTCTGGCCGTGGCTCGCCGACCATCCCGAAGATCGCGCGATCTTCGACCGCGCGATGGGCGGCGGTAAGCGGCTCGGTGCCGATCGCCTCGCGGCGTTCGACTGGAACGACGGCGACACAGTCGTCGACGTCGGCGGAGGGAGCGGCGCGCTGCTCGTGCACCTCCTCGAGCGTCGCCCCGGGTTGCGCGGGATCGTTCTCGACCTGCCGGAGACCGTGCGTGACGAGGCCGCGCTCGGCCCCGAGATCGAGTTCGTGGCGGGAAGCTTCTTCGAGGCCGTGCCTGCAGGCGACGCGTACGTGCTCTCGGGGATCATCCACGACTGGAACGACGAAGCGGCGACGGCGATCCTGCGGACGATCCGCGCCGCGGCGCCGCCCCACGCACGCGTCCTCATCCCGGAGACCGTGATCCAGCCCGGGAACGAGCCGGAGGGTGCGAAG
>JBOGZW010000181.1:0-2400 GCA_050697575.1 Gaiellaceae bacterium | reverse complement strand
CCGCCGGGCACGAGATCACCGCGCAGGCGGGCGCCCGGGCGCTCGAGGAGGGCGGCAACGCCGTCGACGCCTGCATAGCCGCCGCGTTCGCGTCCTGGGTAGCGGAGAGCCCGCTCACGGGGCCGGGAGCCGGCGGGTTCATGCTCGTCCATCGTGCGCACGACCGCTCGCGCCGGCTGCTCGACTTCTTCGTCGCCGCGCCGGGCCAAGGGCGGGCCGCAACGGGGGACGGTGAGATGAACGCGGTCGACATCCCGTTCGAGGGCTCGGAGACGACGCAACGGTTCCTGATCGGGCATGCGTCGTGCGCCGTACCGGGCACCGTTGCCGGGCTTGCGGCCGCCCACCGGTCGTACGGAACGCTGCCGTGGAAGGAACTGGTGGCGCCGGCGATCGGGCTCGCGCGCGAGGGTGTCGTCATGACGAAGGCGCAGGCGCTGCTCCACGCGGTGCTCGACTCGATCCTGCGGCACACGCCCGAGAGCAGAGCCGTGTACGGCCAGCGCGCGAGGCTCGTGGCGGGCGACCGTCTCGTCCCCTCCGATCTCGCGGGGACGCTCGAGGTGCTCGCAGCCGAAGGCCCAGACGCGCTCTATCGCGGCGAGCTCGGAGCTGCGATCGCCGCGCACGTGCAGGAGCACGGAGGCGCCATCACGCGGCGCGACCTCGAGACGTACCGCGTGATCCGCCGGCGGCCTGTGGAGGTCGCGTACCGGGGCCACGTCTTCGAGTCCAACCCGCCGCCGTCCTCGGGCGGCGCGTTGATCGGCTACGGGCTCGCGCTGCTCGACCGGGTCGGCTTGCCCGGCGCCCCAGGATCCGTACCCGAGCTGATACGTGTCCTCGAGGTCCTGCGCGAGCAGACGCGCGCCAGGGACGAGCGCTTCACCCGTGAGCTCTATCGCGGCGGGCTCGCGCGGCGCCTGCTCTCGGAGAGCTCGCTCGCAGCCGCTACGCGCAGGCTCAGCGGTCCGCCGACGACGGAGAGCGCGTCGCCCGGCGGGACGACGCACATCTCGGCCGTGGACGCCGAGGGAAACGCCGCCTCGCTGTCCTCGTCGACGGGTGCCGGCTCGGGCGTCGTCGTCCCCGGCACGGGCATCCACATGAACAACATGCTCGGCGAGTACGACCTCCAGCCGGGCGGGCACGCTCCGAAGCCGGGGACGAGGCTGACGAGCATGATGTCGCCCTCGGTCGTGTCGAGAGACGGCGAGCCGCGGCTGGTGCTGGGCAGTGCGGGCTCGGTGCGACTCCGCGGCGCAGTGATGCAGGTCGTGGTCAACGTCG
This sequence comes from Gaiellaceae bacterium, assembly GCA_050697575.1. Taxonomy (GTDB): domain Bacteria; phylum Actinomycetota; class Thermoleophilia; order Gaiellales; family Gaiellaceae; genus PALSA-612. The sequence goes on along the minus strand of JBOGZW010000181.1, from coordinate 1,110 downwards.
TCGATCACGGCCTGAGCGTGAGCGAGGCGATCGACGGCCCCCGCGTGCACGTGGACGGAGAGCACGTCCACTGCGAGGGTGGGCACGACTCCTCGTCGCTGGACGAGCTCGAGCGGATGGGCTACGACGTCGTGCGCTGGCGGCGGAGGAATCTCTTCTTCGGCGGGGTGGCAGCCGTCGAACGCAGGCCGGATGGAACGCTCGCCGCGGCAGGCGATCCTCGCCGCGGCGGCCACGGCATCGTCGTGTAGCCGCTCGGGCGGCGGTGCCTCGCCGCGAGAGAATCGACACAGAGTTGGCACAGACACGGAACTGGTGCCTGGCACCGGTCGGGTGTCAAGCGCGTGCGCGTCTAGCCGAGGGAGACGCGGCCATTTGTGGCGGCGCGTTCGCGGATCTCCCGCTCGCGGGTCATCGCCGCGAGCGCATGCTCGAGCAGCTCTGTCAGCCGCTGCAGCCGGTGCCGCTCGGAACGGAGCTCGAGAAGCTCCTGCTTCGGCTCGGTGCCGAAGTCGATGTGCGCAGCGATCTCGAAGGCGAGCGAGCCCGATGAGCCGTCCGGCTCGTCGATCTCGGCGTCCGCGACGGCGGCGAGCCTGCGGAACACCGCGAGTGCCTCGTCGGCGGCCTGCGGGTCAGGCGTCGCATCGTCCTCGTCCTCGAGCGGCTCCACTTCGGCGGTGGGAAACGCGCGTCCCTCTGTCCACGCCGTGATCCGGAAGCGCTCGGCACCCTCGACGAGAATGTTCATGCGCCCGTCGTCGAAAACATGCGCGATCTCCTTCACTTCGGCGAGCGTGCCGATGTCGCGACGGCCGGCGTCGTCCTCGAGCACGAGGCCGAACGGCTCTCCGTCGGCGATGCACTCGCCGATGAGTTCCTTGTACCGCGGCTCGAAGATGTGCAGCGGCACGCGCTCCGTCGGCGTGAGTACGAGCGCGAGCGGGAACAGGCCGATCTCGGGCACGCCGGAAGCGTAGTGGGAGGTCGGCGTTGCGGCGATAGAGTCTCGCCGTGCCGGCCGCCGCCAGCTCGTCCCGCCCCGCCCTTCGTACGCTCGTGCCATACGAGCCCGGCAAACCGGCCGAGGAGCTCCAGCGCGAGCTCGGC
>JBOGZW010000180.1:0-2403 GCA_050697575.1 Gaiellaceae bacterium | reverse complement strand
CCCACCACCCGACGAACTCGGCGTCGCCGGCGAGGCTGGGCGCGAGCCAAGATATCGTCCGCTCGATGTCTGCTTGCGTACCGAATCCGCGCTCTCTCTCGGGGATTATCTTGAGCCACTCCTCGCGCGGTGGCGCCTGCGTGTAGTCAGGCGCCCACGTCGCGCGTGGTCGCGTCCCGCCATAAAGCACCGCCGCAGTTGTCCGCTCTGGGTAGGTGGCCGCGAACAGGATCGTCATCGGCACCCCTTCCGACGCCCCCAAGAGCGCGGCGCGAGTCGACCCGACGGCGTCCATGACCGCGCGCACGTCGTCCATGCGCGTCTCGAGTTGCGCGATCCCAGTCGAGCGGTCAGAGAGCCCCGTGCCACGCTTGTCGAAGACGATGAGTCGTCCCAGGCGGGCGAGCCCGTCGTAGAAGCGGGCCAAGGGCGGCCATTCCCACCTAAGCTCGACGTTCGAGATGAACCCCGGCACGAAGACGATGTCGTGCTCGCCTTCGCCGACGACCTGGTAGGCGATCGAGATGTCGCCACTCCTGGCGTACCGCGTCTCCGGTGGCACGCCCGAAGTGTGACAAGTGGCGAGATGACTAGATTTCGAAGGTGCCCGAGGCTCCGCGACATCGCACGACGTTCCGCCGCCTGCTCGGGTTTCTCCGCCCGTACAAGTGGTCGCTCGTCGTGTCGTCGCTGCTCGCGATCGGCTCGCAGCTGGCGGCGATCGCCATCACGTTCCTCATCCGCGCGGCCATCAACGGCCCGCTGACGGACGGCTCGCTCGACGGCCTCTGGCTGATCGTCGCCCTCGTCCTCGGTATCGGGCTCATGAAGTCGGCGCTGATGCTCGGGCGGCGGCTGATCGCCGGCAGGCAGGCGCTCGGCGTCGAGTTCGACATTCGGAACGCGCTCTACGCGAAGCTCGTGCGCCAGTCGTTCGGCTTCTTCGACCGCAACCAGACCGGACAGCTGATGTCGCGGGCGACCGTCGACCTCCAGGCCGTTCGCTTCTTTCTCGGCTACGGGCTCATCTTCTTCTTCCAGCACATCGTCACGGTCGTCGTCGTGACGTCGGTGCTGTTCATCGTCAACTGGAAGCTCGCGCTCGTCGCGCTCTGGATCATGCCGGTGCTGATCGCGCTGGCCTACCGCTACAGCCGCGTGTCGCACCCGGTGCTGCGCGAGGTGCAGCAGAAGATGGCGGACGTGGCGACGGTGTCGGAGGAGAACATCGTCGGCGTCCACGTCGTGAAGTCATTTGCCCAGGAGGACCGCGAGCGCGACCGGTTTGCCGACTCCTCGGAGGCCGTGTTCCGCCAGACGGTCATGGCCAACAAGCAGCGCTCCATCTACGTGCCGATGATGGCCTTTCTGCCGCTGCTGGCACAGGCGGCGGTCCTGCTCGTAGGCGGTCGGATGGTCGTGAACGGCTCACTCTCGCTGGGCGCCTTCATCCAGTTCAACGTCCTCGTGCTGATGCTCGTGATGCCGCTGCGCATGCTCGGCATGTGGATCGGCCAGGCGCAGCGCGCGACGGCCTCGGGTGAGCGGATCTTCCAGGTGATCGACGAGCCTGAGGACATCGTCGACTCGCCCGATGCCGTGGAGCTCCCTGACGGCCGCGGCCTCGTGCGCTTCGAGGGCGTGTCGTTCGGCTACGACCCCGAGCGGCCCGTGCTGCACGAGATCGACCTCGGGCTCGAGCCCGGGCGCACGGTTGCGCTCATCGGCCACACGGGCTCCGGCAAGACGTCGCTCGCGTCGCTCGTTCCGCGCTTCTACGACGTGACGGATGGACGCGTCACTGTGGACGGTGTCGACGTGCGCGAGGTGCGGCTCAACTCGCTGCGCGCCGCCATCGGCGTCATCGGCCAGGACCCGTTCCTCTTCTCGGCCACCGTCCGCGAGAACATCGCGTTCGGGCGGCCGGACGCAACCGAGGAAGAGATCGTCGCGGCTGCGCGTGCGGCTCAGGCGCACGAGTTCATCGAGCGGCTGCCGCAGGGCTACGACACGCTGGTCGGCGAGCGCGGGATCACGCTGTCCGGCGGCCAGCGCCAGCGGGTGGCGATCGCGCGGGCGCTCGCGATCGATCCCCGCATCCTCATCCTCGACGACGCAACCGCGTCAGTGGACGCGACGACGGAGGCGCGGATCCGCCTTGGGCTACGCGAGGCGATGAAGGGGCGGACGACGATCATCATCGCCCACCGGCTGTCGACGATCGCGCTCGCCGACGAGATCATCGTGCTCGACGGCGGGCGCGTCGCCGCGCGCGGCACACACGAGGTGCTGATCGACGAGAGCCCCGTGTACCGCGAGATGCACGAGCACGGATTGCTCGAGGCCGAGTTCGCGGCGCGGGTGGAGGCGACAGCGTGAGCCGCCTCCTCCACGCGTGGGGAA
>JBOGZW010000179.1:0-2405 GCA_050697575.1 Gaiellaceae bacterium | reverse complement strand
CGCGGCAGTGCGCGACGCATCCGTGGCGGGTCGTCGGCGCCTGGCTCGGCATCCTCGCCGTGCTCGTCGTCGTGGTCATCTCGTTCGGCGGTTCGCTCCGCGACGAGTTCGAGATCCCAGGATCCGATACGCAAAAGGCCACCGACCTCATCGAGGCCGAGTTCGCAGAGGAGCAGGGCGGCGTGCTGAATGTTGTCTTCGCCGCTCCCGTCGGTCAGCGGCTCGACACCCCTGAGCGGAAAGGGGCCATCGACGAGGCGATCGCGCGCCTCCGCGGGGCGGAGTTCAAGCCGACGGAGGACAAGGCCGGCCTCGAGAGCGTCGACACGCCGTTCACCGACGACACGACCTCGGACGACGGGCGCATCGCGTACGCGGAGGCCCAGTTCGACCGGGTCATCTACGAAAAGGATCGGTCGTCAGTCGTTGCCGTCGAGGACGCCGTCCGGAAGACGGTCGAGCCCGCAGGTGTGACCGTCGAGTTCAACGGCGATGCAGAGTTTCCGCCGATCGAGCAGGGAACGCAGGAGTTGCTCGGCCTGCTCATGGCGCTCATCGTGCTGCTCATCGTCTTCCGTACGTTCGTGGCGACGACGATTCCGATCGCGCTCGCCATCACGGCGGTCGCGACCGCATTCCTGCTGCTCTTCATCCTCGCCGGGCTGACCGACGTCAACACGATCACGCCGCTGCTCGTATCGATGATCGGCATCGGTGTCGGAATCGACTACTCCCTGTTCATCGTCACGCGCTTCCGTCAGCTGCTGCACGACGGCATGTCGCCGGCTGACGCCGCCGCCGAGGCCGGGGCCTCCGCCGGCAGGGCGGTGCTCTTCGCGGGCCTTACGGTCGCGATCTCCGTGAGCGGCCTGGCGATCTTCGGCCTCGACTTCGTGACGAAGCTCGGCATCGGCTCGGCGCTCGGTGTGCTCACCACAGTGCTGATCGCGAACTCGCTGCTGCTGGCGGTGCTCTCGAAGCTCGGCCACAAGATCGACCGGCTGAAGGTGCCGTTCCTACGTCCCATCGACGACTCGGAGGAGGCGAGGCAGAAGACCCCGATCGCCCGCTGGGGCCGGTTCGTCACGAGGAATGCAAGGATCGTCTTCCCGGTCCTGCTCGTGGCCGGTCTCGTGCTCGCGGGCACATCGGCTCTCGTTCGCCTCGGCGCCTCTGACCAGGGCACGCAGCCGAGGGAGCAGACTGCGCGCAAGGCCTACGACCTGCTCGCGGAAGGCTTCGGGCCCGGCTTCAACGCGCCCATTCCGATCGTCGTGGACGTGAATGGCGACACGCAGGCGCCTCAGAGGATCCTCGAGAGCGTGCGCAATCTGCCCGGCGTCGCCTCTGTGGACGAGCCCGTGTACAACGACCCGAAGACCGTCGCGATCGTCTTCGTGAAGCCGGACTTCGCGCCGCAGGACGAGGGGACGGAGCAGCTCGTCGACACCCTGCGAAGCGACGTCATCCCGGCGGCGACCGAAGGCGGGGATTCGGCCGTCTACGTCTCCGGCCTGACCGCGGCGTTCGCGGACATCGCGGACCGAATCATGGAGCGCCTGCCCTTCTTCCTGCTGTACGTCATCGGGGTCACGTTCCTCGTGCTCGCGATGGCGTTCCGCTCGATCGTGGTCTCGCTGACGGCCGCGGTCACGACGATCCTCTCTGCGTTCGTCGGCTTCGGCGTGCTCACGCTCGTGGTACAGGAGGGCCATCTGCTCTCCCTGACCGGCCTCGACCGGACGGGGCCGATCGAGACCTTCGTCCCGCCCATCGCCTTCGCGATCCTCTTCGGCCTCTCGATGGACTACATGGTCTTCCTCATGAGCCGCATCCGGGAGGAGCACGTGCACGGCCTGAACACACGCGAGGCGGTCGAGCAGGGCATCGCGGCCATCGGGCGCGTCGTCGTCGCAGCGGCCGTGATCATGGGAACGGTCTTCTCCGCGTTCATCCTCACGCCCGAGCGTGTCTCGAAGGAGTTCGGGATCCTGCTCGCGATCGCGATCCTCACGGACGCGCTCGTCGTGCGCATGACGCTCGTGCCGTCGTTCTTCACGCTGCTCGGCGAGAAGACGTGGTACATGCCGCGCTGGCTCGACCGCGTGCTGCCGGGGATCACGATCGAGCCGCCACACGACGGGAAGGGGCGAGCTCAGGTACGCACCGAGCGGCCCGCGGAAGCGCGCGCCCGGACGTAGCCTCGGCGCGGAGCTCGGCTATCGTGGCTCCGTGCCCCCGTAGCTCAGTGGATAGAGCAGCGGACCCAGGGTGGGGGAACCCATGGTTCCCCCATGGACCCCCTCTCTGACCCGAAAATGAACGGCCCCTACGTGCGGGCTGGTTTATGCGGCCATGGGGGGTGCCTCCAGCGTGACGGCGTAGCCGAGTGCTTCGAGTTGGCG
>JBOGZW010000178.1:0-2482 GCA_050697575.1 Gaiellaceae bacterium | reverse complement strand
CAAGGGCTTCCAGATCGGTGGTCATCTCGAGCCTCCATCTCGAGGGACACGTCTGGAAGCCCTCTTTCGTGCGCAAACGGCGGGTCCCTGCCGGAACCCGCCGTTTCACATCAAGCCTCTAGTCGTCCTCGCGGCCGACGAGCGCGCGGGCGAAGTCGCCGGCGTCGAACGGGCGCAGATCCTCCAAGCCTTCGCCGATGCCGATGAGCTTCAGTGGCAGGCCGAGCTCGACCGCGACCGGCAGCACGATGCCTCCCTTGGCAGAGCCGTCGAGCTTCGTCAGACAGACCCCTGTCACGCCTACGGCTTCGTGGAATAGCCGCGCCTGCTGGAGGCCGTTCTGACCCGTGGTCGCATCGAGCACGAGCAGCGTCTCGTGCGGCGCGCCCTCCAGCCTGCGCTCGATGACGCGACGCACCTTCTTCAGCTCCTCCATCAGCCCGACCTGCGTGTGAAGGCGGCCGGCGGTGTCGACGATTGCCACGTGGCGGCCACGGGCGAGCGTCGCCTCAACGGCGTCGAACGCGACCGCCGCGGGATCCCCTCCACGCGCAGACCCGACGTAGTCCGCTCCTGCGCGCTGCGCCCAGATCTCGAGCTGCTCGCCTGCGGCGGCGCGAAACGTGTCAGCCGCCGCGACGACGACGTCGCGGCCGTGCTCACGGAGCCGAAATGCGAGCTTGCCGATCGTCGTCGTCTTCCCCGTGCCGTTGACGCCGACGACGAGCACAACGCTAGGCCGGTCGTCGACGGACAGCGTCTCCGGCTCTCCGAGCAGCGCCTCGATCTCCTCGGCCAGCGCGACGTCGAGCTCGTTGAGATCCCGGCGCTCACGCAGCCGCTCGACGAGAACGTCGGTCGCCGCTACGCCCACGTCTGCGCCGATCAGGGCCTCCTCGAGCCCTTCCCACGACTCGTCGTCGAGAGGATCGAATCCTGACAACCGCTGCCAGATCCCCCGGCGGCTGCGGCTCAGCGAGCCGCGCAGCCGGCCGAGGAAGCCGGCGGTCTCCGGCTCTGAATCCTCCTGTGGCTCGTCGTCGCCGAGCAACTCCCCCCACGTTCGCATCCGGCGATTTTGCACGCGCTGACGAAAGATGTGATTCCCCACCGCTCGTGCACGCGCACCTGCGACGACTAGCGATCGTCGCCGGCTTCGCGCTCCTCTTCGCCGTCCCGTCCGTTGCAGCCGACTGGCCGCGTTACGGTGGCGGCGACCTTCTCACGAACCATGTGCCGACTGCGACTGCTGCCGGGCTCTCGTCGGAGACGGTGCGCGACATCGTCGAACGCTGGACGGTCAATGTCGGCGGGCGCCTCGTGGCGTCGCCGCTCTACGCCGAGGACGTGCCGTTCGGCTCGGGGCGCGAGGATGTGATCTTCGTCGCCACGAACGCCGGGACCGTTGCCGCCCTCCTCGCGTACGACGGCACAGTGCTCTGGAAGCGAAACGTGAGTGCCACGATCGCGACATGCGGCTCCACGTACGGCATCTCGTCGACGCCCGTCGTCGATCGCACACGTGGGCGTCTGTACACGATCGGCGCCGACGGCCTGCTCCATGCGCTCGACCTGTCACCGGTGAGACGCTGCCGGCTGGCCGCTGCGAATTGTCCAGTTCACCGGCGCCGAGTACGTCTGGGGTGGCTTGGCCGTACGCGGAGACCGTCTCTACGTTCCGGTTGCGAGCTACTGCGACAAGGCCGACCCGGACGGATATCTCGCCGACGGCCGCCTCGTCGCCGTGGACGTCGTCGTCGGACGAATCGCGGCGACGTTCGACGTCGTCGGGGGGCCGAACAACATGGGCGGCATCTGGGGCTACGCCGGGGTGTCGATCGATCCGCAGACTGGCCATCTCTGACGAGGGCCTCCCGTACGTCGAGGACAATGACTTCGGAGCGGCGCCGCTCCTCTTCCAGCCGCCTGGCTGCCCGCCGCTCGCCGCTGCGAACGCGAAGAACGGTCGTGTCTACGCCTGGTGGCGCGACGGCCTCGGCGGTGGACCGTTTTGGAGCTCCCGCGTCGGGCCGGAGGACCTTGCCAGTGCCTTCATCTCGCAGCCCAGCTACTCGCCCGATCTCAACATGCTGTTCATCTCTAACGCGCGGGACTACGACGAAGAAGGGCAGACGCGGACGCTCGACGCCGTCGTCGGCTTCCAGGCGGCCCCGGCTGCGCGCTTCCAGCGAGGCCGACGTGGACGGCCCCCGGCGTAGGTCGAGGTGCTAAGTCGCCGCCACTGATCGTCGATGACCTCGTGTTCGTTCCCGGCGGCTTCGACCGGAAGGCGTTCGCCCTCGACGCAAGGACGGGCGAGGTGCTCTGGAGCGTGGGGCTGCCTGGCGGGGTGCTAGCGCCGATCGCCTACGCCAGGGACGAGGTGCTCATCGCAGACTCGGCCGGCAACCTCCACGCGTTCGGGCTTCGTCGGGCCGCCGGTATCGGCAAGCGCGGGCTCTACGCCCTCTGACTACTGCTA
>JBOGZW010000177.1:0-2501 GCA_050697575.1 Gaiellaceae bacterium | reverse complement strand
GCCCGGCCTCTACGTCGTGGGGATGCTGTTCCTGCACTCGTTCACATCGATGCTCATCGCGGGCACGAGTAGAGATACCGAGCGCGTTGTAAAGCACCTCGTGGCGCGGTCCTCGGAGGGACGCGCGCAGGTGGCCTCGACGGCTCCCGTCGCGGCGCTCGCCGAGAAGCGGGCCGCCTCGTGAGGGTGCTGCGCAACGCCGCGGCGAAGATCAGGCCCGACGAGGCGGCCGCAGGCTCGATCCTCGTCTGGAACGGCCTGGTGACGCGGATGAGACGCGCCGTCGTCGAGGCGGAGCATGCGTCTCGTGTGGACGTCGAATGGGCGAGGCAAACTCCGCACGACTGGCCCAAGTCACGCAGTTCTGACAGAGAATCCGGCTCATAGGCCTTGCTACCGGAGAGCCCCGGCAACGGCTCCTCCATTACCTGTTCCGCTCGTAGATCAGAACGAGGATGCCGTCCGGCCCGACCGGCTTCGACTCGACGAGTCGCCAGTCCGTCTTCTCGCTCATCTCGCCGAACAGGCGCCGTCCGGTGCCGAGCACGACCGGGAACACCATGAGGTGCAGCTCGTCGACGAGGTCGCCTTCGAGCAGCGCCTGAACGAGCCGAAGGCTCCCTGGGATCTGAATGATCCCGTCGGTCTCCTCCTTGAGCTTGGAGGTCTCCTCCACGGCGTCGCCCTTGAGCACCGTCGTGTTGTTCCACTCCGGGTCTTCGAGGGTCGATGACACGACGTACTTCGGCATGGTGTTGAACTTGTCGGCGAACTCGCCCTCTCGTGAAGGCCACGCGCCGGCGAAGCTCTCGTAGGTGACGCGTCCGATCAGGAGCACGTCGCTCTCCATGGTCTCCTGGAGCTTGAACGCGTTCCCGTCATCCCCGCGATCGAACTCGAACGTCCAACCCGGGTACTTGAAGTCTTCGCCGCCGGGCGCCTGCATGACGCCGTCGAGCGACACGAACTCGGTGACCACCAACTTGCCCATCCCGCACTCCTTCCCTCGGTTGCGTCAGAGACTACGACGCGGAAGCGGTGCGGAATTCATCGTTCGCTATCGTCCGGGCCGGCCCGCGCTCTGAGCGCCTCGACGCGTTCGAGACTGGCGGCCGGCCACACGGCGTTCACGTCGTAGAAGACGTCGAACGCCGGCGCGGAGTCGGGAATCGCGACCCACGGCAGCTTGGACTTCGTGAAGATGTGGACGTCGGGTTCGATGCTCGAGGGCTCGTCGAGCGTTCCCCCGCGAACGAAGAGCACGGTGGGCCGGTTGTACTGGCTGTAGACCGCGATCTGGCACGTTGGGCAGCGGTAGATCCGCTGTGTGCTGCCATCGTCGCGGGGTACGTCGATCGGCTGAGGATCGCCGGACAGCAACTCGACTCGATCGTGCTCGATGAGGAGGTTGATGACGAACGCGCTGCCGGTCTGGCGTTGGCAGTTGAGGCAGTGGCAGCAGTGCGTGATGAGCGGATCGGACGAGAGCCGGTAGCGGACCGCGCCGCAGGCGCAGCCGCCCTCGCGTTGGACGGACATGGTCTCCTCCTCGATCGACGTGCGAAGGGTGCAACGGTAGCCGGTCGCCGCCGCTGCCCACGGCCGGGCCGACCTCTCTCAGCTCACCGGCGCCCAGGCAAAGACGCTCTCGTCCCACGGGCTCCGGGTGACGTTTCGCTGACCGCTGCCGTCGGCGTTCATGACATAGACCTCCGGGTTGCCGTCGCGTGTGCTCACGAAAGCGATCTTCCGCCCGTCAGCCGACCACTGAGGCTGCCGCCCATTTCGCGTCAGCCTCTGCTGACCGCTGCCGTCGGCGTTCATGACCCATACCTCGGAGCGACCGCTGCGCCTCCTCTCGAAGGCGATCTGCCGGCCGTGGGTTGACCGGGCAAGCCAGCTCTCCTTCGCGGGGTTGCGCGTGAGGTTCCGCTGGTCGCTCCCGTCCGCGTTCATGGCATAGACCTCGGCGTTGCCGTCACGCTCGCTCACGAAGGCGATCGTCCGACCGTCGGGCGACCAGAAGGGACTGTTGTCGACTGCGTCGTTGTCTGTGAGGCGGCGCTCATCGCTCCCGTCTGCGTTCATCACGAAGATCTCGGGCTTGACGTCGCGCCAGCCCCGGCCGAACGCGATCCTCCGGCCGTCGGGCGACCAGGTGGCACCGTGCTCTATCGCATCGCGGGTGCGCGTCAGCCGCCGCTGGCCGCTTCCGTCGGCGTTCATGACGTAGAGGACGGGAAACCCGTGGCGCGCGGTTGAGAACGCGATCCTTCGCCCGTCGGGCGACCAGACGGGAGCTCGTTCGTACGCGTGGGTACGCGTGAGGTTCCGCTGCCCGCTGCCGTCGGCGTTCATGACGTAGATCTGCGGGGAGCCGCCGTCCCGGTCGCTCTCGAAGGCGATCTTCCCTCCTCCAGGGGACCAGGCAGGAGAGTTCGGGAACGCGTGAAGCGTCAGCCACCGTTGTTGGCTGCCGTCGGCGCTTGCAACGTAGAGCG
>JBOGZW010000176.1:0-2537 GCA_050697575.1 Gaiellaceae bacterium | reverse complement strand
CCGGCTGCGAGGGCTGGCAGGAGATGTACCCGTACTACGCCGTGTTCGACGAGCGGCGGCGCGAGACGGACGAGCAGCGCTTCTGGTTCTGGAACTCGATGCACTTCCCGCTGCCGATGCCGGCGTTCGACGTCTTCTGCGTCGACTCGCCATATCAGGCCTTCGCCGAATGGCAGAACCGCTTCTTCGCCGTGCCGCCTGCGATGGGCATCGAGTACCGCATCGTCAACGGGTACGTCTACATCTCGGGCAACCCGGTGCTGGACCAGGAGAAGATCGCCGAGCGTGCAGAGTTCTTCCAGCGCCGAGCCGGCTACTACTTCGAGCACTGGGAGGAGCTGTACGAGAAGTGGAAGGAGAAGATGCAGGCGCTCATCGCGCAGCTCACGGAGCTCCGCGTGCCGGATCTCTCCGAATACGACTCGGACGAGCTCATGCTCGACGACACGCAACAGTCCACGTTCTTCGAGCTACTCGAGACCTACGACCGCACGCTCCGTTGCGGCGACCTCGCCTGGCAGCACCACTTCGAGCTGCTGATGCTCGGCTACGGGGCGTACATGACGTTCGCCGACTTCTGCAAGAGCCAGCTCCCGGACATCCCCGACCAGCACGTCGCGCAGATGATCGCCGGGATCGACGTCGTGCTGTTCAGGCCGGACGCCGAGCTGCGGCGGCTGGCCCGCCTGGCCGTCGACACCGGTGTCGATGCGGCGTTCGTCGACGGCCGCACCCCCGACGCGATCGACGCCGAGCTCTCGACCTCGGATGCCGGCCAGGCGTGGCTCGAAGAGCTCGAGCGGGTCAAGGACCCGTGGTTCAACATGGCCACGGGCGACGGCCTCTACCACTACTACGGCAGCTGGCTCGACGACCCGAGCATCCCGTATGCGTCGCTGATCGGCTACGTCCGGGCCTTGAAGGCAGGCGAGGAGATCGAGCGTCCGACCGAGGAGATCCAGCGCGAGCGAGACCGGCTGTCGGAGGAGTACGGCGCGCTGCTCGGCGACGAGGCCCGGAAGACGTTCGAGGAGCTGCTTGCGCTGTCGCGCCGGGTCTTCCCGTTCGTCGAGGAGCACAAGTTCTACTGCGATTACTGGTTCCTCACGCGCTGGTGGAACAAGGTGCGAGAGTTCGGCGACCTGCTCGAGACACACCGCTTTCTCGAGGAAGCCGAGGACGTGTTCCACCTGACCCGGGAGGAGGTCGGAGCGGCGCTCAACGACCTACTCCTCGCGTGGGCTGCAGGCGGCGAGCCACTCGGCCCCAAGCACTGGCCGCCGATCGTCGCGCGACGCAAGGAACTGCTGGAGCGGCTCGCGGAGTGGACACCGCCTCCGGCGCTGGGCGTCGCGCCCGAGGCGATCATGGATCCGGCCGTGATCATGCTCTGGGGCATCACGACCGAGCGGGTGAACGAGTGGGCGCGACAGCAGGACGGTGGAGTCGAGCTGCGCGGAGCGGCGGCGTCCCCGGGAACGGTCGAGGGCGTCGCACGCGTGGTCATCGACGTCCGCCAGATCAGAGACGTGCGCGACGGCGACATCCTTGTCTGCCCGATCACGTCGCCTGCCTGGGCGCCGATCTTCTCGAACGTCAAGGCGGTGGTCACGGATATCGGCGGCGTGATGTCCCATGCCGCGATCGTCTGCCGTGAGTACGGCCTGCCCGCCGTCGTCGGCACGGGCCGGGCGACGGCGCAGATCCGTACGGGGCAGACGATCCGCGTCGACGGGACGGCCGGCACGGTGACGATCGTCGAGGCGGGCTCGGACCCGCCCGCATAGGGGCGCCGTGCACCTCGACGGCGTCAGGGGCTTCGTCTTCGACGCCAACCGAACGCTCGCGCACAGGCCCGGCGGCGAAGTGCGTGCCGACTCCTCCGACGTCAACGCTTCGCCGATGTGGCATATCGCCCCGCCCTCACGGGGCTTCCAGGCTTCCTCAATCTCACGTCTTGGGAGTCTGGACAAGGGTTGCAGGCTCCCTTAAACTCGGCGCGCCAGGCAGGCTGCCTGTCCGATACCGAAAGGAGCGTTTCATGAGGAGGAGCAAGACCGGTGGCGTCGTGGCCGCCGCTGCTGCGGTCGTCTCCCTCGTCTTCGCGTCGGCGTCCGCGACGAGCACGGACCAGGGGGGACCGATTTACTTCGGCATGGACGCGCCACTGACGGGCCCGACGCAACTCGTCGGCCAGAGCGACCGCCAGACCGTCGACGCAGTTGTCAAGTACTGGAACGCCCGCGGCGGGATCAAGGGCAGAAAGGTCGTGGTGGACGTTCTCGACAACGCGTCGAACCCGTCACAGGCAGTGCAGAACGTGCAGAAGTTCATCAGCGACCGGAAGTACGTCGCGATCTTCGGGTCCGGGAACGCCGCGGCCGCGGTCGCGACCGGCGCCATCGCGAGCCAGGGCAAGATCCCGTTCATCGCCCTCTCGCCGCCGACGCAGCTCGTCAGCCCGCCACAGCCGTACGCATACATCCTCACGGCCACGACCCGCCTGTACGCGTACAGCGAGGCCCGCTACCTTCGGA
>JBOGZW010000175.1:0-2560 GCA_050697575.1 Gaiellaceae bacterium | reverse complement strand
ACGGCGCTCCGCATCGGCCAGCGGATTCGCGTGAGATAGCATCCGCGGCCGTGCAGACGCGCCCGGGGGCTCTGCTCGCACTCTTTCTCGTGCTCGCCGCGCCGGCCTTCGCCGGCGCGCCGCAGGTCGGCGGCAGCGCCTACCTCGTCGAGAACGCGACCACGGGCGACGTTGTGCTTGCGAAGAACGCACGGCTGCGCGTTCCGATCGCGAGCATCACGAAGCTCATGACGGTGCTCGTGGTGCTCGAGCATGAGCGGCTCGACAGCGTCGTCACCGTCACGGGCGCGGCGGCCGCGCGCGGTGAGTCGTCGATCTTCCTCAAGCCCGGTGAGCGGCTGACGGTGCGCGAGCTCGTGCAGGCGGCGCTCATTCAGAGCGCGAACGATGCGGCGGCGGCGCTCGCGGACCACGTCGGCGGCGGCGATCGCGCTGCCTTCGTCGACATGATGAACGCGAAGGCGCGCTCGCTCGGCCTTCGCGACACGAGATTTGCGAACCCGGATGGGCTCGACGCGCCGGGGAACTACTCGTCCGCGCGCGACGTGACGAAGCTTGCTCGGGTGGCGATGCGCAACCCGGCGATTCGCGGCATCGTGCGCAGGACGGACGCGACGATCTCCGGCGGGAGGCGCCTCAAGACCTGGAACGACCTGCTCTATGCATTCCCCGGCCTTCTGGGCGTGAAGACGGGCCACACGGGTGGCGCTGGCTGGTCGCAGGTCGCCGCTGCCCAAGGCCCGGGCTTCGTCGTCTACGCGACGCTGCTGGGGGAGCCAACTCGCGTCCGCCGCAACGGCGATCTCACGCGGCTCCTGGCATGGGGGATCTCCCAGTTCCGCCAGATGCCGATCGTGAAGGCCGGACGCACGTATGCGACTGCCGCGCTCCCATACGACAAGGGCCGGCTCGGACTCGTGGCAGCGCGCGATCAAATGCGCGTCCTTCGGCTCGGCAAGCCGGTCACGGAGGAGGTCGTCAGTCCGAGCACCGTCTCGCTCCCGGTCACGAAGGGACAGCGCCTCGGCTCGGTGCGCGTCTACCGGCAGGGCCGGCTGATAGCCTCCTCGCCGCTCGTCGCGTCACGGGCCGTCACTGCGCCGAGCCTCCTCGGCCGCGTCGGCTGGTACGCGAGCGAGACCGTGGACAACGTCTTCGACTGGGTCAGTTAGGAACTGTCGCCGTGATTGTCACCGTCACCATGAACGCCGCGCTCGACCGCGTGCTGACGGTGCCCAACTTCAAGGAAGGGCAGCGGCACCGCGCCAGCGAGAAGCTGACGCTCGCCGGCGGCAAGGGGATCACCGTCGCCAGGGCGCTCAAGACGCTCGGCGTGCCCGTTGTCGCGACCGGCCTCGCGGGGGGGCGCAACGGGCGGCGCATCCTCGAGGAGCTCGCCGAGGAGGCGATCCTCGCCGACTTCGTGCGCATTGAGGACGAGTCGCGGACGTCGACGGCGGTTGCCGACCCCACTTCGGGGACGTTCACCGAGGTCATCGAGTGGGGCCCGCTCGTCCAGGAGTCCGAGCTCGAGGTGCTTTTGGAGAAGCTCGACTACCTCGCGCGCGGCGCCGAGCTCGTCGTCTTCGCCGGGACGCTCCCGCGGGGAGTCGCCGACGACTTCTACGCCGAGGCGATCCGCACCCTCGCGCGACGCGGCGTTCTCACAGTCCTCGACGCTGAGGGCGAGCCATTGCGGGCAGGGCTCGAGGCCGAGCCGTTCCTCGTCTCGCCGAACCGCACCGAGGCGGAGGCAGTGGTCGGACAGGAGTTCTCGGAGGACGGCGACTTTCTCGACGCGCTCGAGCGGCTCGAGGATCTCGGCGCCCGTAACGCGCTCATCACGTTCGAGCGCGGCTGTTTCGCCTCGGTGCGCGTCGAACGCGGCCAACCCAAGCGGTTCCGGGCCGAGACGCCCACGGTCGAGATGGTCTCCGGCGTCGGAGCCGGCGCCGTGCTGCTCGCAGGATTCATCGCCGCCTGGCTCGAGGACGCGACTCCCGAGGACGCCCTGCGCAGGGCCGTGGCCGCCGGTGCTGCGTCGACGCTCTCGGTGGGCGCCGGCAGGTTCGATCCCGCGGATCTCGGGCGGCTGCTGCCGGACGTCCACGTAGAAGAGCTCACCGCCGTCGCCAGCGCATAGTCACCAGCGCATAGCGCTGCTACCGTTCATACGCACTTGACGGACCAAGTGCATACGGATCTCGAGCTCGGCCGGATCGAGCGGTTGCTGGCGCTCGAGGAGAAGTTCGCGCGGGAGGGCCTGACGTTCGACGACGTCCTGCTCGTCCCGGCGGAGTCGCACGTCCTACCGAACGACGTGGCCACGACGACGCGCTTCACGCGGTCGGTCGAGCTGCGGATCCCCGTCGTCTCGGCGGCCATGGACACGGTCACGGAGGCGGCGATGGCGATCGCGCTCGCGCGCATCGGCGGCATCGGCGTCGTCCACCGCAACCTCTCGATCGCCGACCAGGCGGGCGAGGTCGACAAGGTCAAGCGCTCGGAGTCGGGCATGATCGTCGAGCCAGTCACCCTCGGGCCTGACGCGCGCGTGGCC
>JBOGZW010000174.1:0-2567 GCA_050697575.1 Gaiellaceae bacterium | reverse complement strand
GGCGCGGCCGTCGAGAAGGACCGTGCAGGCGCCACACTGGCTCGTGTCGCAGCCGACGTGCGTTCCCGTCAGGCCGAGCCCATCGCGCAGCGCATGGACGAGCAGCGTGCGCCCCTCGATCTCGAGCGTGCGCGCCTCGCCGTTGACGCTGAGCCTGAGCTCAGGCACCTGGCGTGACCGCGACGATGTCGGCGACGTGGAGCATGCGGAACGTCAGGCGCGTCGTGTCGATGCGTTGCCGGTCGTCCTCGATGTCCGGCAGCGTGCTCCAGAGATCCTTCGCGCAGGCGATGAGCTCGCGGATCTGGTCGAGCTCCTCCGTCTCCGCCGCGCCGTTTCGCTCCTCGCACGCGTTGAGAGCGAGCCCGAGCACGCCGAACGTGTCCGGCTGGCGCATCCAGAGCAGCGGCGTCGCCATCGAGAGGTAGCCGTGGATGCGGGCGAAGATCATTGGCTGCGTAAACACGTCCGACCCGCGTGGGGGCGTGGGCTCGGCCGGCGGCTCGCCGGTCGCGATGCGCAGCGCGTTCCCCCAGAGCATCGCGCGCAGCTGGTCGTCGTCGAACCCGGCCGCCCGCGCCGTCCGCACGGCGATGAGCAGCGAGCTCGGCTGCTGCCCGTACGGGTAATCGGAGGCGTACAGCACCTGCTCGGGAGAGACCTGGCGGTAGAAGTCGAGCAGGTCGACGGGGCTCCAGGCGGAGGTGTCGAAGAAGACGCCCGCGCGCGACCCGAAGACGTGGGCCAGCCCGGCCATGTCGGCGATGCCCGCGTGGGCGATGATCAGCTCGGCCTCGGGGTGGCGGTCGACGAGCCTTGCGAGACCGGCCGAGATCGGAGGCAGCCCGCGGCCGCCGTGGATGAGGATCGGGACGCGCCGCTCCGCCGCGAGAGCGAACACCGGCTCCAGCCGTTCGTCGGTGAGGAGAAAGCCCTGGGCCCGAGGATGGAGCTTGATGCCGCGCGCACCGCGGTCGAGACAGCGCTCGGCCTCGTCAATCGCGCTTTCGGCGAGGTCGAGGCGCACGAATGGGACTAGCCGCCCGCCGGTTTCCTCAGCCCATGCGAGCGTGCGGTCGTTCGCTGCGCTGAACGCCGGATGGCGGTCGGGCTCGTCCATGCAGAACGTGAACGCCTGGGCAATGCCGTACGCGTCCATGATCGACAGCAGCTCGTCCGCGCGGCCACGCATGCCGTCGATGTCGTCGCCGATGTGCGTATGGACGTCGAAGATCTCGCACTGGGGCAGGTCGGCGCGGAGCTTTTCGTCCCAGATCGCCGAGAGCTCGAGCGCACGATCGACAGCGGTATCCACGACCCTGAGTCTAGTGGCGGCGTTTAGCATTGCGCCTCGTGCCCGACACCCTCATCTACGGAGACACGTTGCGCTCGCCGGAGCTACGCCACGAGGTGGCCGTCCCCATCCCCGACCCGTTTCTCTATGCGGAGCGGGACGGCAGGCGGATCGTCGCCATCCACTCGCTCGAGGTGCCGCGCGTGCGCGAGACGGGCTTGGACGTGCTGTCGTGGGATGAGCTGGGCTGGGAGGAGCTGCTCGAACAGGGCATCCCACGAGCAGAGCTGTACCTCCACGTCGCCGAGCGGGCCTGCCGCTCGATCGGCATCGAGTCGGCCGTCGTCCCGCCGGGCTTTCCCGTCGAGCTCGCGGACCACCTGCGCGCTGCGGGGCTCGAGCTCGCCGTCGACCGCGAGGAGTTCACGCGACGCAGGCGGGTGAAGAACGCGGCCGAGCTGGAGGGGATCCGCAGGGCTCAGCGCGCAGCCGAGGCGGCGATGGGCAGGGCGCGCGATCTTCTGCGCTCTGCCGACGCAAGCGGTGACGTGCTGATGCTGGACGGCGAGCCGCTCACCTCCGAGCGGATCAAGCAGGAGATCGGCGAGGTCTTCACCGCCTACGACATGGCGGCGGACGAGTTCATTGTCTCCCACGGCGGTCAGAGCGCCGTCGGCCACGAGATGGGCTCGGGACCGATCTCGCCGGGAGAGCCGATCGTCATCGACCTCTGGCCGAAGGACCGGGAGACCGGCTGCCACGCAGACATGACGAGGACGTACTGCGTCGGCGAGGCGCCCACGGAGCTCGTCGAGTACCACCGGCTCGTGAAGCAGGGGCTCGATGAGGCGATCGCCGGCGTGCGTGCGGGCGCGTCCGGTCACGAGCTCTACCGCGGAACGTGCGAGCTCTTTCAGGAGCACGGCTACAAGACCCTGTTGACAAAGGACATCGGCCAGACGCTGGAGGAGGGGTTCTTCCACGGGCTCGGCCACGGGGTCGGCCTCGAGGTGCACGAGGACCCCGGCATGGGGATCGCACCGGCGTCACCGCTCGTCGCGGGCGACGTCGTCACTGTGGAGCCGGGGCTCTACCGTCCAGGCTTCGGCGGGTGCCGCCTCGAGGATCTCGTGCTCGTCACAGAGGGCGGCTGCGAGAACCTCACCGACTATCCCTACGACCTCGAACCATGAACGAGAGCATCGAAACCCTCCTCCACGAGAAGCGGCGCTACGCGCCGTCGCCCGAGTTCGCGGCGCAGGCGAACGCGCAG
>JBOGZW010000173.1:0-2573 GCA_050697575.1 Gaiellaceae bacterium | reverse complement strand
CCCGCCGTTCACGCTGGACGAGGTCGCGGACTACCCGGCGAAGCTCGAGGTCGACCACCCGGAGCGGCTCTCGCGCGGGCTCGTCCTCGTCAAGTGGTGGCTGCTTGCCATCCCGCAGTACATCCTCGTCGCGATCCTCGTGGGCGGGGGCGGCTGGTTCCTCTGGTGGGACAAGGGTTACTGGGGGCCCGGGCTGATCACCGCCCTCGTCCTCATCGCGGGCGTGGCGCTGCTGTTCACGACGCGCTATCCGCGGGGGATCTTCGACTTCGTGCTCGGCCTCGACCGCTGGGTCTTCCGCGTAGCCGCGTACGCGGGGCTGATGACGGACCGCTACCCGCCGTTCCGGCTCGACCAGGGAGAGGCCGACGTCGCGCCCGAGCCGCGGCTCTTCGAACCGGCGGCTGTCCCGGAGGCGGCGGTCGCCGAGGCTGCGCCTGCGAGGAAGTGGACTGCAGGCAGGATCGTGGCGATCGTCGCCGGCAGCATCCTGGCGCTCATCTCACTGGGCCTGCTGGCGGGCGGCGTCACCGGCGTGGTCTACGACCAGACGCAGCGCAACGCAGACGGCTTTCTCATGTCGCCCAGCGAGGAGTTCGACACGGGCACGTTCGCGCTCGTGTCGGAGACCCTCGACGTCGGCGCGGAGGTGCCGCAATGGGTGATCGACTCGCTGATCGGCACGGTGCGCATCGAGAGCGAGAGCGAGCGGCCGGTGTTCGTCGGGATCGCGGACGAGGCCGATGCGGAGACGTACCTCGGGGACGTTCGGCGCGCGGTCGTCACCGACGTGGGTGATCCCGACTACGCGATAAGGCGCGGCGGAGCGCCGGGATCGCCGCCCGGCATGCAGACCTTCTGGGTGGCATCGACAACTGGCACCGGCGAGCGGGTGCTCGACTGGGACGTCGAGGACGGCGACTGGGTCATTGTGGCGATGAACGCCGATGGATCGGCCGGCGTGACGACCGAACTACGCGTCGGCGCCGAAGTGGATCCACTGATCTGGATCGCTCTTGGGGTGCTTCTGGCAGGCGTGCTCTTCGGCCTGGGGGCGGCTGCGCTGATCTACGTCGGCAGCCGTCGCAGACCCTAGACCGCGCGCGAGACCTCCCCGCAGCGTGGAACGAATACGATTGTCTCCATGCCTAGGGGTTTCCGATCCGGTGCCGCTCAACGCCTATTTGCGTGCGTTCACCGGGCGGCTGGGATCGAGGGTCGTCCCCGGGCAGGCACCCCACAGCCCTCGTCCGGCCGCCTTGGCCCGCATGGCGGCCCGCATGAGGTCTTCCGCATACTGACCGCGCTTGCCGCGAAAGAAGTAGGGCGCCGCCGCGCCCAGCTCCACGATCTCGAGGTTGAGGTTCTGCTTGCCGGACGTGACGTACGCGAGGACGCGTCCGTGCTCGTCTCTCGCGTCGAGCGCTCGGTCGAGGCGTAGCGAGACCGTGTCCCCGACGGGTGCGAGCCGGGTCAACACGCTCGTCGCCCTCTCGGCATAGCACTCGCCCGAGGGACGCTCGGGCGCGTCGATCTGGACGAGCCGAACGCGGCGGTTGTCGGCCAGGCGGATCGTGTCGCCGTCCGTGACGCTGGCGACGATGCCAGAGGTGAGGACTGTCGACGAGCGTGCATCGAGCCTCGGCGGCGAGTCCGTCTCGGCCAGCGAGCCCCACACGAGAAACAGGGCGGCGCCGCACGCAATCAGGATGCCTGGGATCCACCCGCGCATCGTCAGCTCCCCTTCGCCGCGCGTCGCAGCACGCGACCGTCGCCGACGCGGCGTGTGACGCCGTCTGCGTCGAACCGCTCGAGGAGAAGCTGTGCCGTGCGCCGGCCGACTCCGAGCAGGTCGCGGAAGCGGGCGAGCGTGATGCTGCCCGCGGAGCCGCACTCCTCGACGAGGATCGCGCGCGCCTCGTCGAATGCATCTCGCGAGACGGCGTAGCCGTCGCCTACCCGTACGAGCGTGCCCTGCTCCTCGAGATAGCGGGCGAGCGCCTGGTCGTCCACCTTGACGGGCTCC
This sequence comes from Gaiellaceae bacterium, assembly GCA_050697575.1. Classification (GTDB taxonomy): domain Bacteria; phylum Actinomycetota; class Thermoleophilia; order Gaiellales; family Gaiellaceae; genus PALSA-612. Next base: position 547 of record JBOGZW010000173.1, on the reverse strand, counting down.
AGGCCGAGCCGCCCCTCGAGCTCCGCGGCAGCCTGCCCGCGATCGCCTAGAGCCCCCGCAGATCCGGGCCGGTAGAGCTTGGCGCCGCGTCGCTCCAGCCCGAGCAGCGGCACGAGGTCGGCCGCCCACGGCTCGGACGGCGGCGGAACGCCGGGATCGAGAGGATCGGCCGCGTCGAGCTTCCGCTCGACCTCGCTCCGGTACTCGGCGAGCCACGACTCGGAGAAGATCCAGCCGCCGGCCTCGCCGAGCCCGTCCGGCGTGTCGTCGACGAGATGTCGCAGTGTGGCGAGTCGAACGGGGGCGTGCACGGTGGCGGCCACGTCCCCCCGCTCGAGCAGCTCGAGCCGCTCGAGGCTCGCATGGCGTGGGGGAGCGGGGTCGACGACGCGCCCGCCGCCGACGGTTGTACCCCCGCGGAGCACGAAACGGTCTCCGCGGGCGGCTACGGCGGGCGCCGTGAGGCGCAGCTGCGCGTATCGCTCGCCGACCCGCTTCACCGAGGCCGGAATCTCCGCGGTGCCGTGGTGAACGTGCAGTCGGGCGC
>JBOGZW010000172.1:0-2586 GCA_050697575.1 Gaiellaceae bacterium | reverse complement strand
GAGACCTCGTACGGCGCAGGTGCGCGGAGAGCCGGAGGCGGAAGGGGAGGAGGTGGCGGCGCCCCGATCAGGGGAGGAGGGCCTCGAAACGGTCCGCGTCGTCGAACGGCCCGACGAGGGCGAGCCGTAGGGCGTCGTCGGTGATGAGGTCCTGCGCGACGCGCTGCACGTCGTCAGCCGTCACAGCGCCCAGCCCGGCTAGCACTTCGCTCGGGTCGGGGTGCGTGTTCTCGAGCACCTCGCGCAGCAGGCCGAAACGGTTCATCCCCTGCGGCGACTCGAGCGAGAGCACAAAACGCCCCTTCGTGTACGCGCGCGCCTTCTCGAGCTCGATCGCGGGCACGGGCTCCTCGGCGATCTTCCTCAGCTCGGCGACGACCGTCGATATCGCCTCGTCGATGCGCTTGATGTCGACCCCGGCCTGCGTGAACAGCGAGCCGGTGTCCGCGTAGCCCTGGATCACCGCGAACACGTAGTACGCAAGCCCGCGCCGCTCGCGTACCTCGGTGAAGAGCCTCGACGACATGCCGCCCCCGAGCACGGCCCGCAGGAGCTCGACCACGTAGCGGTCGGGGTGCGCGATCTCATACGTGCGAAAGCCGATGCAGATGTGTGCCTGGTCCGACTGCTTCGTGTGCAGCTTGACGCGCGTCTCGTTGGGTGACCGGGCGGCGGGCTCCGGCGAGCCGCCACCGCCCTCTGGCAGGTCGCCGAGCAGCTCCATGAGCTTCTCGTCGAGCCCCGGGCCGACGGCCCCGGCGACACCGACCACCATCCTCGACGCCGTGTACCAACGGTCGAGGTACGAGAAGAACGTCTCGCGCGTGGCGCCCTGGACCGTCTCCTTGCGGCCGAGGATGTCCCAGCCAAGCGGGTGGTCGCCGTACATGAGGTCGTCGAAAACGCCGGAGACGTAGTCGCGCGGCGTGTCGAAGTACATGTTCATCTCCTCGATGATCACGCCCTTCTCACGGTCGATCTCCTCGGAATCGAAGCGCGAGTGGCGCAGCATGTCGACGAGCACGTCGAGCGCGATGTCGCGGCTCTCGCCCGCGCAGCGGACGTAGTAGCCGGTGATCTCCTTGCCGGTGAACGCATTGAACTCGCCGCCGATGGAGTCGATCTCCGTGGAGATGTCGCGTGCGGTCGGGCGCCGATCCGTTCCCTTGAAGAACATGTGCTCGGCGAAGTGCGCGATTCCGTTCGACTCGCTCGTCTCGTAACGCGCGCCCGCGGCGAGCATGACGAAGCACGAGACCGACTGGGCCTGCTCCATCGGCGCGGTCAGCACGCGTAGCCCGTTGGGCAGGACATGTCGTTCGAAGGTGCTCACGGCGCCGCCGATGGTATAGAGAGCCGCATGGCGAACGGCGAGCTAACGCGCGCGGCGATGACGGCCCAGCCGGAGTGGCTGCGCACCGTGCCCACCGATCGGCGCTTACCGAACGCGAAGCTGCTCTTCACCGGCTGCGGCACGTCGTTCCATGCAGCGCAGACGGGAGGCGACGCCGTGCAGGCGCTCGAGCTCGTCCTGCGTCCCCAGCGCGAGGCCGGCGTGCTCGTCTGCGTGAGCCACGAGGGCGCGACGGCGCTCACGCTGGAGGCCGTCCAGGCCTGGGCCGGAGAGACGTGGCTGATCACCGGCAAGGCCGAGAGCCCGCTCGCGGAGGCGTGCGACGAGGTGGTCGTCTGCACCCCCGCGATCGAGGAGAGCTGGTGCCACACGGCCAGCTACACGGCCGCTGTCGCCACGATCGCTGCGCTGCAAGGCGAGGACGTGTCGTGGCTGCCCGAGGCGGTCGAGGAGGCGCTCGCCGCCCCGTCGCTCGCGGTATCCGACCACGAGCGGTGGCTCGTGGCGGGGGCCGGCCGTGACTGGCCGACGGCGCAGGAGGCGGTGCTCAAGCTGCGCGAGGGCGCCTACGTGGCGGCGGAGGCACACGAGACGGAGCAGCTGCTTCACGGTCATCTCGCGGCGGTCGACAACACGGTGCGCGCGCTCGTGCTGGAGGGGGCGGGCCGAGGCGCCGAGCGCGCGCGGCAGGCCGCCGCGGCGCTGGAGGCGCTCGGAGCGGCGGTGACGCTCGTGCCGACACGCCATCCCGTCGTGGACATCGTCCAGTTCCAGCGTCTCACCGTCGACCTCGCCGAGCGCCGCGGCGTCGATCCCGATCGCATCCGGCGCGACGACGAGCGCTGGGCAGCTGCCGCCGCGGCCGCGCAGACGTCGCTCGACTAGAAGACCCCTGCGTACGCGTTGAGGGCCGGCTGCCCTCCGAGATGCGCATAGAGCACACACGACCCCGGCGCGATCCGTCCGTCGCGAACGAGATCGATCATGGCCGCCATCGACTTCCCCTCGTAGACGGGATCGGTGAGAACGCCCTCCAGCGTCGCGCACGTGCGGATGGCGGCAAGCGTCTTCTCGTCGGGAATGCCGTACGTGCCCGCGTGCCACTCGTCCAGGAGCACGATCTCGTCGTCGGCCAGGTCTCGTCCCAACCCGACCTTCTCCGCCGTCTGCCGGGCGATGCGCGCAATCTGGGCCCAGGTCTGCTCGACGGTCGCCGAGCCGTCGATGCCGAG
>JBOGZW010000171.1:0-2588 GCA_050697575.1 Gaiellaceae bacterium | reverse complement strand
TATCGGAGAGCACCCACTTGAGCAGCGCCTGCGGCCACGTCTCGATGCCGAACGGCCGCAGCGGCTCGAGCGCCTCCGGCGGAGGCGGATTCCCGAGCAAGCCGCCGTCCGCGAACGGCCGCATGACGATCACCGCCAACCCCTGCTCCTCGGCGATCGGCAGCAGCTCCCGCTCGCACTCGCGCTCCGCCGGGTTGTAGGGGAGCTGCACCTGCTCGAACCGTCCGGTGCGCAGGGCGTCTGCGAGATCGGGCAGGGCGTCGCGGTTCCAGTGCGTGACGCCGACCATGCCCACGCGCCCGGCCTCGCGTTCCTCATCGATCCACTCGAGGTGCTCCTGCCAGTTGACGAGATTGTGGATCTGCTGGACGTCAACGCGCTCGAACCACTCGAGCTGCCGCCGGTACTGCTCGCGTCCCTCCTCGAGCGTCTGCGCCCAGATCTTCGTCGCCAGCGTTACCTCGTCGCGGCGGCCCTCGAACGCGACGGCGAGAGATGCCTCGGCTTCGCCGTACATCGGCGACGTGTCGACGAGCTTGCTGCCGGACTCGATTGCCGAGGAGACGACCTCACGGGCGAGCTTCGCGTCGCCGCCGAACGTCCCCGAAGTGCCGAGGCCGACGATCGGGCCGAGCTTGCGCTGTTCCACTAGCCGAGCATATTGCGCGCGACGCGGCCGGCGGCGTAGGCGGCGGCGAAGAACGCCGGATCGTCATCAGGCCCTCGCCCCATGTGCGAGAGCGGCAAGCCGTCGCACGCCTCTCTCCAGCCTTCGGCGTCGGCCTCGTCGGCAACCGTCACCTCGCCGAGACAGAGCGCGAGCACGGCCTCCGTGTGGTGCGACAGGCCGCGGTGGCGTTCGCGCTCGTCGGCCTCCGATACACGTACGGCGACGACTGGCCGCCCGCCGAGCGCCGACGCGGCGTTCGCCGCCTCGGCCGCCGCGAGCCCACCGTGCCCGAGCCTCGATCCCGTGCCGACGATGCCGGGGCCGATGGCGCACACGACGACGTGGAACCCGGCCGCTTTCGCCCAGGCGAGCGCCGATGCCGCCGACACGCAGTGGAGATCGCCGTCCAGGCACGCTCCGACGCCGATCGCCGTGTGGAGCAGGCCGCGAGCCTTGAGCTCGCGCACGGCGTCGGAGAGCGACACGGGCAGCGCGCCGCCGGGAAGCTGGGCGTACGCGACGCGCGCTTCGGCGCCGATCCCCGCGCACACCGGAGCGACCTGGCTGTGCAGCGAGCAGCAGACGACGGGCATGCCCTCGAGGCGCTCGTCGAGCTCGTTCGACTCCTCGGCATGTGGCACGGCGTGCTGGAACGGCGTATACGGCAGCTTCATGACGTGGGCATCGGGCTCGACGGGGAGGTCGAGGCCGCGCGTGAGATTCGCGTAGAGAACGTCGAACCCGCCCGAGCCGAGGCCGAGCTCGCGGGCCTGGACGTTCACGATCACCTCGTCGCCCTCGTCGACAGGCCCCGTCAGCCGCGGATACGCGACGCACGGCGTGCCGTCGACCTCGCAGCGGACGAGCTCTGGCAGCCGCTCGACGACCGCCGTCACGCGCCCTCGCCTAAGCGAGAGCGCCATCGAGCAGCGCGAGGGACACTTCCACCATCGCCTCGAGATCGGCGACGGCGATGTGCTCGTCGGGGGTATGGATCTCCGCCATCCCGTTCGCAAGCACGGCGCACGGAAGGCCGCGTTCTGTGAAGACGTTCGCATCGGCGCCGCCCCCCGTGAGCGCAAACGACGGCGTGAAGCCACAGCGCTCGAGCGCCTGCGCGGCGAGCGCGACGGCGGGCTCGTCCTTGCGGAAGCGGTAGCCGCGGTACGAACGGTCGATCTGCGTCTCCACCTCGCACTCCTCGAGCGCGGCGGCGAAGGCAAATGCCTCCTCCATCTCGCGCACGACGTCTGCGAGCTTCGCCTCGTCGTGGCTCCGGGCCTCGGCCTTGAGCCTGCAGTGCTTGGGAATGATGTTCCGCGCGGTCCCACCCTCGATCACGCCGACGTTTGCGGACGTTTCTTCGTCGATGCGGCCGAGGCGAAGATCGGCGATGGCGCGTGCTGCGGCGGCAATCGCCGAGCGTCCGTCTTCCGGGTACATGCCGGCGTGCGCAGAGCGCCCGTGGAACGCGACCTCGAGGCTGGCCGCCCACGGCGCGCCGATGACGATCTCCCCGATCGGCGCCGCCTGGTCGTAGACGTAGCCGAGCTCCGCCTGGAGCCGGGTGTGGTCGAACGCATACGCACCCCGCAGGCCGACTTCCTCCTTCGGCGTGAAGACGAGCTCGAGACCGGAGTGCGCGCGCCCTCCTTCGAGGGTGCGGCGCGCGGCCTCGATCATCGCCGCAACGGCTGCCTTGTTGTCGGCGCCGAGGATCGTGTCCGCAGCATTGCGCACGACGCCGTCCTCGACGACCGGCTCGATCGGCCCCTCGGGCGGAACGGTGTCGAGGTGGGCGCAGAGGAAGATCGGGGTCCCGTCGCCAGCCGGCTCCAGGCGCGTGTAGAGATTGCCCATTGTCGAGCCGATCTCCGGACCAGTGCCGTCCTCGTCCACGTCGAGCCCGATCGATTGC
>JBOGZW010000170.1:0-2595 GCA_050697575.1 Gaiellaceae bacterium | reverse complement strand
CCGCCTGGAGCACGCGCGGCATGACCTTTGGATCGATCCAGGCCGCATCGACGTAGACCGGGTAGACGGGTAGCCGCGCCGCGAGCTCGAGCCCGGCCGCGCGCGTCGCTGCCTCGAGGCGCTGGAGCTCGGGCCACGGCGCCTCCGGGTTGACGTGGTCGATCGTCACGGGCGACACGCCGCCCCAGTCGTTGATGCCGGCGTCCAGCAGCCGCGGGAAGTCGTCGTACGAGAGATTCGGCGGGGCCTGGATGTTCATCTCCCGCCCGAGGACGATCCGCGCAGCGGCGGCCGTCCACAGCAGCTCGTCGAGCGACGGCTCCGGCGCGTCGACCATCTTCGTCCCGAGCTTCGCGCGGAAGTTCTGGACGATCACCTCCTGGATGTGCCCGTAGCGCTCGTGGAGGTCGCGGATCGCGATCAACGCGTCGATTCGCTCCTTCCGCGTCTCGCCGATGCCGATGAGGATCCCCGTCGTGAACGGGATGCACAGCTCCGCGGCCAGGCGAATCGTCTCCAGCCGCACAGCCGGGCGCTTGTCGGGCGACCCGAAGTGCGGCCCTCCGCGCTCGGAGAGCCGGTCGGACGCCGTCTCGAGCATGATCCCCTGCGAGGCCGTCACCTCGCGGAGCGCCGCCAGCTCGTCGCACGTCATCACGCCCGGGTTCGCGTGTGGCAGCAGGCCGGTTTCCTCGAGCACAAGCCGGCACATGCGCACGAGGTACTCGATCGTGGTCTCGCAACCGAGCTCGGCGAGCTCCTCACGGGCGGCCCGGTAGCGTCGCTCGGGCTTGTCTCCGAGCGTGAACAGCGCCTCGCGACAACCTGCGGCGGCTCCTGCGCGCGCGACGTCCAGCACCTCGTCGGCGGACATGTACGCGCGCTCACCCTTGCGCGGCGGCGCGGCGAAGGTGCAGTAGTGGCAGACGTCCCGGCAGAGCTTTGTCAGCGGGATGAAAACCTTCGGCGAGAACGTGACGAGGCGCCCTTTGCCCTCCTCCCGGAGGCGCTGCGCGGGCGCGAGGAGATCCTCCGCCGGCAGGGCGACGAGCGCGTGGGCCTCCGCGTTGGACAACACAGTGTGAGAATACGCAGCGTGGATACGCACGTGCTCATCCCCGTGAAGCGGCTGGACGGCGCGAAGTCGCGGCTCGCGGAGGCGCTCGACACCCACGGGCGGGCCGATCTAGTCCGCGAGCTGCTCGCGCACGTGCTCGCCGTCGTCAAGGAGGCGGAGGTGGGACCGGTCACCGTCGTCTCGGTCGAACCGCTCGAGCTGGACGGCGTTCCCCGCTTCGACGACCGCGGCCTGCCCTGGAACGAGGGGCTCTCCGCAGCGATGACCGAGGTCGTGCACGAGCCGGTCGTGGCGGTCGTCGCCGCCGACCTTCCGCGACTCACCGCCGCTGAGGTGCGGGTGCTCATCTCAGCGACTCCGGAATGCGGCATCGCCATCGCCCGCGCGCACGATGGCGGCACGAACGCCGTCTCCATGCGTCCTCCGGGGAAGGTGACGACGCACTTCGGAGAGCCCGGCTCGGCCGACGTGCACGAACGCGCCGCGTGGCTCGCCGGCGGCGATGCCCACGTCCTCGACTGCCCCGGCCTCGCGTTCGACGTCGACACGCCCGAGGACCTCGCGGCATGGCGGGCAACCTAAGACTCGGCTACAAAGCGTCCGCCGAGCAGTTCGATCCGCAGGAGCTCCTCGATCTCTCCGTGCGCGCGGAGGAGCTCGGGCTCGACGTCGTCGCCGTCTCCGACCACTTCCAGCCGTGGCGCCACACGGGGGGCCATAGCCCGGCCGTGATGCCCTGGCTGGGTGCGCTCGGCCAGTGCACGAGCCGCGCGCTCACCGGAACGTCGGTGCTGACGCCGACGCTCCGCTACCACCCGTCGGTCGTCGCGCAGTCGTTCGCGACTCTCGCGTGCCTGGCACCGGGCCGTGTCTTTCTCGGCGTAGGCACAGGGGAGGCAATGAACGAGACGCCGCCGACCGGGACCGAGTGGCCCGGAGCCAAGGAGCGGCGACAGCGGCTGCGGGAGGCCATCGAGCTCATGCGGCTTCTCTGGACGGACGAACGCGTGACGTTCGAGGGGGACTTCTACCGCACCGAACACGCCACGGTGTACGACCGGCCCGACGAGCCCGTCCCCGTCTTCGTCGCCGCCTCTGGGCCGCTCGCCGCGAAGCTCGCGGGCCGTGTTGGCGACGGCTTCATCTGCACGAGCGGCAAGCAGCGCGAGCTCTACCGGGAGCTACTCGACGCGGTCGAAGAAGGCGCCGGGGCGGCCGGGCGCGACGCCGCGGCGATCGTGCGCATGATCGAGATCAAGGTCTCCTACGACCACGACGCGGAGTACGCACGCGACGCGTGCCGCTGGTGGGCGGCGCTCTCGCTCACGCCCGAGGAGAAGATGGGCGTGGAGGACCCAGTCGAGATGGAGCGCCTCGCCGACGCCGCGGCCGACCGCGCGCACTCGCGATTCATCGTCTCCGCTGATCCCGAGCAGGTAGCCGCCCAGATCGCGTCGTACACGGAGCTCGGCTTCACGCACCTCGTGTTCCACGCCCCCGGAGAGGACCAGCGCCGC
>JBOGZW010000169.1:0-2635 GCA_050697575.1 Gaiellaceae bacterium | reverse complement strand
GGATTAATCCTGTCCCTCATGCACTTTCACTGACCCGGGCCGCGACAGCGAAGCTCGCGGGCTACGCGTCGCTGGGCGCCCTCGGCCTCTTTGCCGGCATTGCTGCCGGCCGCGCGGAGTTCGTCGTGCTCGCCACGCCGTTCGTGCTCGTACTGGCGATCGGGCTCGTCACCGGCGGAACCCCCGACGTCGACGTCGACGTCCGTGTCGATGCGTCGCGTGTGCTGGAGGGCGACGCCGTTGCGGTGGAGATCGGGCTCCTGTCGACGAGCCGGGTCGATCGTCTGGAGCTCGGGCTCGCAGTGCCGCGAGACGTGGTTGCCGAGGGCGACACGTCGTTCGGTCTCACGCTCGCCCCCGGGCAACCCGACGACGTCAAGGCCACGCTGCGCTTTCCGCGGTGGGGAGTGTTCAGGGTCGGCCACGTGGGTATGGCGGCTTTCGATCGGCTCGGGCTCTTCGTCTTCGAGCGGGAGCTGCCGGCCGCCCACCTCGTCCGCGTGTATCCGCGAGAGGAGCGGCTCCGCGAGATCGTGCGGCCGCGCGACACCCAGGCGTACGTCGGAAACCTCGTGGCGCGGCAGAAGGGCGAGGGGATCGAGTTCGCGGATCTCCGCCTGTATCAGCCCGGCGACCGCGTGAGGCGGGTGAACTGGAAGGCGACGGCCCGTCGTGGCTCGCTCGTCGTCAACGAGGAGCACCCGGAGCGAAACTCGGCGACCGTGCTGCTACTCGACTCGTTCTCCGAGGCGCGACTCGGGACCGCCGGAACGCTCGACCAGGCGGTGCGCGCGACCACCGGGCTCGCCGACGCATACCTGCGGCGCCGCGATCAGGTGGGGCTGCTGAGCTTCGGTGGCTCCGTCAACTGGCTCGAGCCCGCGCTCGGGACCGTTCAGCTGTACCGGATCGTCGAGGCGCTGCTCGATACCGAGGTCGTGCTCTCGTACATCTGGCGGGACATCCGCGTGATCCCGACGCACGTGCTGCCACCGAAGGCTCTCGTGCTCGGCCTCACGCCGTTGCTCGACGAGCGCATGGTCGACGCGCTCGTGGACGTCCGCGGCCGCGGTGCCGACGTCGCCGCTGTCGAGATTGCGCCGGAGCCGTTCATCCGCGTCGGAGAGAGCGAGCAGGCGCAGCTGGCGTACCGGATCTGGAAGCTGCGCCGCGCAGCCGTGCGCAGCCGTTTCCGCCGTCTCGGCGTCCCCGTGGTCGAATGGCGCTACGGCGACCCGCTGGAGCCCGTGCTGGAGGAGGTGTCGACATTCAGGCGTTACGCCAGGGCGATGCGCGCGTAGTCGCCGGCATGGCTTCCGTCGTGTGCGCGGCGCTCTTTGCGCTCGCCGTTCGCCTGTCCGCCGGCGGGTATCCCGGCCCGGCGGCAGTCGGTGTGCTCGCAGGGCTGGCTCTCCTCGCCGGCGGCCTCGTCCTCCGGCGGGGAACGGTGGTGGCGGTCGGCCTCGCGCTGCTCGGCGTGGGCTACGCCGCAGGCCTCATCGACAAGGGTCTCGATCCCGCCGCGGGGCTCTTCGCGGCCGGGCTCGTGGCCGTTGCCGAGCTCGCCTTCTGGGCGATCGAGCCGGGTGCGGCTGTGCCCCTCGGCCGCGCTGCCACAGGGCTGAGAGTGCTGGTCGTCGGCTCGGTTGTCCTTGGATCGGCTGTCGCCGGCACGCTGCTGCTCGTCGTGGTGGCAGATCCCATACGTGGGGAGGCCGCGCTCGGAATCGCAGGCGTCCTCGCGGTGCTGGCGATCTTCGCCGTAGCGGTCGTTCTTGCGCGGTCTCTACGCGGTGGCGTGAGCTAGAGTCGCCGGGCGATGGCCCAGGTGCTTCCGGCGGAGACCGGTCTCCGGCGCGTGATCGGCGACGGCGACTCCGTCCCGGACGGTGCCGTCGACGGCCTGGCCGACGCCGACCTCCTCGAGCTCTACCGGCAGCTCGTCCTGCTCCGCACGTACGACGAGCGCTCGCTGATCTATCACCGGCAGGGACGTATCGGCACGTACGCGATGTTCTGGGGCCACGAGGCGATGCAGGTGGGTGCCGCCTACGCCCTCGACCGGGAGGACTGGATCTTCCCGAGCTACCGCGAGTCGGCCATCGGCCTGCTCCGCGGCATGCCCACGGCGACGATTCTCTCCTGGTGGCGCGGCCATCCGGCCGGCTGGTGGAACCCTCGCGAGTTCAACGTCGCATCGCTCTGCGTGCCGGTCGCGACCCAGGTGCCTCATGCAGCCGGGTTCGCGTGGGGGAAGCGCTTACGGGGCGAAGGAACGTGCGCGCTGGTGTACTTCGGTGACGGCGCCACCTCCGAGGGCGCGTTCCACGAGGGCGCGAACTTCGCCGCGGTCATGCGCGCACCGCTCGTTCTCTTCTGCAACAACAACCAGTGGGCGATCTCGACGCCGCTCGAGGCGCAGACCGCGGCGGCGGCGCTCGTCGACAAGGCCGTGGGCTACGGGATGCCCGGCGTTCGCGTCGACGGTGCTGACGTGCTCGCCGTCTACGAGGCGACGGCCGAGGCGGTAGAGCGCGCCAGGGTCGGCGAGGGGCCGACCTTCATCGAGGCAGTCACCTACCGCGTAGCGGCTCACGGAACCGCCGACGATCCGACGGCCTACGCCGATTTCGGG
>JBOGZW010000168.1:0-2659 GCA_050697575.1 Gaiellaceae bacterium | reverse complement strand
CGCGCAGGTGGGGAGCGAGACTCTCGTCGTAGTCGACGACCTCGCCGTAGGCGCCGAGATCGCGGAGATTCGGCGCGTCGAAGCGGCCGACGATCGCGATCCGCTCGCCGCTCGCCGCCACGAGGAACGCGCTCTGCCACGCGCAGTACGTGCCCGCAATGAGGTCGAGACACGGATCCTTCGTAAGCAGCGTCTCGCGCGCGAGCGTGAGCCAGAGGTCGACTTCTTGCTCGCAAAGGATCCCCGCGGCCTGGTCGAGCTTCTCGTGGATGAGGGTGTGCTGCGGGGTCAGGAACGAGACACTAGTCGCCGTCGAGCGCCGCCGACACCGCGTCGTCGAGATCCAGGTCGCGGCCGGACGCGTAGCCGCCGTCAACCCGGGGTCGGCCGCTGCTCGAATGCGTCGACCCCTCGATGTCCGTGAACAGGAACGTGACGGTGCCGGTTGGCAGGTCTTGCACATAGACATGATGACGCCGCCGCTGCAGCTAGACTCCTGGCAACCGAACTGGTATTCGACTGCGCTCCGGCGCCTTCCCTATCCGTTCGAGACCAAGGGGGCGCACCGAGTGAGCTCGAAGTCGAAGCGACAACAGACAGCGGCAAAGAGGACGCGCGAGCAAGCGGTCCGCGAGCGCCGTGAGCTGAAGCAACAGAAGAAGCAGGCTGCCGCCGCTGAACGCCGCGCGCGGGCCGCCGGTAACCCGTTCCCTACGGACCCGAACGTCTCGGATCGGGAAGCGGCCGACGCGCTCGACACCGGAGCGGGCGATTAGCGCGTCCACGCCACTGCGCCGCGTGTCGCCGCGTCTGGCCTTCTGTCCCGTCTGCGGACAGGAGCAGACGGGCAAGCCCGCCAGCAAGGTCGCAGGTCCTGAGGACGGCCTATGCACCGGCCGTTGCACGGCGGCGTGGCACGTGCTCATCGCCTTGCGACAGTGTGAGTCGACGAGCGCGAGGCTCGCCGACCGGCGGCGCGCCGAGTCGGAGACGCGACTGGAGCACGCGCCGACGTTGTCTCAGCTCCTACTCGGGCGCTGGCGGGCGGGGGACTGGGCCGTCCTGCCGGAAGACCTCATCGAACAGCTCTAGCCACGGGTTCTCGGGGCTACGATGCCTCTGTGGCGACGTGGCCGAGTGGTTAGGCAGAGGCCTGCAAAGCCTCGTACAGCGGTTCGAGTCCGCTCGTCGCCTCTAGTCCCGCTGCTGCTCGCGCTCGTGGTCGCGGGGTGCGGGACTTCCGAGAGGGAAGGGCTCGATGCGGAGCAGTTCGTGCCACGGCTCGACGATCTTCCCGCAGGCTTCAACCTCGTCCTGGCGGAGTCGTTTCCAGTTCCGACGTCGAAGATCCTCCACGAGTCGAAGATCTTCGACGACCCGTGGTCGGCGGGCTCGGCCGATCTCATAAGACGCGGACGAATCACTGGCTACCAGATCGCATTCACGAGCCCTCGAGCTGGGCAAATCCAATGCAGTGTGGGGATCTATCGGTCGGATGCGGCTGCTCGCCAGGTCTATCGGTTGCGGACGAAGAGCGTTGCCGCGTTCGTCGCCGAGGCCGGTGGACGCTCGATGGCGACGGCGAGGATCGGAGAGGAAACCGATGCCCATCGATTCGCCCTCGGCCGTGTGCCGTACCTCGGCCTTGAGTGGCGCTTTCGCAGGGTCCTGTCGACGTGCGTCGCGGGCTTCACGAGATCGCGCATGGCGGAGATCCTCGTCGTAGCCAGGGCGCAGCAGGCGCGGATCGCGTCGGCCCTCGACGAAAGCCGGAGGTAGCCGGAATGACCGCGGTCAGACTGACCATGCGACTAACGTACCGCGTCAAATGCCGGCAGTTCTCATGCAAGGTGCGCCGCTCGCGGCCCGCATCCGCGCCGATGTGGCGAGGGACGTCGCCGAGCTCGGACACGTGGGGCTGGCCACCGTGCTCGTGGGTGACGACCCCGCGTCGCACATTTACGTCGACCACAAGCACCGGGCTGCGCTCGAGGCCGGCATCGAGAGCCACGACCACAGGCTGTCGCAGAAGACCACGGCCGACGACCTCCGCGAGCTCATCGAGCAGCTCAACGCGGATGACGACGTGGACGGCATCCTCGTCCAGCTCCCCCTGCCGAAGCAGCTCGACGGCAGTGCCGCGACGCGCCTCGTTTCGCCTGCGAAGGACGTCGACGGCTTCCACCCGGTCAGCGCCGGCCAGCTCTATCTCGGGCACCCCACGTTCGTCCCCGCAACGCCGGCGGGCTGCATGGAGCTTCTGGCAGAGCACGGCGTCGAGCTCGAAGGGCGTCGCGCCGTCGTCGTCGGCCGCAGCCAGATCGTCGGAAAGCCGATGGCGCATCTGCTGCTGGCGGAGAACGCGACCGTGACGATCTGCCATTCGCGAACCGCCGATCTCGCCTCGCACACCCGCGAGGCCGACATCGTGGTGGCCGGCGTCGGCCAGCCGCATCTCGTCACGCCCGACATGGTCAAGCCCGGCGCCGCGGTCGTCGACGTCGGAATCACGCGGCTTCCCGAGGGCCTCGCGGGGGACGTCGATCCTGCCGTTGCCGACGTCGCGGGGCACCTCACGCCGGTTCCGGGCGGGGTCGGGCCGATGACGATCGCGATCCTCCTTCGCAACACCGTGCTCGCCGCCCGCTACCGCCAGGGA
>JBOGZW010000167.1:0-2707 GCA_050697575.1 Gaiellaceae bacterium | reverse complement strand
GGTCGCGCGGATGCGCCTGCACACCTCGATGCCGTCGATGTCCGGGAGCATGAGGTCGAGGACGATGAGCGCCGGGGCATCGGCCTCCATCACCTCGAGCGCCTCGCCGCCCGTGGCCGCGGTGCTCACGGAATAGCCGGCATTCTTCAGGTACAGCGCGACGAAGGACGCGATCGAGCTCTCGTCCTCGACGACCAGGATCGATGCGGTATTCGCCGCCATGGCGAGACGATTGTGCCTAGTTGGTGGTCTGCTCGGCGATGAGGAGCTTGCGCGGCAGGTCCGGCATCGGCTCGAAGCCGCTCTCGCAGAAGCTCTGGGCGTCGGTCGAATACTCGCCGGCGTCGAGGAACCCGTCCGACGTGAGCGTCGCCGTGCCCTTGCCGGCGAGGCTGAGCTCCATGCCCACCGCCTCCACACGGACCTTGAAGAGGCCGCTCGCCCGGAACCTCACGAGCGAGCCGCTGTAGCGCGTCTTCGTCTCGGTCAGCAGGCGCTTCTTGTCAAAGCCGAAGACGCGCACGTTGCCGTCGCCCTGAAGCGGATCCTCGATGTCGACCTGGCCCTGGTCGAAGCGGCCAAGGAGAAAGCCCTTCGCGTTGAACGAGACGATGCCGCGGCCGGCCTGCACCACGAGGCAGCCGTCGTCCTGTGCCACGGGCCTCGCCTGGGACGAGCCGGCGAGGAGCACGAGGGCGAGCAGAGGCAAGCAGGCGGCAGCGACCTTCCGCATAACCCACGAAGTATCGCTCCGCGGAGTGTGCCGTGGTTGATCTGGGTGTAAGGAAGGTGTGAACTTCAGCGTGCGGAAAGGGCTTCTTGCGTGTACACGCCTAGCGGGTTCCAGAGCATGAAGCCACCCGCCTTCGACCGGCGTGCGGCCGCCACCTGATCAGTGACCTCCGCGAGCCCGTACGACCGGCTGAGCGAGAAGTCCTGGAGCCACGGCACGATCCGGACGTTCGTGCCGCGCACCGCTTTCCGGTAGTCGCGAAGCGACTCCTCCACCGTCCGGCCGGGAAATGCCTCCGGATCGGTCAGGTGGTACTCGCCGGGCACGTAGTGCGAGGGGTAGACCATGGGATAGATCGCGTCCAGGTGCCGGCCGAGCATCTTCGGCAATTGGCCGACGCCGAGATCGCGGGTGGCAGCGAGACCGAAGAGATCCGCCGACACGCGAACGCCGAGCGGTCGCAGCCGCTTGCTTGCATACGCGAAGAAGTGGTCGATCGTTCGCGCCTTCGATTCCTTGCGGCTCATCGGATACACGATCGATTCGATGTCACCGTCGCTCGGGAACCGAACGTAGTCGAACTGGATCTCGTCGAAGCCGGCCTTCGCTGCAGCGGCGGCGACGTCGACGATGTATCGCCAGGCGCGCTTGTCGTACGGGTTCAGCCAAGCGAGCCCCGCGGGGTCACGCCAGACGGTGCCGTCGGGCCACTGCAACGCGAGCTGAGACCTCGCCGGGCCCAGCGTCGGATCGGCGAATGCGACGACACGGCCGATGAGATACACGCCTGCCTCCTCGGCGGCGCTCGCTGCCGCGCGGCCGTCGTAGTTGAGGCTCGCCGCCCCGACGTCGTGTGCGAGCCGCGGCAGCTCTTTCGTCGAGAACCCGACCGTACCGTTCTCGTCCTTGACGTCGAGCTCGAGCGTGTTGAGGCCGTACGCCCGGAGCGCGAGGTACTCCTCGAGCTTGCCGTCGATCGACGCGAGGCCCATCGTCAGGTGGACACCGCGGATCTCGCTGGGGACGCGAGGCTTCGGCTTGGTTACCGCGTTCGCCTGCTTCGCGACGACGGGGGAGCCGTCGTGTCCGTCACGGGTGAAGAACGACGCACCGAGCACCACGCCGGTGGCGAGCGCGAGCAACGCCGCCGCGAGACCGGCACGGCGGAGCCTCTTGCGCCTGCGCGCTCGTTGGCGCCGCTCGCGGAACCGCTCGCTTGGGTCGACTCTGCGATGAACGTACATCCGGAGCAGCCTAAACGGTACTACGAGACGGCGCGAGCGACATGACCCCCTACCGAAACCCTGTCGCAGAGCCGCTCGCAGGCAGCGGGCTGGCCGGCGTGCCGGGCTCGACATTCTCGCCGTCGTAGCCGAGCGGAGCCACGTCGTTCGGCCCGTCCGGATGGAAGAGCGACGCGAGCGTCTGGATCTGCCCTCGTCCCACGGAGAGCTCGAACTGCCCTCCGCCGTACATGGTGATGCCGTGGGCAGCGCAGTAGTCGTACGTGTCGAAGAGCGCGGAGCAGCTGCCGAACCTCGACGGCTTGATGTTGAGCCAGCGCGGTGGGAAGGGGAGTTCCGTGATCTCGGCCACCGAATGGATGACCGCATCCCAGCTGATGCGGTCGTGGTGTGATGCCAGAGCCTTTGCGGTTCCCGGATCGACGAGATCGGGGTCTTCGAGCACCGCCTGCGGGAACGCATCCGCGACGAGCCGGTAGAGCCGCGGGTCGGGCGGCTGGTCGACCGCCGTCCCGCGGTACGCACCCTTGAGGTCGAGGACCTCGACCGCGTCGAGCTCAGCCAGCTCGGCGACGATCTCCGCGGTCCACTCGCTCGTGGGATCGAGCTTGAACCGCGTGGCCGGGTGGACGTCGAGGATCGTTCGCAGCGGGTCGACGGACGGAGGCTTGGGCAAGCGCCTCGAGACGACGAAGCGCACGGGCGCGGGAGCCCGGCCGAGTGCTTCGGC
>JBOGZW010000166.1:0-2712 GCA_050697575.1 Gaiellaceae bacterium | reverse complement strand
TCGGCGATCACGCGGCGCACGCCACGGAGCGGCTCGCGCCGCCCCTCCGATGCTGCGCCGCCCGAGGCCGCACGGTGCACGTCCTCCTCGGTGATGCGGCCCTGCGGCCCCGTCCCTGCGACGCCGCCGATGTCGACCCCGAGCTCCTGGGCCACCTTCCGGACGAGCGGCGTCGTGCGGGCGCGCTCCGGAGTCGCGGCGGCGACAGGCTGCTCTACGGTGGCCGGTTCGCCGGACGAGTCGCCGCCGATCGAGACGAGCACGGTGCCGACGGGAACGACCTCGCCCTCGGCCACGAAGATGCGCGACACGACGCCCGCCCCGGGCGACGGAATCTCGACGGTTGCCTTGTCCGTCTGGATCTCGACGAGCGGGTCATCCTCGGCCACTTCCTGCCCTTCGGTGACGAGCCACCGCGCAACCTCGCCTTCCGTGAGGCCCTCGCCGAGGTCCGGGAGCTTGAACTCGTACGCCACCTAGGCCATTCTCGTAAAGCGGAGGGCGTCGTGTGCGAGCACCGCGTGGACGCCGAGAACGCGGTTGACGAGCTGTGTGACTCGGAGGTCGACGACGAGGCTCGCCAGCGCGAGCGCGTCGCGACGATCGAGGTCGTGCTCTCGTCCCATGAGCTCGAGCATCGCTCCCGTCGCGATCCCAGCCGCCTCGTCGAGGTCTTCGTCAAAGCCGAACGTGAGCCAGGCCGCTGGCGTCCACGCGATCGGGGTGGTCAGCGGCAGGTCGTCGAGGACGGACAGCGTGAGCTCTGCACGCTCGATCGGGCATTCGATCGCAAGCTGCGAGACCTCACCATCCCCCTGACGCGCATGACCGTCCCCAACGGAGAACAACGCACCGTCGACGGGAATCGGCAGATAAAGCCGCGCGCCGGCGACGAGCTCCTTGCAGTCGATGTTGCCGCCCCACACGCGCGGCGGCTGCGTCGAGTGGACGCCCGGCTCCGGCGGCGGCATGCCGATCACGCCGAGGAACGGGCTCAGCTCGAGCTCCCGGCCGAGTTGATCACGACCCAGTCCTGCGTCAGGGTCGAGGGTCCAGACGAGGCGCCACTGCTCGAGCCCGCTGACACCGAGCCGGTCGTTCAGGTCCGTCTGCCAGCCCCCTGCCTCGGTGACGCCCCACTGCCCGACACGAACCGACTCGACGCGCACCTCGAGCGTCTGACCGGCTTTTGCGCCGCGTATCTCGAAGGGGCCTATGAGAGCATGGCCGCCGTCCAGCTCCCGGTCGCGCGGCTCGAAGCGCTCTTCGGAGGAAAGCCACCAGCCGGCGTTTGGGCACGCAAACGCGATCGCGTCCCCCGAATCGATCGTCAGCACGGGATCGAGGTCGCGGGAGAAGTGCCCGTGCAGCGTCCGCCGCTCGAGCGGGATCTCGTGGAGCACAATCAGAACTCGAGCAAGCGCCGCACTGCTTCGAGCACACGCGCCACGGACGGCATGTAGGCGTCCTCGAGCTGCCAGTACGGGTACGGCACGTCGTAGCCGGTCACGCGGAGCACCGGCCCGCGGAGGTCGAGGATCGCCTTCTCGGCGAGGACGGCGGCCACCTCGGCGGCGAATCCGCAGACGCGCGGGGCCTCCTGCACGACGACCACCCGCCCCGTCTTGGCAGCCGACGCGAGCAATGCCTCCTCGTCGAGCGGCTTGAGCGACCGCAGGTCGAGCACCTCGACCGACGCGTCCGCAGAGATCTCCTCGCCGGCTTGCTCGGCGAGCGGCGCCATCGAGCCGTAGGCGACGATCGTCGCGTCGCTCCCCTCCCGCGCAACTCGCGCCTTGCCGAGCGGGACGACGTGCTCTCCGTCCGGCACCTCGCCGCGGATCGTGCGGTAGTGGAGCTTTGGCTCGAGGACGACGACGGGATCCGGGTCGCGGATCGCAGCCGCGAGGAGGCCTTTGGCGTCGGCGGGCGTCGACGGGATGGCCACCTTCACGCCCGGCGTGTGGACGTAGTACGTCTCGGGGGAGTCGTCGTGGAGCTCCGGTGCCCTGACGCCGCCGCCGTACGGCATACGGACGGTGATCGGGAACTCCATCGAGCCACGCGTGCGCCAGCGGTAGCGCCCCACGTGGTTGATGAGCTGGTCGAGCGCCGGGTAGCTGAACGCGTCGTACTGCATCTCGCACACCGGCCGCCAGCCGGCCATGGCGAGACCGACTGCGGTGCCCATGATTCCGGCCTCAGCGACGGGCGTGTCCACGCAGCGAACGGGGCCGAACCGGTCGCGCAATCCGGCCGTCGCCCGGAAGACGCCGCCCGCGCGGCCGACGTCTTCTCCGAGCACCATCACGTCAGAGTCACGCTCCAGCTCCACATGGAAGCAGTCGTTGATGGCCTCGACGATCGAGCGTTCAGCCATCTCGCACTCCGGGTGGGGGATCAACGTAGGCGTGGTCGAAGACTTCGGACGGGTCGGCCGGCGGCTCGGCCTCTGCGGCGGTGATGCCCTCGCGCATCGCCAGGAGCGCCTCCTCCCGCGTCTGCTCGGCGAGCTCGTCCGTCAGGAGCCCCCGCCTGCGCAAGTACTGCTCGTAGCGGCCGACGCACTCGCTGCGCTTCTCCTCTTCGATGCGCCCGAAAACGGCGTAGGCCGTCGGATCGTCGGCGGTTCCGTGAGCCGCTACGCGGTAGGTGACTGCCTCGATGAAGGTCGGCCCCTCGCCGGCCCTGGCGCGCTCTACCGCCTCGGCC
>JBOGZW010000165.1:0-2765 GCA_050697575.1 Gaiellaceae bacterium | reverse complement strand
GCTCAGCTCAGCGGTCTCCGGCTCGGCGCGACCGCGCGCCTCGTCGAGCTTGCGGCGGAGCTCCTCGGCCGGGTCGACGTCGTGCTCGACGCCTGCGGCCGGCACCGGCCGCCGTCGCAGGAGGTACACGACAAGCGCCACCAGACCTGTGAGGACCAACAGCCTTCGGAACATGCTCCCGATGCTACAGTGCCCAGCCGAACTTCTCGCCACGCCCTGTGCCGACCCGCCCGGGACCGGCGCCGAAGGGCGGGGCCGCCTGAGACCAGGAGAAGGAGAGACCGGAGCGTTGAACGACTACGAGATTCTGCTCATGCTCGACCCCGAGCTGCCCGAAGACCGTCACGGCGAGATCGTCACGCGCACGCGTGAGCTCGTCGAGAGGGACGGCGGCGCATGGGAGGACCACCAGCCGTGGGGCCGCCGGCGGCTCGCGTACGAGATCGATCACAAGCCTGAAGGCGTGTACCACCTGCTGACGTTCACGTGTGAGCCGACCGCGCTCGACGAGATCTCGCGCGTCCTGAAGATCACGGACGGCGTCATGCGGCACATGGCGACGCGCCGCCCGCGGCCACACCGGCGCGGGGAGGCTCCCGCCGCTCCGCCCGAGCAGGCTGCCGAGTACGCTGAGCCCGCCGACCCAGAGTCACCCGCCTCAGAGGGAGAGGAGTAGCCATGGCCAACATCAACCGCGTCGTGCTCGTCGGGAACCTCACGAGGGACCCCGAGCTGCGGCACACGCCGAGTGGCACCGCCGTCTGCAGCCTCCGCCTCGCCGTCAATACGCGGCGCAAGGACGGCGCGACCGGCGAGTGGACCGAGAAGCCGAACTACTTCGACATCACCGTCTGGGGCAACCAGGGCGAGAACTGCGCGCAGTACCTCTCCAAGGGACGGCCGGTGGCGATCGACGGCCGCCTCGAGTGGCGCGAGTGGGAGGCCCAGGACGGCTCCAAGCGCCAGGCGGTCGAAGTGATCGCCGACTCCGTGCAGTTCCTCGGCGGACGCGGCGAGGGTGGCGGCGAGCAGTCGTTCGCGCCCGCCGCTGAGAAGTCCGACGCCGACTTCCCCGCCGCAGCCGACGACGACATCCCCTTCTGATGGCCAAGAAAGCGAAGCCGAGAGAAGAGCGTTCGACGCAGCGCAGGCGCCCGGGCCAGCGCGACGGCCAGATGCGCCGCCGCAACTGCTCGTTCTGCCGCGCGAAGATCGAGGACGTCGACTACAAGGACGTGAACATGCTCCGCCGCTTCATCTCCGAGCGGGGCAAGATCCGCTCGCGGCGCATTACCGGCGCCTGCCGGCGTCACCAGAACCAGGTGTCGATTGCCGTCAAGCGGGCACGCGAGATGGCGCTTCTCCCCTACGTCGGCGAGCGCCAGTAGCGGCGATGCAGCTGATCCTCCTCCAGGACGTCGAAGACGTCGGTCTGCGCGGAGACGTCATCGACGTCGCCCGGGGCTACGCCAGGAACTTCCTGTTGCCGCGACGGCTGGCGGAGGAGGCGACTCAGGCGCGGTTGTCGGAGCTCGCCAAGCGCGAGTCGCACCGTGCGCGTCACGAGGCCGCGACGACCGATCAGGCACACGAGATCCAGGGCGTGCTCGAGAAGGCAGAGCTGCGGTTCGAGATGAAGGCCGGGCCCACAGGCTCGCTCTTCGGCTCGGTGACCGCCAGCAACATCGCCGACGAGCTCTGGGAGAAGCACAAGGTGCGCGTCGACCGCCGGAAGATCGAGCTCGCGAGCCCGATCAAGCACGTCGGGCGCTACGCGATCCCCGTTGAGATCTTCGAGGACGTCCGCGCCGAGGTGGCGACGCTCGTCATCCCCGAGGGCGGCGAGCTGCCACCGGAGGAGCCGGCCGAGGAGGCCGAGGAGGCCGTCGGGGAGACGGCCGAAGAGCCGGCTGCTCAGGCACCCGAGCTCGTCGAGGAGACCTCCGAGGCCTAGTCGTCCACAGCCCCTGTGGAGGGCTGTGGAATATCGCACGAACTTCCCGCGTAGAGCGGCCTTTTCGTCCACCGTGCCGTCCGGGCAGCCGTCGACAATGGTGGGAACGAATGTTCTGTTCAGCCTGCAAATGCTGGCCACAGACCCGGGTGGGGAGGCGTGGATTTCGCCGCTATCCACCCGTTGAAACTCCGCCTGCGGGGAGGGTTAATAGCGCGTGGCTCACATAGCACCCTCGCCGATGACCGCCCCGGTCATCCCGCCGCAGAACCTGGATGCCGAAGAGTCCGTTCTCGGTGCGATGATGCTCTCCCCCGGCGCGATCGGGGCGGTCAGCGAGGTGCTGTCGGCCACCGATTTTTACCGGGAGAGCCACGCGAAGATCTACCGCGCGGCGCTCACGCTCTACGGCCGCGGCGAGCCCGTCGACGCGATCACGCTCGTCGACGAGCTCGACCAGAGAGGCGAGATCGAGGACGCCGGCGGCAAGGTCCGCATCCACGAGCTGGCGGCGCTCGTTCCCGCGGCCGCGAACGCCTCGCACTACGCGCGCATCGTGCGCGAGATGGCGACGTTGCGCGGGCTCATCCGCGCAGGCCAGGAGATCGCCAGGCTCGGCATCGAGCGGCCGGGAGAGACGGCGGAGCTCGTCGACCGCGCCGAGCAGGTCGTCTTCGACCTCGCGCAGGCACGCGTCTCGCAGGACTTCAGCCACATCGAGGAGCTCTTGAAGGCGAGCTTCGAGCGGATCACAGCGCTCTACGAGCAAGGGGCCGACGTTACCGGCATGCCGTCCGGCTTCCGGGCGATC
>JBOGZW010000164.1:1261-2802 GCA_050697575.1 Gaiellaceae bacterium | reverse complement strand
CGATCAGTCGAGGTTCAGTCGCCAGGTGCTGCGCCCGTGCGTTGCGGCGTACAGGATCCGCGCGCTCGGGACTATCTCGAGGCTTGTAACCTCGACGTTCGGCAGCCCCGGCGCGGAGTTCGTCCACGTCGTGGTGCCGGCCGCGAGGCGCAGAGCCCCGAAGTCCGTCCCGGCATACAGGTCGCCGGTGACGTCGTCACGGACGAGGTCGTTCACGGGCAGGTCGCCGAAGTTGTACGAGATGTCTGTCCACGTCGATGAACCAGTCGCCGGGTTGTACGTAACCTCGACGATGTGAGCCCCGGTCCCCGGCGTGTTCACGCCGTAGCCGCTGTACGAGATCCAGGCGTGGTTCCCGTCCTCGGGATCCACATGGATGCTCGAAACGAAGCGGCCAGGATCGATCGCCGTGTCGTCGTCCAGGCGTGACCAAGTCACGTTCGTCGCCACACGCTGGATGTACGGGTCGTCCGGCGGGATCCGTGGCCTCCGCTCGACTGTCGGTTCAGCGCTCACGTTCTTCGTGATGAAGACGCGGCCGGTGCTCGTTGCCGCCCACGCGGTCAACGTGTCAGCCGTCGTCCTCTCCACCGCGGCGACGTTGCCGCCCGCCCGGTTACCCCAGTCGGGAGCCGTCAAACGAACCGGGCCGAGCTCAGCCCAGTCACCGCACGTGATGCTGGGGTGGAAGTCGCCAGTCCACGTGTTGCAGTGCTCCTGGGCCTCCGCCATGGTCATCGAACCGAGGCCGTGTGTCTTCGTCCGGTATGCCGTCCGGCCGGTACCGGCGAACATCGTGCCGCTGACGACCGGGTCGTTGATGATCGGCGAGTAGAAGTTCGAGCCGACATGCCCGAAGAGCGGGTCGGCGACCCAGATCCACGTGGCGATCTTGCCGCCCTCGAAGTTCACCTCGGGCGAGACGTCGAAGAACGAGTGGAAGCGGAAGTTCGGAAGGACGACGTCGAAGCCGTTCCAGCCCCCGTCTCCGATCATCGTGTTCTCCCATTTCACCGTGTCCCCAGGCGTCTCCCAGGTGCCGTTGTCCTGCGTCCCGCCCTGGAGCAGCTGCGGGTCGTGCGGGCTCGCCTTCACCTTGATCCACTGCAGTGTCGAGAGGCCGTCGTTGATTCCGTCGAGCTTCGACGGGATCCGCGAGAGCATCTGCTCGCACCGGTCAATCTCGGGCCCGTTCAGCCCACGGTTCGGCGGGCTCGTGCACCACGATGAGCGATTGACGAACGTTCCGCTCGAACGCATCACGCCGCCGTCATTCGTCTCGAAGAACTGGAACGGGTTCCCTGGGTTCGTGACGATGTCGTGCTGGTCGGGATGGAGCCCGTTCGGGTGGAGCGGGTCGGTCCCGTCGAAGGTCATGTCCGTCCCGCTGACACCGGCGTCCGTCGAGAGGATGACACCGCGCTTGTTTGCGATCGTCTCGCCGTACGCGTAGTCACCGCCGGCGTAGACGATGTCGGGATGGCCCTTCGGCGTGTAAACGAAGGAGTCGTACCAGCACTGCGGGTCACAGATCCCATACC
>JBOGZW010000164.1:0-1251 GCA_050697575.1 Gaiellaceae bacterium | reverse complement strand
CGTCATGTTCGTGAACACCGGCGCCCCTGTCGCGACACTGTCGCTGCGGAAGAGCTGCGAGGGATTCTGGCCTGCGTTCCCCTCGTAGACGTACATGCGGGTGTTGCCGTTCGGAAGCGTCGTCACGGCGAGGTTCGGCCGCGTCTGGATGACAGCGGCGTTCAGCGACGTCTTGATCTGCGTCCAGTTCGCGCCGCCGTCCGGCGACCGCCAGATGCCGCGTGCGTAGGAACCCGCGTACACGATCTCCGGGTTCGTGGGATCGAGCGCCAGCGAGCGCACCCCGCGGGGGGAGCATGTCCTCATGTTGTTGAACTCGGCGATCGAGCCCGTGCAGTCGGTCTTATCCGCAGAGCCGTTGTGCATGAAGTTCCACGTGGCCCCGCCGTCGGTGGACTTGTACAGGCCCCACTTGGCGATGCCCGGCACGGGCCGAGTAACGCCGACGCAGCAGGACTCCGACATGCCGCGCAGCGCCGTCGTCGTTGCGGCGTAGATCGTGTTCGGGCTGCCCGGCTTGATCAGGATCTCGCCGACGCCTTTGCCCCCGAGTGGATTTCCGGTGTCGGTCGGGGCACCGCCGAGCGGACCTGTCCAGGTCTGCCCGCCGTCCGTTGACTTGTAGATTCCGACGCCGGCGACACAGCCGGAGCCGCAGATGTTCGCCTCGCCGGTCCCGACATAGACGGTGTTGCCGGATGGATCGTTCGAGTCGATCGTTACTGCGCCGGCCGAGTTGATGCCGAGTGGTCCGCCCAGGTACTCCCAGTTCGGATTCCCCGCCAGGATGTCGCTGGTCTTCCAAAGACCGCCGCCTGCCGGCGTGATGTATGCCGTGCAGTT
Source organism: Gaiellaceae bacterium (assembly GCA_050697575.1). Lineage (GTDB taxonomy): Bacteria > Actinomycetota > Thermoleophilia > Gaiellales > Gaiellaceae > PALSA-612. Next base: position 408 of record JBOGZW010000164.1, on the reverse strand, counting down.
GCCGGGCGTGCAGGTGTCGCCGATCGCGATCGACGTCGTGCGCCCTCCCGCGATGTACGCATTCGGGACGTACAGGAACGAGTTCAGGAACGGTGAGCTCGGGTAAAGCGCTTGGCTCGGGCCCACCAATACCCAGCTGCCCGTCACCGCAATGTCCACCGAGGACTGCCGGCCCTTCGAGGCCGCGAACGCGTCCCGCGCTCGCTCCATGTCGCCGAGCGAGATCGCGTTGTCCGGGTAGGCGCGCTCCATGAACTCCGAGTCGGCCGCCCCTCCCGGGCCTTCGCGGGACATGCCCGCGTTGCCGGGCAGTGATTGCTTCAGCTGATTGAGGTGTCCGGCCAGAGCGGTTGGTATCCCCTCGGCTGGCTCGGGCGCCGCCGTGGGTGTGGCCGAGCCGTCCAGCAT
>JBOGZW010000163.1:0-2808 GCA_050697575.1 Gaiellaceae bacterium | reverse complement strand
TCGAGCTCGCGCAGCTCGAGTACAACCTCCCGCGCATGCGGGGCCTGTGGAAGCACCTCGAGCGGCTCGGCGGGGGCGTGGGGACGAGAGGCCCCGGTGAGAGCCAGCTCGAGACCGATCGCCGGCTGGCGCGGCGGCGGATCTCGCTGCTCAAGGACCGCCTCCGCGAGCTGTCGAAGCGACGTGAGCAGCGCCGGAAGTCGCGCGTGCGCTCGCAGACGCCGACCATCGCCCTGGCGGGCTACACGAACGTCGGCAAGTCCACGCTGCTGAACGCGCTCACGGGCGCCGAAGCATCGATCGACGACCGGCTCTTCGAGACGCTCGACCCAACGACGCGATCGTTCGACTACGAGGGACGGAAGTACCTACTCACCGACACGGTGGGTTTCATCCGTCGGCTGCCGCACGAGCTCGTGGAGGGCTTCGCAGCCACGCTCGAGGAGACGCTCATCGCCGATCTCGTCCTGCATGTCGTCGACGCGTCGGCCGACGAGGGGGATCTGGACCTCATGGTGCAAGCCGTCGAGGCGGTGCTCTCCGAGATCGGCGCCGGCGAGCTGCCCGTCGAGCTCGTTCTCAACAAGATCGACGAGGTCGACAGCGAGGCACGGGAGCGGCTCGAGAACCGTTTCCCGGGCTCGCTTCAGGTCTCGGCACGGACGGGCGAGGGCCTCGAGGCGCTGAGCGGTCGTATCGCCGAGCTGTTCGAGGCGAGGTTCCAGGTCGTCGAGCTGCTCGTGCCGTACGACCGTGGCGACGTCGTCTCGTCGCTCTACGCGCTCGGGCCGCCGATCGAGCTCCGTGAAGATCGCGCCGACGGCGTCTTCATCCGCGCTCGGCTCCCCGAGCGGGAGTTACGACGGTTGGCACCGTTCCTCGTCCGGGATGCCGTCGCGACCGCGTAGTGATCGAGCTCCCCGTCATCCGCCTCCGCGACGACGCGTCGCTGCCGCAGGGTGCCTATCCAGGGGACGCGGGCCTCGATCTCGTCGCCTGTGAGCGCGTAGAGCTCGGCCCGGGGGAGCGCGGCGTGATCCCGACCGGCATCGCCGTCGCCGTACCCGACGGCTACGCAGGGCTCGTAATTCCTCGCTCAGGCCTCGCACTCGAGCACGGCATCTCGCTCGTCAACACGCCCGGGTTGATCGACTCGGGCTACAGGGGGGAGCTGTGCGTGATCGCGATCAACACCGACCGCGAGCGGCCGTTCACGGTCGAGGCCGGCATGCGGATCGCGCAGCTCGTCGTGACGCCGGTGCCCGAAGTCGACGTTACCGTGCTGGACGAGCTTCCCGACACCGTTCGCGGCGCCGCCGGCTTCGGCTCCTCGGGCAGCTGACAAGCCATCGTGGCCCTCCAACCTCGGATCCGTGTGTCAGCAGTCCTGCGCTGGCGCGACGGCATCCTCCTCTGTCGGCACGAGAAGCATGGTCGCGAGTACTGGCTGCTGCCGGGCGGCGGCGTCCACTCCGGCGAGAGCCTCGTACAGGCGCTGCGACGCGAGCTGCGAGAGGAGCTCGGCCTCGACAGCCAGATGCCGTTCGAGGGACCGGTGGCGATCGTCGACTCGATCGCGCCCGCGCGAACGCTCACGACGAAGCACGTCGTCCACATCATCTTCGCGGGCGACCTCACGGACCGGTCGCTCGAGGCCGTGAGCTCCGAGGATGCGGCGGTGCGAGGGCATCGCTTGTTCACGACCGTCGAGCTGGACGAGGTTGTGCTGCATCCGCCGATCCAGCGCTTCCTCGGGCGCTGGCAGCCGGGCGACCCGGTCGCCTATCTCGGCGCGCTCTGGGCGCCTTAGCGATCCAGCCGAACGAGCGCGTGCGTCTGCCCATCTTCCGGGTCGACGAACGTCCGCTCGACGTGGAAGCCGGCCTTCTCGAACGCACGGAGTGAGGCGATGTTGCGCTCGTCGGGGTCGGCGACACATGCTGTCGTCTCCGGCCGCGCGAACACGACGTCGGCGACGAAGCGGCGGAGGGCCTCCGTACCGAGCCCCCGACCCGTCAGGTCCTCCTCGCCGATGAGGATGTCGGCTCCGGCCGTAGTGGAGTCGCTGATCCCGATCAGCTCGGCGTACGCCGGATAGTCTGCGACGAGGTACGTCTGGAGCATGCCGACGGGTTGCCCGTCGAGCAGCACGAGGTAGTGGTCGGTCGGGTCGGTGCCGTCGATCGCAGGGAGATAGTGCGCCACGACGTCCTTGTACGTCCTACGTTCCGCCCACCAGCGGCGGACGTGCGGACGCTGGAGCCAGTCGTGCACCAGCCGCAGGTCGTCCGCCACCATCGGCCGGAACGAGAGCGCTCCGCGGCTCACTCCCACGTGTCCAGGATCGGGTAGCGAGCACGCGCGTCCAGGCAGTCGGCCGCATAGAGCGCAGCCCCGACGTCGCCGGTCCAGAGCGAGTAGCGCCTCCGCCCGCGCGTTCCTTCGAGCCGCTCCGCCTGCTCGAGCGCGTGGACAGCGAGGTGACGGGCGCGCTCGAGCCAGCGCTCGTCGCCGGTGCACTCGAACGTCTTCAGCAGGGCGTAGCCGTTCCCGGCCGTGCCGTGGCAGATGCCGTAGCCCTTCTCGTCGCCGTGTGGCCCCGCGTGCCAGACGAGCTCCGCGCCGGCCAGGAGCAGCTCCTCGTCGAGGTAATCGGCCGCCGAGATCACGATCCCGGGACCCCCGGAGCACCACTGGAGATCAGCCACCTCCGCGTGATTGGCCCAGTTGGCGAGTCCGTCCTCGACAACGGCCCTGGCAGCCAGCGTGGCCGCCGACTCCCGTTCCAGCTGCTTCCTCTGCTCCGCG
>JBOGZW010000162.1:0-2838 GCA_050697575.1 Gaiellaceae bacterium | reverse complement strand
ACCGTCAGCCGCACGGGCTCCGGCAGCTTCGCCGCTTCCTCTTCGCCGCGCGCGAACGGCATGACCTCGAAGCGCGTCCAGTCGGTCACTGCTTGGCCTCGACGTCTGGTGTGCCGTACGTGTGGAAGCTCTCGATGGTCTGCACGCCCCAGTACTGGCCACGCGCACGCTCGGCCGACGTCCATACGATCGGCTCGAAGTCCGGGTCGTAGACGAAATAGCCGCCCGACGTCACCTCGATCCGGTTCCCGCCCGGCTCGAAGCCGTACAGGAAAAACCCCTGCGCCACACCGTGCTTCGAGGGCGCGGCCTCGATCGGCACCTCGTTGTCGACGAACAGGTCGGCCGCGCGGAGGCACTCCTCTCGGGTGTCCACCCAGAACGCAAGATGGTGAAGTCGACCGTGAGCGCCGTACGCGTCGGCGACGTAGATGAGCTCGTGAGCGGCGATCGAGAGGCTCATCCAGGCTCCGCCCTCGGTACCGTCGTCGCGCTGGATCCTCTCGTAGAGGCGGTAGCCGAGAACCTCCTCGGCGAAGACGCGGTTGGCGCGCACGTCGGCCGCCAGCACGTTCACGTGGTCGAGCCGCTTGACGGCCGCGCCTCGCCCCACGTACCGCTGGGGCTGGTTCCGCCACGAGGGCTTCAGGTGGTCGGGCGGGACGTAGCGCTCCGCCTCGTAGTAGAGCTCGAACACGTGGCCGTCCGGATCGGTAAATCGATAGGCCTTCCCGTGACCGACGTCGCCGTCGATCCAGCCCGTGCCGAGCCCCGACTCCTCGACCGCGGCGACCCGCCGCTCGAGCGCCTCCGGGCTCCAGGCGCGCAAGGCCATGTGGCCGAGACCTGCCTGCGGCGATTCGGTCAGCTTCAGGCTGTAGCGGAGGTAGTCGCCCCAGCCGCGGAGGTAGACAGACTGGCCCTCCCGCGCCTCCTCCTCCATGCCTAGCACGTCGACGAAGAAGCCCAGGCTCTCGTCCGGCTTCGGCGTCAGCAGCTCGGCGTGCCCGATCCGGGCGATGTCGTGGAGCGCTTCGGTCATGACTCGACGAGCTTTCGTAGGCCGTCGAGGTCGTAGGAGAGCTCCCCGGTCTCGAGCTTGGCGCGCTTTTCACGCTCTCGCTCGGCACGGTCGCGGGCAGCCGACAGCACGTCGTCAAGGCGCTCCTGCTCGACGACGACGGCGCCGTCCGCATCGAGGACGACCACGTCCCCCTGACGAATCGTCGCGCCACCGACTTCCACCGGCTCGCCGATCGCGCCCGGCACGCGCTTGTCGGCGCCCGAAACGCGCACATAGCGCGCCCAGATCGGCAGCCCGATCTCCGTCAAGTCTTCGAGGTCCCGCACGGCCGCGTCGACGAGCATCGCTGCGACGTGACGCTGTTTGGCCTGCGTCGCCAGCAACTCGCCGACGAGCGCCACCCGCTCGGGCTCGGGCATCGTCACCACCAGGACTTCGCCCGGCTGTGCCTCCGCGATGGCGGCGTGCACCATGAGGTTGTCGCGCTGACCGCAGCGCACTGTCCTCGCAGGGCCGGCCGCGCGCGAGCCGGGCACGACCTGAACGAGGTCCACGTCGATCACGGGGGCGCGTGCAGCGGCTTCGTGCACCGTTGCGCTCCCCAGCGCCGCCAGCTCGGCATACGCGTCGCTCACAGGGCATCCACCACCTGAGGCGTCATGCGCTGGTACGCCTCGGCATAACGAATCGCGGCGTTGCCCGACGAGCGGCGGGCATGGTTGCCGCGCTGCTCGGCGCGCTGGTCGTAGTACGTGTGCAGGTAGGCCTGGGCCTTCATCTCGGACATCGCAGCCCGCTTCTGCTCGATCACGGAGGTGATGTCCACGAACATCGTCGGCACGAAGTTGCACAGCTCCGGCTGATGCGGCTCGAAGAGCAAGAGCTCGGGCGGCGTCACGGTCTCGAAAGCGCTCGGGACGCCGGCACCGGCCGCGAGCGCCCGCGCCCGCTCGACGGCGAAGAACGCTGCCGCGTGGTCGGGATTGAACGGGTCGCGGTCCGTGTGCGTGACGACCGTGTCCGGCGCGAATTGCCGGATGCTGTCGGCAATGGCGATGAGTCCGTCGCGGTCGATGTCGAGCGGGTAGTCACCCAGGTCGAGGCAGTCGAACTCGGCGCCGACTGCGGCGGCCGCTCGTTCGGCCTCGCCGTGGCGGATCTCCTTCACACGCTCCACGGTCTGGTCGGGCTCTTGCCAGAGCTCACCGGACTCGCCGCGCTCGCCGTAGGAGAGAGCGAGCACGCGCGCCGAGCCACCACGCGACGTCGTGACGGCGATCGCCCCGCCGGCGCGCCAGACGAAGTCGGCGCTGTGCGCGCCGACGACGAGCAGGCGTCTACTCATCGCCGGCCAGCCTCCGCGAGTGGGTGACGATCATCTCCCGCACCGCGTGCTCGTCGAACGCCGCGGCCAGCAGCCGATCGGCCCACAGCGCGAGGCCGTCCTCGACGGCGGGATAGTCGGGGTTGCCACAGTCGCTCGAGAAGATCGTCCGCTCGACGCCCACCGCACGGACGCCGTCGAAGACGTGTTCCCACGTCGTCTTGCCGCTCTGTGGCGTCGTCAAGCAGCGCTCGAGCAAACACCCCCGCGCCGCCAGATCGGCCTGGTCTGTGAGGGAGAAATCCTGGCACGGAAACTCGGGATGCGTGACGACCACGTGCTCCACGCCCTCCGCGAAGGCTCCGTCGACCACGGCGAACGTGTCGTCGCGCGCGAGATGCCCGGTGGCGAGGATCAGCCCATGACGGGCGATCGCGCGGAGCACGTCGCGCGTCTCGGGCAGCAGAGCGCCGTTCCCGTCGGTGACGTG
>JBOGZW010000161.1:0-2863 GCA_050697575.1 Gaiellaceae bacterium | reverse complement strand
GCGGTGGTGCCGGCGGTGGGGCAGGCGGTGGTGCCGGCGGTGGGGCAGGCGGTGGTGCCGGCGGCGGTGCAGGCGGTGGTGCCGGCGGCGGCGGTGGCGGAGGCGGAGATGACTCGGGAACGTTGCAGCCGTTGTCGTAGATCGCCTGGCCTTCCGCGTCCCAGTTCTTACCGGGGTACTGGTGTATCCCCGACTGGTCCTGGTATTCGAACGGCGGGATGATGTCGAAGTCGTGGCCGTTGTGGCCGCCGACGTCGGCCGTCGCGTCCGGCTCGTTCGTGACGTAGTTCTTGCCGTTACCGCTGTGGCAGATCGTCACCTTCTTCACGACGTCCGTTAGCGAGGCCACCGTGGATGTGGACTGCGCTGGACCAACCGTGACCGCGAATACGGCGGTGACTCCTACGAGTACTCCAAATAGACGTCGCATCGTTCGAGCTCTCCCCCCTCTGCACGGCGCGTAACGCCGTGCCCCTTTGGTCAATGCTGGACATATCTCAGCACCGAATCCGCAAAAAGTCAATGCATTCCCTCGAATAGCCGTACAAGGACCCCCATTTCGGGGGATGGGCTGCCTGCGGCCGCCGCAATCGCTAGCGTGTCACGCGATGGCGCCGCGGAACGCCGACGGAAAGGCCCTGGTCACAGGCGGCGCCGGCTTCATTGGCTCACACCTCTGCGAGCTACTGCTCGACGAAGGCTGGGAGGTTTGGGCGCTCGACGACGTTTCCACGGGCGCGCTCGACAACATCGAGAGGCTGAGCGACCGCCGGGACTTCCACCTCGTCGTTGAGTCCGTGCTCTCACCCGCCGTGGTCAGCGAGCTCGTCCACAAGTGCGACGTCGTCTTCCACCTCGCCGCCGCCGTGGGGGTCCGCCTGATCGTCGAAGAGCCTGTGCGCACGATGGTGACGAACGTGCAGGGAACCGAGACCGTCCTCGAGTACTGCAACAAGTTCGGCAAACGAGTGCTCATCGCGTCCAGCTCGGAGGTGTACGGGGATCACCGCGACGAACGACCCCTGGAAGAGAGCGACCGGCGCGTGTACGGGCCCGTCACGGAGCGCCGCTGGCTGTACGCGGACTCCAAGGCGATGGACGAGTTCCTCGCCCTGGCCTTCCAGCAAGAGCGAGAGCTCGACTGCGTCATCGCACGCTTCTTCAACACGGTAGGCCCGCGCCAGCAAGGCCAGTACGGCATGGTCATCCCTCGCTTCGTGCAGCGCGCTCTCGCTGACGAGCCGCTCGAGGTCCACGGTGACGGCACCCAGACCCGCTCGTTCTGCCACGTACAGGACACGATTCGAGCCGTCCAGGGGCTGATGGACGCGCGCGAGATCTCGGGAGAGATCTTCAACGTGGGCTCCGCTGACCGCATCCGGATCATCGACCTCGCCAATCGCGTGCTCGAGCTGACAGGCTCACAGTCGAGCCTTGAGTTCGTCCCTCACGACGAGGTGTATGGGCGAGGCATCGAGGACGTGCTCCACCGTGAGCCCGCGATCGAGAAGATCCGCGCCGCGATCGGCTGGCAGCCTACGCACGATCTCGACCGAATCCTCGCGGACGTGATCGCCCACTACCGAACTCGCGCGCCGGCGCAGCTCTAGGGCGGGGCCACGCCCGCCGTATAGGAAGCCGTGCTCCCCACAGAGCAGGAGGTCCAGAACCCGGTTAGCTGCGGTCGCGTAGGCCCGGGAAGAGGATGACGTCGCGAATCGTCTCGCGGCCAGTGAGCAGCATCGCCAGCCGGTCGATGCCGAGGCCGATGCCACCCGTGGGCGGCATGCCGTACGAGAGCGCCTCGATGTAGTCCGGGTCTCCGCGCTCCCCTTCCACATGCTCCGACTGCTGCTCGAAGCGCGCCGCCTGCACCTCGGCGTCGTTGATCTCGGAGAACGCGTTTCCGAGCTCCATGCCGCCGACGAAGTACTCGAAGCGCTCGCTGAGCGTCGGGTCGTAGTCGGTCGCCCGCGCGAACGGTGAGATCTCCACCGGGTAGTCGCGGACGATCGTCGGCTCGATCAGCGCCGGCTCGACGAAGTGCGAGAAGGCGTGGTCTACGAGCTGCGCCCAGTCCTTGTCTGCCTCCGTCGGCACGCCGCGCTCGGTCAGCCAGGCGCGTAGCTCGTCGGCGTCGCGCGTCCACAGCTCGTGGTGGTCGAGCGACTCGACGAAGCGGAGCCGGCGCCAGGGCGCCTTCAGGTCGATTTCGTGGCCCTTGAACGTGATCGTCGTCCCGCCCGTGACCTCCGTTGCGACGCGCTCGAGCAGCGTCTCGATGCGCGCCATCGTGTCGGTGTAGTCGGCGTACGCCTCGTACCACTCGAGCATCGTGAACTCGGGCTGATGCTTGTACGAGACGCCCTCGTTGCGGAAGTCCTTGCCGATCTCGTAGACCCGCTCCAGGCCGCCGACGACGAGCCTCTTGAGGTACAGCTCCGTCGCGACGCGGAGATAGAGATCGGCGTCGAGCTCGTTCGAGTGCGTGACGAACGGATGGGCGAACGCACCTCCGTAGCGCGGCTGGAGGACAGGTGTCTCCACCTCGACGAAGCCTTCCTCGTCGAGGTACCGCCGGATTGCCGAGATGATGCGGGCCCGCGTTACGAACGCCTCGCGCGATTCCTCGCTCATCAGCAGGTCGACGTAGCGCTGGCGGTAGCGAAGCTCGGTGTCCCTCAGGCCGTGGAACGTGTCGGGCAGCGAGCGGCGGACCTTCGCGAGCAGCACGAGCTCGTCGACCGCGAGCGACGGCTCGCCGCGTTTCGTCTTCATCGGCGAGCCGGATGCGCCGACGATGTCGCCGAGGTCGATGTCGACTGCGCCGGCGCGATTCTCCTGGCAGAAGAGCTGGATCCGC
>JBOGZW010000160.1:0-2886 GCA_050697575.1 Gaiellaceae bacterium | reverse complement strand
CTTCGTGACGGTGAGCGGCACGAGCGTTGCGGCAGCGGTCGTCGCCGGAGTGGCGGCGCGGCTCGCAGACTCGAGGCCCGCGCTCGATGCTGCAGGCCTGCGAAGCGCGCTCGTGGCGACGGCGAGGCCGCTCCGCGGCGCATCGCTGTCGTCACAGGGCACCGGCGTCGTCGACGGAGGACGCGCCTCGGTGACGGAGCTCGTGGCCGACCGCGCATCCATCTCGTTCGGCCGGGGAACGGGGGACGGCTGGCAGGGCCGCCGCACGCTGACGCTGCGAAACGTTTCGACGCGGGCGCTGACGGTGGACGCGTTAGCGCGGACGCGCAGACGAGGCATCATGCTGCGCCTTCAGCCGAGGCGCCTGCGCATTCCGGCGGGGCGCGAGGCGCAAGTACGCGTGACGGCGAGGGTGGCAGAGCTCGCGAGCGCCGACGTCGTGAGCGGGCGGATCCGCATCAACCCCCGCGGGAGCCAGCCGCTTGTCGTGCCCTGGTCGGTTCTCCTTGCGCCACCGCCGCCCGATCTCATCGGCGACATCGAGCTCTCCGAGCGGAGCTTCGAGCCGTCGGATCTGACGCCGGCGGTTCTCTCCGTTCGCCTCGGCACAATCGAGCGCGTTAACGGCCGCGACGTGATCCAGCCCGTGCGCAGGCTCGACATCTTCCTCGCCGAAGACGAGGGCGGGGTGGTGGGGCTGCTCGCGCGCCTTCGCGACGTGCTCCCCGGCCAGTACGCGTTTGGCCTCACCGGCCGTGGACCCGACGGCAACCGGCTCGCTTCCGGCCGGTACCGCCTGCGCCTCGTCGCGTGGCCGGAGGCGGGCGGCCCTCCCGCAACCCGCACCGTTCGCTTTGCGGTGGAATAGCCTATGCGCGTCTAAACCCGATCAAGGAGCGCACGTGTCCACGCTAGATGCCCCAGCAACCCATCTTCGAGAGAACCCCTTCGAGCTGGCGCAACAGCAGCTTCGCCTCGTCGGGGAAACCTTCGACATCGACCCGAATCTCATCAACGTCCTCTCGCAGTGCAAGAAGGCCGTCTCCGTGTCGATCCCAACGCGGATGGACGACGACTCGATCACGACCTTCCAGGGCTATCGCGTCACCCACAACATCGCGCGCGGACCGTCGAAGGGCGGGATCCGCTACCACCCGGACGTCACGCTTGACGAGGTGAAGTCGCTCGCAATGTGGATGACGTGGAAGTGCGCCCTCATGGGCATCCCGTTCGGCGGCGCGAAGGGAGGCGTCGTCTGCGACCCGAAGCGCATGTCGGAGAACGAGCTCCAGCGGATGACCCGCCGCTTCACCTCCGAGATCATTACGGAGATCGGCCCGGAGAAGGACATCCCCGCGCCGGACGTGGGCACCGGGCCGAGGGAGATGGCGTGGATCTTCGACACGTACTCCATGAACAAGGGCCACTCGGTGCTCGGCGTCGTCACCGGCAAGCCGCTCGCGATCGGTGGGTCGCTCGGCCGCCTGGAGGCAACCGCGCGCGGCGGGCTCTTCGCGCTGCTCGAGGCGCTCGACCGGCTCGGCAAGGACCTCGCCGGAATGAGCGTGGCCGTGCAGGGATTCGGCAACGTCGGCAGCTACTTCGCGCTCTTCGTGCACCAGCACGGAGCCAGAGTGATCGCGATGTCCGACTCGTCGGGAGGCGTCCACAACGCGGAGGGCATCGACGTCCCTGCTGCGATCGCCTACAAGGAGGAGACGGGGTCGCTCACGGGCCTGAAGGGCACCGAAGCGGTGACGAACGAGGAGCTGCTCCTCCTCGACTGCGACGTCCTCGCTCCGAGCGCGCTCGAGCAGGTGATCACCCCGGACAACGCGGACAAGATCAGGGCGTCGATCATCGTCGAGGGCGCGAACGGGCCGACGACCCCGGCCGCCGACGACATCCTCGAAGACCGCGGCGTCCTCATCCTGCCGGACGTGCTCGCGAACGCCGGCGGCGTCGTCGTCTCGTACTTCGAGTGGGTTCAGGGGCTCCAGGAGTACTTCTGGAAGGAGGACGAGGTGAACTCGAACCTCCACGACATCGTCCGAAAGGCGTTCCACGAGACTTGGGAGATACGCGATGGGCGGAAGACGAGCATGCGCATGGCCGCCTACGGGCTCGCCGTCATGCGGGTTGCGGAGGCGACGACGACGCGAGGCTTGTACCCGTAGCCGCGCAGGTCGTCCTCTACCACGCGCCGGGCTGCCACCTCTGCGAGCGGGCGTGGGAGACGCTCGTCGCCGTCGCCGCGGACACGCCCTTCGAGCTCACGGAGGTCGACATCTCCGGCGACCCGGAGCTCGAAGCGAGCCACCGCGAGTGGCTGCCGGTGGTCGAGATCGACGGCGAGCGGGCGTTTGTCTACTTCGTCGACGAGGCTGCGTTTCGGCGTCGACTGGCCCGCACAAAGTCCGGCACGAACACCTGACATCTCTACTGCCGCACCGCACGAGACATGGGTGGCAGAATGCGCGCGTCGTGTCACAAACGCCGATACAAGGAGAGCGTGTGTCAGAGCGCGTTCCCGTTGGCGTGGCCGCACGCCTCAGCCGGTACCTGCAGGTGCTGACGCAGGCGAAGAAGATGGGCAAGGAGCGCATCTCTTCTCAGGAGATATCCGACTACACGAACATCAACGCGACCCAGATCCGCCGCGACCTCTCCGCGTTCGGGAAGTTCGGCAAGCGGGGCGTCGGCTACTCGGTCGACGGGCTGCTGGCCGAGATTCGCAAGATCCTTCGCACCCAGGGGCAGCACAACATCGCGCTCGTAGGCGCCGGCCGGCTCGGCCAGGCGATCGCGAGCTCGCCGATCTTCGCGGAGCACGGCATCAACATCGCCGCCGTCTTCGACAAGGATCCTGAACTCGTCGGCCGCGAT
>JBOGZW010000159.1:0-2900 GCA_050697575.1 Gaiellaceae bacterium | reverse complement strand
CACGACGAGCGCTCGGTCGCCGAACGCATCCGCGACGATTCGCTCGCACTCCGCCTTGCGGGCGCCGTACGTCTCCGGCCCGTCGTCCGTCTCATCACCAGGGGACAGCTCGGCTACGGCCGACTCCTCCACCTGCGGGACGCTCTGGTCTGCGTAGACGGAGACGCTAGAGACGAAGACGTAGCGGTCGCCGTGTCCTCGTAGCGCCTCTACCGACCGTTGTACCTCGTGCGGGAAATACGCCGCGACGTCGAGCACCGCGTCCCACTCGCGCCCCTCGAGCGCGGAGAGGTCAGCGGAGCGGTCCCCGCGGAGCTTCTCCACGTCGGGGTAGAGTTCCGGCGCCGTTTGCCCCCGATTGAAGAGCGTGGGCTCGTGGTCCTGGCCCAGCAGGGCGTCGACGAGGGCACGACCGAGAAAGCGGGTCCCACCGAGGACGAGCGCTCTCATCCGGGGTAGCGCTGGATCGCACGGAAGATCGCCTCCGCGCCGAAGCCGGGCGCTTCGACGGGGATCCGCTCGTCGGCCGCGTGCGCCAACGTCGCCAGCGGGAAGTCCTCCGGCACCTTCATGGGCATGAAGCCATACGTCTGGATGCCCAGCGGCGACAGGTGGCGGGCGTCGGTGACGGCGGGCAACAGCATCGGAATCGGGACGCCCTCGGGGTCGAGCTCTCGCATCACCCCGGCCAGCGCATCGAAGAACGTCATGTCGGCCTCCGCCGGGCCCTCGTCGTGGCGCAGCACCTCGAGCTCGACGTCCTTGCCGATGATGTCCCGCAGCTCTCCCAGGAGATCGTCGGGGCCGAAGCCGGGCAGCAAGCGGCCGTCCAGTTCCACCTCGATCTCCGACGGGATGACGTTCAGCGCCGACCCGCCGCGGACGATGGTTGCGTTGGCGGTGTTTCGGAGAGCACCCTCGAGCGGCCGTCCCTGCTCGCCGATGAGCCGCAGAGCGGCGGCGTGCGTCCGCGGGTCGAGCAGCGCCCGCAGTACGGCGGCCTGCGGCCGAGGGAGCGCGTCGGCGATCGCCTCGATCATCGCTCGCGCAACAGGCGTGGAGTGCGGCGGCGTGCGCTTGCGATCGAGGGCCCGCAGCATCGCCCCGAGCCGCGCCATCGCGCCACCCCTGAACGGTCGCGCAGCGTGGCCGCCCGGGCCGCGCACGGTCGCCTTTAGGTGGCACATGCGCTTCTCGGCCACCTGGATGGGGTAGAAGCGGCGGCCGGCGATGTAGATGGAGACGCCCCCCACCTCGCCGATTGCGTGCCGGATCCCGGCGAGCGCTTCCGGATGCTCTCGCGCGAGGAACTTCGCGCCGAAGTCGCCGCCGGCCTCCTCGTCCGAGAGCACGGCGAGGACGACGCCGCCGGGAGGCACCTGGCCCTCGGCCTTCGCCCGCAGGAACGCGGTGATCATCATTGCGACGCCCGACTTCATGTCGAGGGCTCCACGTCCCCAGACGACGCCGTCCACGACCTCGGCGGCAAAGGGCGGATGCGTCCACTGCTGGCCCGCTGTCGGGACGACGTCGACGTGGCCGTAGAGGAGTAGCGGCGCTTGGCCGTTCGAGCCCGGCAGCCGCGCAATGAGGTTCGGCCGCTCGGGGTCGCGCGCGAAGAGCTCGCTTTCTACTCCGGCGGCCGACAGCAGCCCGCGGACGTGCTCGACGCACTCGCGCTCCGCGCCCGGCGGGTTCGTCGTGTCGAACCGAAGCAGGTCGCGCAGCAGCTCGACCGGGTCAGGAACGACGCTCACAGAGCGGCGAGCGCCTCGAGCAGCCGGTCGACCTCGGCGTGGCTGTTGTAGTGGACGAAGCCCGCCCGCACCGCACCGCCGGAGTCCTCGAGCCCCAGCCGGCGCAGAACCTCGAGCGCGTAGTAGTTCCCCGGCCAGACGGCGATGCCCTGCTCGCCCAGGCGCCGTCCGACTTCGTCGGGCGCCACGCCGTCGACCGTGAACATGAACGTCGGCACGCGGCCGTCCATCATCTGCCGGCCGTACAGCGTGCAGCCATCCGGCAGGCCCGCGAGGAATCGCTCTCCGAGCGACCGCTCGTGCGCCTGGATCGCCTCCCACCCGATCGACTCGAGGTACTCGACGGCCGCGACGAAGCCGGCGAGCAGCTCGAACGGCTGAGTTCCCGTCTCGAAGCGATGGCCGAGCGGCTCGTTGGCTTGAGGCCGGACCTTGTACGGGCGCCAGCCTTCGGCGACCTCGCGCCGGACGTACGCGATGCCGAGATGCGGCCCGAAGAACTTGTACGGCGAGCAGAGGAGAACGTCGACGTCCCAGGCTTGGACGTCAGTGGGAACGTGCGGCGCGGCGTGGACGGCGTCCGCCCAAGCGAGGGCTCCTGCGCTATGAGCCAGCTCCACGATCCGTCGCACGTCGGTGAGCGTCCCGACCGCGTTCGACGCGATCGGGAAGGCTACGACGCGCGTGCGGTCGGTGAGCTGCCGTTCGAGGTCGGCGAGATCGACGTCGCAGTCGTCGGTGATGTCGGCGAAGCGGACGACGAGGCCGAGGTCGTGCGCCAGCTCGAGCCACGGCGCGACGTTGCCGTCGTGGTCGAGGCGCGTGACGACGATCTCGTCGCCGAGCGCGAACCCGCGACCAGCCGTACGGGAGAGCGCGAATGACAGCGAGGTCATGTTGGCGCCGAACGTCACCTCGCCCGGCGAGCATCCGAGGAAACGGCCGGCGGAGTCGCGAGCCGCGTCGACGACGCGCACCGTCCGCTCGCTCGTCTCGAACGGGCCGCCGACGTTCGCGTTGGACTCGCGGAGATACGCCGAGATGGCCTCGATCACCTCGTCGGGAACCTGCGTCCCGCCTGGCCCGTCGAGCAGCACGAGGTCGCGTTGGAGGGCGCTGTAACGCCTCCGAACGGCCTCGATG
>JBOGZW010000158.1:0-2956 GCA_050697575.1 Gaiellaceae bacterium | reverse complement strand
GAGCAGGTCGAACGCGCTCGAGATCTGCTCCCGGATGGCCCGCAGCGGAAGCTCGACGCCGGCTGTGAGCACGAGCGTCTCGAGCCGCGCGAGTGCGTCACGAGGGGAGTTCGCGTGGATCGTCGTGAGCGAGCCCTCGTGGCCCGTGTTCATCGCCTGGAGCATGTCCACGGTCTCCGCCCCACGAACCTCACCCACGATGATGCGGTCGGGGCGCATACGGAGGGAGTTGCGGACGAGCTCGCGGATGCGGATCTCGCCCGTGCCCTCGATGTTCGCTGGGCGCGACTCGAGGGTGATCACATGATCCTGCTGGAGCTGGAGCTCGGCGGCGTCCTCGATCGTCACGATCCGCTCGTCGCCCGGGACGTACGCCGACATCGCGTTCAGGAGCGTCGTCTTACCGGTACCGGTACCGCCTGAGATGAGGATGTTGAGCTTCCCCTTCACGCACGCGGCCAGGAAGTGGGCGGCGCGGCTCGTGATGGAGCCGAACTCGATGAGGTCGTCCATCGTGTACGGGTCGCGCGAGAACTTCCGGATCGTGAGCGTCGGCCCTCGGAGCGCGAGGGGCGGAATGATTGCGTTCACACGGCTCCCGTCCGGGAGACGCGCGTCCACCATCGGCGATGACTCGTCGACGCGACGGCCGATCTGCGAGACGATCTTGTCGATGATGCGCATCAGGTGCGCGTCGTCGACGAACGCGCCGTCCGTTGCCTCGATCTTGCCCGCGCGCTCGATGTACACCTTGTCGGGGCCGTTGACCATGATCTCCGTCACGGAGTCGTCGCGGAGGAATGGCTCGAGCGGCCCGTAGCCGAGAATGTCGTCGGCGATGTCGGCGACGATCTGCTTGCGCTCCTCACGCGTGAGCGGCGTCCGGTCGAGAGCAAGCTGCTCCATGACCGTGCGCATGACCCGCTCTTCGAGGTCCTGCGCGGTCTCGGTGGCGAACAGCTCGGGCCCGAGCTGGGCGATGCACGCGTGGTGGACCCTGCTCTTCAGCTCCCCGTAGGGATCGACCTGACGATGCCTTCCGCCGCTGTTCTGTGCCTCACGGGACGTGAGCGTCGTCGGGTCGGCGGCCGCGTCCTGCGTGACGAGGACCGGGCCGTTGATGCGGTCGTGAAGGCCCATCGCTAGTGGCGCATCCGCGAGAGGAGGCTCTTCTTGCTGCCGTCCTGCTTCTTCTTGCCGCTCGAGTGGAGCATGAGGCTCTTTGCCAGGTCGGCGACCGCCTTCGAGAAGTCCGCGCCCGGGTCGTTGAGGACGACGGGCTTGCCGCGGTTCACGCCGAGCGGGACGGCACGGTCGGACGGTAGGTCGGCCCGGATCTTCGTCTCGAGCGCGCGCTCCACCTCGGAGCGCTGGATGCCGACGTTCGTGTTCGCGCGGTTCAGCACGACGCCGACACGCTCGCTCGGGAAGGAGAGAAGCTCGAGCGTCTGGAGGCTGAGCCTGACGTTCTTGATCGTCGGCACGTCGAGGCCGCAGAGGAGCAGCAGCTCGTCCGTGCGGTCGAGCGTCGCGAGCATCGGCCCGTGGAAGAACGGCGACGTGTCGACGATGATCGCGTCGTACGACCCGCGCGCAACCTCGAGCAGGCGTGCGAGCTTCCCTTCCGTGACGAGCTCTGCGTCCTCGGGCTGAAGCGGCGCCGGCAGGACGTCGAGCCCGCACGGGTGTGCAAGCGTGTAGCCGGCGAGCTTCTCCGAGTCGAGCTCTCCGGGCGCGACGACGAGGTCATAGATCGTCTTCTCCGGCTGGAGCCCGAGCATGATCGCCGCGTCGCCGAACTGGAGGTCGAGGTCGACGAGCAGCGTGCTCTTGCCCATCTTGCATAGCGTCGCCGCGATGTTCGTCGAGAGGACCGTCTTGCCAACACCGCCCTTCGGCGAGAAGACCGTGACCACGCGGCCGCGGCGGCCGTCTCCGGCCTGAGCGCGGCGGCCATGGTGACAAGTCTTGCGGATCGCGAAGACGATGTTCTCGGTCAGCTGGGGCAGCGGCACGAGGTCGCCGACGCCGTCTTCGAGCGCCTCTTCAAGGAGCCCGGAGCAGTCACCGGACGCGAGGAGGATGACCGGCGCCCGCGTGTACTCACGCATCGCCGCCATCTCCCCAGCCGGGTAGGCAGGGCCACGCGTCGCGTGGAGGATCGCATCGAGGTGGCCGCCGGCGAGTACCGAGGCTGCCTCCTGGATCATCTCGGCCGATCCGATGAGCTCGAGCTCGTCGTGGGCCTGGAGCGCCTGGAGGACCTCTGGAAGCCCGTCGCAGGACCCCGTGACGTAGATGCGGAGTTTCTCTTTGCCGTTCTCATGCTCGGTCATGTCAGTCTCCTGATCCACTGAGGCGGGACTTCGCGTTCGAGCGAACGAGGCCCTCGCCGAGGATGCTCACGGAGTCGGCGATGAGTGCCTCGTCCCGGCTGTTCGCGTCGTTCAGGCCGGGGCGGAGTGCCATCCACCAGTCGTTGTTCGCGACGACGAAGTAGAGCTTCTGCGCCTGCGAATCCGTGACCCGCAGCATGACCCAGCCGTCGCCGCCCGTCGGGTCGACGACCGAGGCCGACGCATCGACCTCACCAGACGTCCGCAGCACGAGGACGTCGCTCAGCACGACCTTCGTGAAGTGCTTCGCGCTGTCTTCTGCCGGGAACTTGATGCTGCCAATGAAGTCGACGTGGTCACCGGGGCGCAGGACGCCCGAGAGGATCTGGTTCGGGTTGCCCTTGATCTGGATCGCGCGCCACGTGCCCCTTAGCTGGTCGCGCACGCCTGCGGACTCGACGGGGCCGAAGCGGCGGGCGGTAACCTGCTCGCCGATGTAGATCGGCTGCGTCGCGATGAGGCCCGAAATGTCCTCGGGCTTGGAGATCGTGCCGTTGACGATCGCCTTGCGCGGAATCTCCTGCGTCGTCAGCATCTTCTGCGACACGACCTGAGAGCCG
>JBOGZW010000157.1:0-2989 GCA_050697575.1 Gaiellaceae bacterium | reverse complement strand
CTCCGGAGCCGGCTCCTTCGTGGCCGGGTCGCGGACGAGCTCGATCGCGAGCATCGCGCCGATGCCTCGGACGTCGCCCACCTGCGGGAACCGCGCCTGCCAGCCGAGCATCCGCTCCCGCATGACGTCGCCGATCACCGACGCGCGAGCGACGAGCCCGTCCTCCTCGATCACGTCGAGCACTGCGAGCGCGGCCGCCTGGGCGACCGGGTTCCCGACGTACGTTCCACCGACTGCCGAGTCGTCGGGCGCGTCCATGATCTCCGCGCGGCCGATCACGCCGGAGAGCGGCAGGCCGCCCGCGATCGACTTCGCGACCACCATCAGATCGGGCTCGACATCGTAGTGCTCGATCGCGAACATACGGCCGGTCCGGCCGAAGCCCGTCTGCACCTCGTCGACCACGAGCACGATGCCGTGCTCGTCGCAGATCCGGCGGATGCCGGCCAGCAGCTCCGGCGGGCAGACCACGAAGCCGCCCTCTCCCTGAATCGGCTCGATGACGACCGCCGCCACCTGCTCCGCGGCAACGTGGGTGACGAGAGCGCGCTCGAGCGAGGCGAGCGCGGACGCGGCGTCCGGGCCTCGATAGTCGTTCGCGAACGGCGTGCGGTAGACCTCGGGGGCGAACGGGCCGAGGCCGGCCTTGTACGGGTGCGTCTTCGACGTCAGCGTGACGGCGAGCAGCGTGCGCCCGTGAAAGCCGCCTTCGAAAGCGATCACGGCCGGCCGCTTCGTGTACGCGCGGGCGAACTTCACGGCGTTCTCGATTGCCTCGGCGCCGGAGTTGAAGAACGCCGCCTTCGTCGGCGCGGTGACCGGCGCGAGCGCGCAGAGCCGCTCGGCGAGCTCCACGTAGACCTCGTACGGCACGACGGTGAAGTCCGTGTGGGCGAAGAGCTGCAGCTGCTCCTGCGCCGCCGCGACGACGCGGGGATGCGCGTGGCCGACAGCGAGGCAGCCGACGCCGCCCGTGAAGTCGATGAACGTGTTGCCGTCGACGTCGGTGAGCGTGGCGCCGCTTCCCTCGGCCACCACGATCGGCGCATAGACGGACAGCGGCCCGGCTACGACCTGCTCTTTCCGGGCGAGGATCTCCGCAGACCGCGGCCCAGGGACCGCCGTCACCAGCTCGATCGACTTCGTCACGGCCACGGCGCGAGCATATCCGAGCCGTCGGCGCCCAAAATGGCCATGTCCAGGTGATAGAACCAGGGACAGTCACTGTGACTGTCCCTCGTAGAATCGAGGCGTGGTTCTCTCGGACCGGACGATTCGGCGGCTACTCGACGAAGGTCGCATCGAGATCGACCCCTACGACGAGACGCTGCTGCAACCGTCGAGCGTCGACGTTCGCGTCGACCGCTACTTCCGCGTCTTCCACAACGCCCGCTACCCGTTCATCGACGTGAAGCAGCCGCAGGAGGAGCTCACGGAGCTCGTCGAGATCGCGGGCGACAGCCCGTTCATCCTTCACCCCGGCGAGTTCGTGCTCGGCTCGACACTCGAGCGCATCAAGCTCCCGGACGACCTCGTCGCGCGACTGGAGGGGAAGAGCTCGCTGGGGCGGCTGGGCCTACTCATCCACTCGACCGCCGGCTTCATCGACCCCGGCTGGGACGGGCACGTGACGCTCGAGCTGTCGAACGTCGCCAACCTCCCGATCACGATCTACCACGAGATGAAGATCGGCCAGCTGTCGTTCGTGCAGCTGACGGAGCCCGCCTCGGCGCCCTACGGCTCCGCGGGGCTGGGCTCGAAGTACCAAGGCCAGAAGGGCCCCACGCCGAGTGCTTACTGGCGCAACTTCGAAGCTGAGCAGCCGAGTGACGCGGCGGGGAGCACCGAAGGTGCGGAGGCCGCGGCGACTCGAGCTGCGAAGCGAAGAAGACCCGAGGCCAGCCGAGCCGAAGGCGAGGCCTCCGGGAACTTCGAGGGGGACGGGCAATGAAGACTCTCGTCACCGGCGGCTACGGGTTCGTCGGGCCGAAGATCGTCCACGCGCTACGCGCCCGAGATCACGATGTCCGTGCGCTCGTTCGCGATCGCGGCAGGGCGAAGACGCTCGAGGCCTGGGGCTGCGAGCTCGTCTATGGCGACGTCACGGACCCCGAGAGCCTTCGTCGCGCAGCCGACGGAGTCGAGTGCGTCGTGCACCTCGTGGCGATGATCAAGGGCAGCCCGGAGGAGTTCGAGCGCGTCATGGCGCAGGGGACGCGCGATCTTGTTGCTGCCGCCGAGGCGACGGACGCACGGCGCTTCGTGCTCATGAGCGCGCTTGGCATGAGCGAGCGGAACCGCGAGCTCGTCCCGTACTACCGCGCGAAGTGGGACATGGAGCAGGCGGTGAAAGCGTCTGCGCTCGAGCACGTGATCTTCCGGCCGAGCTTCGTCTTCGGCTCGGACGGTGGCGTGCTACCGATGTTCGTCCGTCAGGTGCGCTGGTCGCCGGTAACGCCGGTCGTCGGACACGGCGAGGGGCGCCTGCAGCCGATCTGGGTCGACGACGTCGCGTCGTTCTTCGCAGAAAGCGTCGACTCGGCCGCCGCCGCCGACCAGACGTTCGAGCTCGGCGGGCCCGACGTGGTCACCTGGAACGAGCTCTTCGAGCGCATTCGCCAGGTGCTCGGCGCGCGCCGGGCGACGGTGCACATCCCGGTCGGTCTCATGCGCTTCGGGGCCACACTGACCGACTGGCTGCCCTTCGCCCCGATCACCCGCGACCAGCTGAAGATGCTCGTCGAGGGAGGAGACCAGGTCTGCGATCCCTCACCCGCCATCGAGGCGCTTCGCGTCCTCCCGATGGGCCTGAACGAGCAGCTCCGCCAGGTCGCCTAATCGACGCTGAACTATGGGCTCCCCCCGTTCTCAAGACTGAGGGCCGGTTGCCCGGCCCCCAATCCTCGGTAAACCGCCTGTACTAGTAGAGGCGCTTCCTGCCGTCCGGAGACGGCGGCGCTAAGAGCGAGCCCCCTACGCTGGCTAGGCG
>JBOGZW010000156.1:0-3015 GCA_050697575.1 Gaiellaceae bacterium | reverse complement strand
AGTCGCGGGACCGCGACTTGCTCGGCCGACCACTGCACGGACAGGCCGTGGAAGCCGTAGCGCCGTATCCCCCACTCCTCACGCCAATGCCGCGGCACCGCATACACGGCAGCCTCGTCTGGGATGGTCGCGTGGAAGGATGTATCGAAGACCGCAACGTGCGGCAGGTCCGGGAACGCACGGCGCGCTGCCTCGATTCCCCTCAGCGCCGGCGCGTTGTGGAGAGGCGCGATCTCCTCGAGTGCGAGGATCTCCGCGCGCACTTGCTCGTCGATCAGCACCGGGTCGCGGAAGCGGGCGCCGCCGTGGACGACACGATGCGCGACCGCCTCGACCAGCTCGCCATCTGCGCCCTCGAGCTCCGCAACCTGCTCGACGCGCTCGTCCTCGTCGACAAGGCGGAGCTTCAGGCTCGTCGAGCCCGCGTTGACGACTAGTACGGCCAGGTCCAGTCGCGGACGTCGGGATGGTCTTCGCCGTGCTCGCGCGTCCACGCCCGGTAGCGCAGCCGCGACTCCTGCATCCGCTGGCGGACGTGCGCCGCCCGAGTCGCGAGCCCCGGGACGCGGTCGATGACGTCGATCACGAGGTGGAAACGGTCGAGGTCGTTCAACATCACGATGTCGAACGGCGTGGTCGTCGTCCCTTCTTCCTTGTAGCCGCGCACGTGGAGGTTCGCGTGGTTCGTCCGCCGGTACGCGAGCCGGTGGATGAGCCACGGATAGCCATGGTAGGCGAACACGATCGGTCGATCGGTTGTGAAGAGGGTGTCGAACTCACGGTCCGAGAGCCCGTGCGGGTGCTCGGTGTCGGGTTGCAGCCGCATCAGGTCGACAACGTTGACGACCCGCGCCTTGAGCTCCGGCAGGCACTCGCGCAGCAGCGCGACGGCGGCCAGGGTTTCGAGTGTCGGCACGTCGCCGCAGCAAGCCATCACGACGTCCGGCTCGCCGCCGTCGTCGTTCGACGCCCAATCCCAGATGCCGATGCCGCGCGTGCAATGGATGATCGCGTCCTCCATCGACAGGTAGTTCAGCGTCGGCTGCTTGCCCGCGACGATCACGTTCACGTAGTGCCGGCTACGCAGGCAGTGGTCGGCAACCGACAGCAGCGTGTTCGCGTCTGGCGGCAGGTAGACACGGATGATCTCGGCTTTCTTGTTTACGACATGGTCGATGAAGCCGGGATCCTGGTGGGAGAAGCCGTTGTGATCCTGGCGCCAGACGTGCGAGCTGAGCAGGTAATTGAGCGACGCGATCGGCCGCCGCCAAGGGATGCCGCGCGTGACCTTCAGCCACTTCGCGTGCTGGTTGAACATCGAGTCGACGATGTGGATGAACGCCTCGTAGCAGTTGAACAGGCCGTGGCGGCCGGTAAGCAGGTAGCCCTCGAGCCAGCCCTGGCAGAGATGCTCGGACAGGATCTCCAGGACGCGGCCATCAGGTGAAAGGTCCTGGTCGACGGGATCGGTCTCGCCAAGCCATGCCTTCGACGTCACTTCGAAGACGGGGGTCAGCCGGTTCGACGCGGTCTCGTCAGGGCCAAAGAGCCGGAAGTTTTCGCTATTCCTCGCGATCGTGTCTCGCAGGAAGAGCCCGAGCACGCGCGTCGCCTCGCTGGTCGCCACGCCGGGCTTCGGCACGTCGACGGCGTAGTCGCGGAAGTCGGGCAGCACGAGATCGCGGAGCAGTGCGCCGCCGTTTGCGACCGGGTTGGCGCTCATCCGCCGCTCGCCGCGAGGCGCCAGCACACGAAGCTCAGGCACGAGCCGGCCGTGCTCGTCGAAGAGCTCCTCGGGCCGGTAGCTGCGCAGCCACTGCTCGAGGACGCGAAGATGCTCGCCGGTCATGTCGGCCATCGGCACCTGATGCGACCGCCAGGTGCCCTCGACCTGCAGGCCGTCGACCTCCTTGGGGCCCGTCCACCCCTTCGGGGTGCGCAGGATGATCATCGGCCAGCGTGGGCGTTCGGTGACACCCTCGTCGCGAGCGACATGCTGGATCTGCGCGATCTCGTCGAGCGTCTCGTCCAGCGCGGCTGCAAACGCCTGGTGCACCGCCTCGGGCTCGTCGCCTGAGACGAGCAGCGGCCGGTAGCCGTAGCCCTCGAACAGGGCGACCAGCTCGCGCTCCGGGATCCGGGCGAGCACCGTTGGGTTCGCGATCTTGTAGCCGTTCAGGTGCAGGATCGGCAGCACGGCGCCGTCGCGTGCGGGATTCAGGAACTTGTTCGAATGCCAGCTCGCCGCCAACGGCCCGGTCTCGGCCTCGCCGTCGCCGACGACGCAGGCAACGAGCAGGTCCGGGTTGTCGAACGCGGCGCCGAACGCGTGGACGAGCGCGTAGCCGAGCTCGCCGCCCTCGTGGATCGAGCCCGGCACCTCCGGGGCGACGTGGCTCGGGATCCCGCCGGGAAATGAGAACTGACGAAAGAGCCGTCGCATGCCCTCTTCGTCCGAGCCGACATCCGAGTAGAGCTCGGAGTACGTGCCCTCGAGGTACGCATTTGCCACCAGGCCCGGGCCCCCGTGGCCCGGGCCAGTGATGTAGATCGCGCTCAGGTCGCGCGCCCGGATCGCACGGTTCAGGTGGATATAGATCAGGTTCAGGCCGGGCGTCGTGCCGAAGTGACCGAGCAGGCGCGGCTTCACGTGCTCCGGCCGCAGCGGCTCGCGCAGCAGCGGGTTCGCAAGCAGATAGATCTGCCCGACTGACAGATAGTTCGCAGCCCGCCAATACGCGTCCATCAGCCGCAGCTCCTCCTCGCTCAGCGGCGCCTTCGTCTCGGCCCGTGCCTCCACCGTCCTCATCCTCGTCCCCTCTTGCCGGCTGCTTCGGTCAACGTTGCGATGCCCCGGCCAGCTCCGACGCAGCTCCGCGTTCTCCGAGTACGTTCACGGGCACGAGCATCACCGGGCACCTGCAGTGCTCGAGCGCAGCGCGGACGACCGGGGCGCGCCCGGCCTGTAGCTCCTGCGACCAGCCGAGCGCGACGATGTCGGCCTCGATCTCTTCC
>JBOGZW010000155.1:0-3039 GCA_050697575.1 Gaiellaceae bacterium | reverse complement strand
GTCCCAGATGCCGTGCGGGTCGGAGTACAGCTCGAGCCGCTCGATCTTCCGCCCGTCTCGCGTATCTCCGACGAAGCGCATGCCCTTTGCAAGCGCGGCCGGGCCGAGGAACTCGGGGTCGGCCTCCATCGAGTTGCACTCGGAGACGCAGCAACCACAGTTGATGCAGAGCATCTCCTTGTGGATCGGCTCCACCTGCGCGGGCAGGACGTCGTATTCGCCCTCACCGGGATCCTGGAAGCCGGGCTGGAGATACGGCTGGACCGCACGGATCTTGTCCCAGAACGGTGCCATGTCGACGACGAGGTCTTTGACGACGGGGAGGTTGCCCATCGCCGAGATGACCGGGATGTGACCGGCTTCCGCGATCTCGTACATCCGCGTCTTACACGCGAGCACCGCCGCGCCGTCCATGCGCATGCCGCACGAGCCGCAGATCATCATCCGGCAGCTCTTGCGGTATGAGAGCGACCCGTCGACCTGGTCTTTGACGATGTCGAGCACGTCGAGCAGCGTCGCCCACTCCGGGGCGTCGACCTCGTAGTCGCGCAGCGCCTTCTGGCCCGTGGCGGGATCAAACCGCCAGATCTTGAGTGCGACCTTCATTCTGAGCCTCCCTGCTTCATCGACTGTGGCAGTTCAACCCCGAGTCCATCGCCTTCCCGGCCGAGTTCGGCGAGATCCACGACCCTCTCGCGAGGGGGAGCCGCGATGTTCACATCGGCGCCGAAGTCGTAGAAGTCGATGGAGGTGTGCTGGCCGTCGCCAAACGTGAGCCTCCGCGGATAGCCGCCGGCATCCAGCCAAGCTTCCACGCGCGACCCATCCGGCGCGGGGGCAGAGCCCTTCGTGATCGTGCCGCGGTAGCGCGTGGTCTGGACGCCGCGCACGTCCTCTTGGCCGATCTCCTCGAAGTCGCCGCCCGCGTCGAGGACATCAAGCGCCGAAGTCGGGTCGGGAAACGCCGACGGGCCGGGTGGTCCTTCCATCCTGATCCAATCCTTGCCTCCGACCGTCGGAAACTCCGGGTTCTTCACGTAGACGACCTGGTCGGCAATGACGACTTCGAATGTCCCCGAAGCGTTGTCGGCGCGCGACTCGTCGAGCTCCATCCGCAACAAGACGCGTTGTCTCGCGAGGTCGATTGCGCCCTCCCCAGCGACAGGATCCGGCTGTCCAATGGTAAGGGCAAAGCGGAACGTCTTCTCCTTCTCCACCTTCTCCGCCGCCGAGGCCACGCCCTCGAGCTCGGGAGTCACGCCGCCGCAGGCGGTTAGCGGCAACGTAAGCAGTAGTAGTAGGAGTGCGGGGAGCGCCCGGTGCATCAGTAGACACGCTCCTGGGGCTGCCACTTCGTCATCGCCACCGGCTTCCAGTCGAGCTCCGGGCGGCCTTCGACCCAGCGCACGATCGTGTGCCTGAGGAAGTTCTCGTCGTCGCGCTCGGGGTAGTCGTGCGGCCGCGCGTGGGCGCCGCGGCTCTCCTTCCGCGCGAGGCCGGCGACGACCATGCAGTCGGCGAGCTCGAGCAGGTATTCGAGCTCGAGTGCCTGCGTGAGATCCGAGTTGAAGACGTCGCCCTTGTCCTCGACGACGACGCGCTCGTAGCGCTCGCGCAGGCCGGCGACGATCTCCGCCTGCCGCTGCATCTGGCCCTCTTCGCGAAAGACGCCGAAGTTCTCGTGCATCGTCGTCGCGAGCTCGTCGCGGATCTTCCACGGCCGCTCGCCGTCCGAGCGCCCGAGCAGCTCCTTCAGCTCCCGCTCGGCGTCGCTCATTGCGGACTCCGGCACCGTGACGGTGGTGTTCGAGAGCGCCCAGTCGGCGGCGTGACGCCCGGCGCGCTTGCCGAACGTGATCGTCTCCATGAGCGCGTTGCCGCCGAGCCGGTTTGCGCCGTGCACGGAGACGCACGCGCACTCGCCGGCCGCGTAGAGTCCCTCCAGCTCGGTGGCGCCGTCCACATCGGTGTCCACGCCGCCCATGTGGTAGTGAGCGCCCGGCCGGACGGGGATCGGGTCGTAGATCGGGTCGACGCCGAGGAACGTCATCGAGAGCTCACGCGTCCCGTGCAGCGCCTCGAGAATGCGCTCGGCGCCGATGTGGCGCAGGTCGAGCAGGACGTTGCCGTCTATGCCACGACCCTCGTCGATCTCTGTCTGCTCCGCACGCGAGATGACGTCGCGCGACGCAAGCTCCATCGCGTTCGGCGCGTAGTCCTTGAGGAAGCGCTCGTTCTCGGAGTTGAGGAGGTAGGCACCCTCGCCGCGGCAGCCTTCGGTGATGAGCACGCCGGTCGGCGCGAGCGTCGTCGGGTGGAACTGCATCATCTCCATGTCCTTGAGCGCGACGCCCACGCGCAGGGCCTGCGCCATCCCGTCGCCCGTGCAGGCGTAGGCATTCGTCGTGCCGACGTACAGCCGGCCCGCGCCGCCCGTGCAGAGGATCACGGTCTTCGCCTTCAGCGTGACGAGGCCGCCGTTCACGAGGTCCCAGCAGATGACGCCCTGGCAGCGACCGTCGTCCACGACGAGCTTCCACGCGAACCACTCGTCGTACACGAGCAGGTCGCGCTTCATGATCTGCTCGTAGAGCACCTGGAGCAGCACGTGGCCCGTGATGTCGGCCGCGTACGCGGTGCGCGGCTCGCCGGCGGCGCCGAACGGCCGCTGCGCGATCTTGCCGTCGGGGGTGCGCGAGAAGACGGCGCCCCACTGCTCGAGCTGGTACACGTCGCCCGGCGCCTCATCACAGAGGATCTGGATCGCGTCCTGGTCGCCGAGGTAGTCCGAGCCCTTGACGGTGTCGTACGCGTGCTTCTCGGGGTCGTCGTCCGACGCGTTGCCGAGAGCCGCGTTGATGCCGCCCTCTGCCGCCCCGGAGTGGCTGCGGACGGGATGGATCTTGGAGACGATGGCGACGTCGGCGCCCATGTCGAACGCCTCGATCGCGGCGCGCATGCCTGCGCAGCCGCCGCCCACGACCAGCACGTCGTGCGTTGCGTCCACGACATCAGACGCTACACGACAGGCAGCGGCCT
>JBOGZW010000154.1:0-3049 GCA_050697575.1 Gaiellaceae bacterium | reverse complement strand
GTCGATTTCTATTCGCTGTATCACTGCGCAACGTACGGGTGGGACGGCCCGCCGGTCCACGACGCACTTGCCGTCGCTGCGGTGATCCGTCCGGAGCTGCTGGAGACTGCGCACCGCCATGTCGCGATCGAGATGGCGTCCGAGCTCTGCCGTGGCCGTACCGTCGTCGACCTCTACCCGCGAGGGGACAGCTCGCCGAACGCACACGTAGCCGTAGGCGTCGCTGCGT
Organism: Gaiellaceae bacterium; assembly: GCA_050697575.1. Lineage (GTDB taxonomy): Bacteria > Actinomycetota > Thermoleophilia > Gaiellales > Gaiellaceae > PALSA-612. The sequence continues at coordinate 2,820 of JBOGZW010000154.1, read as the reverse complement.
CGGACTTTCTCGACCTGCTCGAAGAGCGCATCGCCCGGCTCAGCTGACAAAAAACGCCGCGTCTAGTGCCTGGCACTGAGTTGGGCCAATTCAGTGTCAATTCATCCACAGCGGGCGGGTAACCCGTCGTTCTCGCCTACCGTGAACAGACGATGGGACGCGTCGCACGCACGTCGCTGCCCGACGGGTACTTCCACGTCTACGCACGAGGCATCGCCGGCGGCCGGCCGATCTTTGTCGACGACGCCGACAGGCGCTTCTTCCTCGTGCTACTCGCACGCTGCGTCGAGAGGTACCGATGGGCGTGCCACGCCTACACGCTGCTGTCGACGCACTATCACCTCGTGCTCGAGGCGACGCGCGCCAATCTCTCAGCCGGCATCCATCAGCTCAACGGAGGCTACGCCGACCATGTCAACTGCCGCTATGGGCGCTTCGGACACGTGTTCGCGGAGCGCTTCCAGGCCCGCGTGATCGAGAGCGAGGAGTACCTCTACGACGCGTGCGCGTACGTCGCCCAGAACCCGGTCGCCGCAGGCCTCTGCGACGCACCGGAAGACTGGCCGTGGTCGTACTGCGCAACGGGGTCGCCGCCTAGCCGGCGACCCAGCGTTCCTTCGAGAGGAAGAAGCCGTGGCCCGTGCGGTTCGTGCAGCTGAGGCCGATGAGCAGCGATACGCACGTGAACGGTCCGCGCTTCCAGACGCTGCCGTGCTTGAGCACGGGCGCCTTCCTGTCGTAGACGGTGTCTCCCGCGCACGTCGGCGTGGCGGTACCGCGACCCATCGACAGACCGGTCCAGTCCAGCTCGCACGGCCGTCGAGGCTCCGGCTTCAGGCCCGAGAGGATGTCGCAGCGGAGCGTCACCGGCCCGAATCCCGTGGAATAGCCACACGCGATGTTGCCGGACGGCATACGGAACGTCACATACACGCTCCCGCGAGCCTGAGCCCCCGTCCCCACCGCGACGGCGATCGCGACGACGAGCAAGCCGACGAGGATCGTGCCGCGCCGCAAGGCGCCGATTATGCAGGAAGCTCGCGGCGGCGCACGAAATCGCCTTCATGGCGCGCAAGAAGCGTAGGACGAGGCTGCGTCCGAAGGCGCCGTCGCGCGTTCGCCGCCGAAAGAAGAAGGCGCGCACGCGGAGCCAAGACTACGCCGAGCTGGTCGGGCTCGCGCTCGCGGCGTTCGGCCTCTTTCTCGCCGCGGTCCTGTACGGAGGATGGAGTGCCGGCGTCGTCGGTGGACGGCTGACTTCAGGGCTCGAGGCGCTCGTGGGCGCCGCCGTCTACGTGATTCCGGTCGCGTGCGTGAGCGTCGGTGGACTCGCGCTCGTGCGGAGCCGGCTCGTCGACGTACGGCCCTTCCGCCTAGGCCTCGCAGTCACGTCGCTCGGCCTGCTGCTCGTGCTCGGAGACGAGCACGGCGGCTACCTGGGAACGTGGCTCGAGGCAGTGTTCGGCTGGCTGCTCGGCTCCACGGGCGTCCTCATCCTAGGTGCGTTCACGCTGCTCGCAGGGCTGCTCTTGCTCACGGGTGCCTCGGCGGGGGCGATCGTGCGCCGCTCCCACGGTGCGGTGCAAAGCGTCCGCCGCAGGGCGAGCGAGCGGCGGGAGCCCCAGCTCGCCGAGGTGATCCCACTCGAAGCAGCGCGCGGTCCGGCGCCGCCCCTTGTGGACGGCGTCCACGACTACCCAGATCTCACAGAGACGGCCGTCGAGGTGATCGCAAGCGAGCCCGACCGCGGGTGGGAAGACACACAGCCGTCCCTCTTCGACCCGGCGGAGGTCGCCGCCGAGGCATACCACCTTCCGGATCGAGCCGTGCTCCGGCGTTCGGCCTCCACGGGCAAGGCCTCGGCCGAAGCGAGCACGCAGATCGCGGAAACCCTCGTCGCGGCGCTCGCGAACTTTGGAGTCGACGCGACCGTCGTCGGCGAGATCTCAGGGCCGCGCGTCACGCGGTACGAGCTTCAGCTGGCGCCGGGCACGAAGGTCGCCAAGGTCGCCGCGCTGAAGGACGATCTCTCGTATGCGCTCGCCACGACGGAGATCCGCATTCTCGCGCCGATCCCCGGCAAGCAGGCCGTGGGCGTGGAGGTCCCCAACGCCTCCCCGAACCTCGTCACGCTGGGCGACGTCTTCGACGACCTGCCGCAGGCTGCCAGCCCGCTCTCCGTCTGGCTCGGCAAGGACATCTCCGGCAACGCGATCTGGACCGACCTCTCGCGCATGCCGCACATCCTCATCGCCGGCACCACGGGCTCGGGCAAGTCGGGCTGCATCAACACGATCCTCACGTCGATCCTCCTGCGCGCGACGCCCGACGAGGTGCGGATGATCCTTGTCGATCCGAAACGGATCGAGCTCGGCTACTACGAGTCGATCCCACACCTGCTCACTCCGGTCGTCTCCAGCCCGAAGCAGGCCGCAGCAGCGCTCACGAACGTCGTTGGGGAGATGGAGCGACGTTACGAGCGCATGTCGCTCTTGCGCGCCCGCAGCCTGCCGGAGATGAACCGCTCGCTGCGCTCGCGCGGCGAGACGCCGATGCCGTACCTGCTCGTCGTCATCGACGAGCTCGCCGATCTCATGATGATCTCGCCCCAAGACGTGGAGGACTCGGTCATCCGGCTCGCGCAGAAGTCACGCGCCGTGGGCATCCATCTCGTGCTCGCGACGCAGCGGCCCACCGTGGACGTGATCACGGGGATGATCAAGGCGAACGTGCCGAGCCGGATCGCGTTCGCCGTGTCGAGCCAAACGGACTCGCGCGTGATCCTCGACCAGGCGGGAGCGGAGACCTTGCTCGGCCAGG
>JBOGZW010000153.1:0-3063 GCA_050697575.1 Gaiellaceae bacterium | reverse complement strand
CGTCGTCGCCGTCGGCGGCTGCTACGCCGAGGCCCAGCGAGATCGGATCTTCGAGCGTTACGCGTTCGTGGACGTCGCCTTCGGGCCAGGCACGATCCACCACCTCGGCGAATGGCTTGGCGCCGGCGGTCTAGGCGTCGCGCGGTCGGCGTTCGGCACCGCGGACGAGCGCCGCTTCTCGGCCGTCCTCGCCACACACCGTGAACGCGGCTTCCAGGCGTGGGTGCAGATCTCCATGGGCTGCAACTCCGTCTGCTCGTACTGCATCGTGCCCGCCGTGCGCGGTCGCGAGGTCAGCCGCCGGCCGGGCGAGATCCTCGCCGAGGTCACCGCGCTTGCCCGCGAGGGCGTACGCGAGGTGACGTTACTGGGCCAGAACGTCAACTCGTGGGGACGAGACCTGCTGCCCGACAATCGCACCGAGTTCGGAGAGCTCCTGCGCGCAGTAAACGATGTCGACGGCATCGACCGCATCCGATTCACGAGCCCGCACCCGAAGGACTTCCGAGCACCCGTCATCGCCGCGATGGCCGAGTGCGATGCCGTCTGCGAGCACGCCCACCTGCCACTCCAGTCCGGCTCCACGCGCGTCCTCAAGAGGATGCGTCGCACGTACGGGCGGGAGCGCTACCTCCGCCTCGTCGGAGAGCTCCGAGCGACGATCCCCGACCTTGCGATCACCACCGACCTCATCGTCGGCTTCCCGGGCGAGACCGACTCGGATTTCGAAGAGACATGCAGCGCCGTCGAGGAAGTCGGCTTCGACGGTGCCTTCACGTTCGTCTACTCGCCGCGGAGCGGCACGGAGGCCGCAGCGATGCTGGATCAGGTGCCGGACGAGGTCAAGCACGAGCGCATCGAACGCCTCGTGGACGTCGTCCAGCACGTGGCCGCGGAGAGGAATGCTCGACGCGTCGGCCTCACGGAAGAGGTGCTCGTCGAGGGACCAAGCCGAACGGATACCGCACTGCTCCGGGGTCGCACTCGCCGCAACGTGACGGTGAACTTCGACGGCTCCGCCATGGCGGGCGAGCTCGTGCCCGTTCGGATCACTGCCTCCACTTCGCACACGCTCCACGGCAGGCAGGAGGCACTCGTCGCCGCGTAGCCGGCTCGTGCTCGCGATCTTCGGCCCGACGGCGTCCGGCAAGACGGCCGTAGCCGAGCGGATCGCGGATCGCATCCCGGCCGAAGTCGTCTCCGCCGACTCGATGCAGGTGTACCGCGGGCTGCCGATCCTCACGGCGCAGCCGGAGCGGACGACGCACCTCGTCGCGATCTGGGAGCTCGACCACGAGGCCTCCGTCGTCGAGTATCAGGGACTCGCGCACCGGGCCATTGACCAAGCGCTCGAGCACGGCCGAGCGCCAGTCGTAGTGGGCGGCACCGGTCTCTACCTGCGCGCCGCGATCTCGGACCTGGCGCCGCCCCCTCCGGGCGACCGGGAGCGCTGGGAGCGCCTGTACGACCGCATGGGGCCGGAGCGTGCCCATGCCCTGCTCGCCGAACGAGATCAGTCGGCCGCGGAGCGCATCCACCCGAACGACCGCCGGCGCGTCGTCCGCGCGCTCGAGCTGGCGGAGATGGACGAATCGCTGCAGCCCGGCCGGGACACGCTGTGGAGCGCCGAGACGCGGCATCCGACACTCGTCTTCGGCCTCGAGGTGCCTCGCGAGGAGCTCGAGCGGCGCATCGTGGAGCGCACCCGCGCGACGTTCGATGCCGGGGTGGAGGACGAGGTACGGCGCGCCCTGGCCGGAGGCATCTCGCACACTGCACGCCACGCTCTCGGGCTCGACGAAATCGCACGACTGCCCAGGGACGAGGCGGTCGCCGCGGTAATCTTGCGTACCCGCCGGTACGCCGCCTACCAGCGGAAGTGGATGCGGAAGATGCCGGATCTGATCAGGGTCGAGGCGGCGAGGCCCGCGGACGAGGTCGCGGATGAGATTCTCGAAGTGGCACGCGCACGGGAACGTCTACCTGCTCACTGACGAGCGCGGCCTGACGCCGGAGCGCGTGCGCACAGAGGTGGGCGACGCCGACGGCATCGTCGAGGTCGTCTCCGTTACTGCGAACGAGGCTGAGGTCGTGATCTGGAACCCGGACGGCTCGACTGCGGAACTGTCGGGGAACGGTACGCGCATCGCTGCCCGCTGGCTCGCCGAGCAAACCGGCGCCGAGAAGGTCCGCATTCGCGTGGGGTCGCGCGAGACCGTTGCCAGCGTCAAGGACGGAGAGGTGGACCAGGAGCTGGGCGGGGTCGCCGTTGGGGAGCCCGAGCAGATCGCCGGGCTCGAAGTGATCGTGGTAGATGTCGGGAACCCGCACGCGGTCGTAATCGGCGACCCGAACGAACTGCCGCGCATCGGGCCGCTGCTCGAGACCCATCCACGCTTTCCCAACCGCACGAACGTCCAGGTGGCGCGCGTCGACAGCCCGGGTGAGGTCACGGCGCGCGTCTGGGAGCGCGGCGTGGGGGAGACGCAGTCGTCGGGAACGAGCGCCGTCGCCGTCGCCGCCGCGACGCACGGCGAAGGCGAAGTGCTCGTCCACTTTCCCGGCGGCGACCTCCACGTGCACCTCCATGGAAGCCGCGCCACGCTCACAGGGTCTGCGGAGCGCCTTTAGCCGCCGCTGACGCTGCCACCTGGAGCGGCTCGCCGGTCTCGAGCAGCGTCTTCAGCCCGCTGAGGATGTACGGCATGCCGCCGGCGACCTGGCCGGACGTGTTCGTCTCGCCGTCGAATCCGTCGTGAACGACCGTGAGCTTCGACAGACCGTCGCCGGCCACCTCGATCTACTTGCGGGTCCACCGGTCGTGGATCTCGCGGATGGGGACAGGGTTCAGGTAGCGCAGCCGGGAACGCCCGACCTTGCGCGTGACGACGAGGCCCGCTTCCTCGAGCACCTTCAAATGCTTCATGACGCCGAACCGGGTCATGTCGAAAGACGCTCGAAGTTCGCCGAGTGATTGCCCTTCCCGTGTCGGTCATCTGGCCAGACTCGCGGTCGACAACGAGCTAGCTGCTGCCGATGCCGAACTCGCGCAATGTCTCGTTG
>JBOGZW010000152.1:0-3065 GCA_050697575.1 Gaiellaceae bacterium | reverse complement strand
CAGCACGAGTTCGTCGACCGCGAGCGACGGCTCGCCGCGTTTCGTCTTCATCGGCGAGCCGGATGCGCCGACGATGTCGCCGAGGTCGATGTCGACTGCGCCGGCGCGATTCTCCTGGCAGAAGAGCTGGATCCGCCCGGAGCGGTCGACGACGTCGAGGAAGACGAGCTTTCCCATGTCGCGCCGCGCGAGCACGCGGCCCGCGACGCGCATCATCTGCTCGGCCGTCTGGCCAGGCTCGAGAGGCTCTGCCGCGGCCCGGACGGCGGCCACGTCGTCGCGGTCGGGAAAGCGCTTCGGCAAGGCGTCGCCGCTCATGGCGGCGAGCCTACTAGGCGATCGCGACGATCTTGTACTTCAGGGAGCCGCGAGGCGCGGCCACCTCGACGACCTCGCCCTTCTTGCGCCCGATGATGGCCTTGCCGACCGGCGACTCGTTGGAGAGCTTGTTCTCGGACGGGTTCGCCTCGGCCGAGCCGACGATCGTGTACTCGAACGTCTTGTTCGCGGCCATGTCCTTTAGGCGCACGACCGAGCCGACGGAGACGATGCCCTTCGCGATGTCCTTCTTCTCGAGCACGCGAGCCGCGCGAAGCCGCTCCTCGAGCGTCGCGATACGGTGCTCGAGCATGGCCTGCTCGTTCTTCGCGTCGTCGTATTCGGCGTTTTCGGCAATGTCGCCGAACTCGCGCGCGTGACGGATGCGGTCGGCGACCTCACGCCGCTTCTCGGTCGAGAGGTACTCGATCTCCTCTTTGAGCTTTGTGTATCCCTCTTTGGTGAGGATGACTTCGTTCACGATCACTACTCCAAGGTAAAAAGACGCTGGGGATGAAAAAAGTCGCGGCCTCAACGAGCCGCGGGTAGGCATTGTAGCCATTCGACCCCGCCTGGTGCAATCCCGCTTTAGGCATAAAATTCGCGCTCTGTGCAGGTAAATCTTCGTGAACCGTGGCGCATCGGCGCCGTCGAGATCCCGACGCGGCTCGTGCTCGCGCCGATGGCCGGTGTGAGCGTGCAGGCGTTCCGGCGGCAGGGTCGACGCTACGGCGCCGGTCTCGTCTGCTCGGAGATGGTGAGCTGCTCCGGCATTCACTACGGCAACGAGCGCACTCTCGGCTACCTGCGAATCGCGGAGGACGAGCGGCCGCTGGCCGTGCAAATCTTCGGATCCGAGCCGGCGTACATGGCCGAGGCCGCGTCGACCGTCGTCGCCGCAGGCGCCGACATCGTCGACGTGAATTTCGGCTGCCCCGTTCGCAAGGTGACGAAGACCGGCGCGGGCGCGACGCTGCTCGACCAGCCCGGACGCGCCTGCCGGATCGTCGCCGCCGTGGCGGAAGCCGTGTCCGTGCCCGTGACGGTGAAGATGCGCCGAGGTCTGGAGAACGGTGCTCGTACGTGTCTTGAACTTGGGCCAAAGCTCGTCCGGGCGGGCGCGCAGAGCCTCACGCTTCACCCGCGCTCGGCCCGCCAGATGTACACGGGCGAGGCCGACCACCGGCTGACGGCCGAGCTCGTCGAACTCGTCGACGTCCCCGTGGTCGCTTCCGGCGACGTCGTGTCGCACGCCCGCGCGGTCGACATCCTCGAGCGGACGGGCGCGGCGGCGGTCATGGTGGGTCGCGCCGCCCAGGGAAATCCATGGACGCTGAGCGAGATCGTCGACGGAGCGGAGGTCTCGCCGAGCCGGGCAGACGTGGCCGCGGAGCTCATCCTCTTCGTCAGGGAGACCGTGAAGGAGCTCGGCGAGCAGCGCGCGGCGAGCTTCCTCAAGAAGTTCTACGGCTGGTACCTGCGCCGCGGGCGGTTCCCGCGGCCATTCGTGCAGGAGCTCGTGAGGCTCGACTCGACGGGCGAGGTCGTCGAACGGCTGCTCGTCGGCGAGCCGGCTGCCGCAGCCGCGCTCGCGAGGCTCGAAGGAGAAGCTCCCGAGTCCGATGGGACCCTCGTGCCGCTGCCGATCTCGGCGTACGGCGGCGGCTAGTCGTTCAGCTCCCACACGATGCGCAGGCCCTCGAGCGTGAGCAGCGGGTCGACGGTCTCGATGGTCTCCGAGTGCGGGGCGATCAGCTCGGCGAGCCCGCCGGTGGCCACGACGCGGGCCTCGACGCCCAGCTCTTTCCGGATGGCGGCGACGATGCCGTCCACCTGCCCAGCGAACCCATAGACGAGCCCGGACTGGAGAGCCGTGGCGGTGGAGCGGCCGATCGCGGACGGCGGCGCGACGTAGTCCACCTTGACGAGCCGAGCTGCCCGCTGGAAGAGCGCGTCCATCGAGATCTCGATTCCCGGGGCGAGGACGCCCCCCACGTACTCGCCGGCGGGTGACACGACGTCGAAGTTCGTCGACGTTCCGAAGTCGACGACGATGCACGGGGCGCCGTAGCGCTCCTTTGCCGCGATCGAGTTGGCGATGCGGTCGGGGCCGACCTCGCGTGGGTCGTCGTGGCGAACGGGTAGCCCCGTCTTGACGCCTGGGCCCATTACGAGCAGTGGCGACTTCGCCCACCGCTCGGCAAACACCTCGTATTCGCGTATGAGTGTGGGCACCGTCGAGGAGAGGCAGACGCCGTCGATCGTGCCGAGGTCGATGAAGCGGCCGATAAGCGCGCCGAGCTCGTCGCCCGTGCGGTGGGCCTCGGTCGCAACCCGCCAGTGCTCGGCGAGCCTGCCGTCATCGTAGAGGCCGAACACCGTCTGGGTGTTGCCGACGTCGATCGCGAGCAGCACGGCGCGATTCTAGGTGCGAGCCAGCGGGGAACGACGTGGCCGCTTTCGACGACGCCCGGGCGGGCATCCCATGTCGATTTCAGGCAAACGACCGCAGAAAACGACATCGGCGCCGACCAGGGCTTGCGCCGCAGTGCCTAGAGCTGATCTCAAAATGCACTCGCCAGGATGACGATCATGCCCAGCTGGAGGAAAGCCAGGTAGTTCTCCGGCTTGCGGTCACGGCGGGTGGCGATCCGACGCTTGGCCTTCAGCCAGGCGTTGGTGCGCTCGATCGGCCAGCGCCGGCGGGCCGCAGGATCGGGAACCTTGACGTGACGGACGCGACCGCG
>JBOGZW010000151.1:0-3090 GCA_050697575.1 Gaiellaceae bacterium | reverse complement strand
CCCGCGCGACGAGCACCTCGGCGTCGACCTCATCTTGCCCGACATCTCGTATCTGATCGACCGGGGGCGCCCTGTGGACGCCGTGGTGCTGACACACGCGCACGAGGACCACGTAGGCGGGCTGCCGTACCTCCTCCGGGAGATCGAGGCGCCGAGGGTCATCGGCACACGCCTCACGCTCGGCCTCGTCCAGTCGAAGCTCGCGGAGCACCGGCTGACGGACCGCACGGAGCTCGTCGAGGTGGTGCCGGAGGACGGGCCGATCGAGGAGGGACCGTTCCGCCTAGAGCTCGTGCGGATGGCGCATTCGATACCCGACAATGCCGGCGTCGTCGTCGAGGTCGGCGGTCAGCGCGTCCTCCACACGTCGGACTACAAGCTCGACCATACGCCAGTCGACGGCTTCAAGACCGACGTCGGTCGCCTGGCGGAGCTCGGCAATCTTGGCGTTGACCTGCTGCTGGGGGACTCGACGAACGCCGAGCGGCCCGGCTTCACAGGATCCGAGCGGCTCGTTGGCGAAGCGTTCCGGCAGATCATTCCGCTGCGCAAGGGCCGCGTCCTCGTCGCCTCGTTCGCATCGAACGTCCACCGCATGCAGCAGGCGGTCGACGTTGCGCTCGAGTGCGGCCGGAAGGTGTGCGTCGTGGGCCGGTCGATGCGCAAGAACCTCAATATCGCTCGCGCGCTCGACTACATGGACGTACCCGACGAGGCGCTTGTGAAGCCCGACCAGCTCGACAACTACCCGCCGGACAAGGTGCTCGTCCTTTGCACGGGCAGCCAGGGCGAGCCGCTGTCCGCGCTGACGCGAATTGCGTACCACGACCACCCCTCGGTCGACGTCGAGCGCGGCGACACCGTCATCATCTCCGCGAAGGCCGTACCCGGGAACGAGCTGCGCGTCCACGACACGATCAACGAGCTCGCGAGAGCCGGCGCGGAGGTGCTGCACCACGAGATCGCGCCCGTTCACGTCTCCGGCCATGGGAACTCGGAGGAGATCCGCACCGTGATCGGCCTCGTTCGTCCGAAGGCCGTCATGCCGGTGCACGGCGAATACCGGATGCTCGCCGCGCAGGCGCGCATGGCCCAGGACGCCGGCGTGCCGGCGAGCGCGATCGTGCTGGCCGATAACGGCTCCGTCGTCGAGCTGTCGGATAGCGGCGTCCGGTTGGCAGATCGTGTGGACGCGGGCGTGACGTTCGTCGACGGTCTTGCCGTCGGCGACATCTCGGACGTGGCGCTTCGCGATCGACGGCGCCTGTCCGAAGACGGTGTCGTGATCGTCGTCGCGACGCTGTCGAGCACGAACGGCCGCACGACGGCCGCCCCCGAGCTGATCGCGCGCGGGTTCGCGGAGGCGGACGACCTGCTCGAAGAGCTTCGCGAGGCTGCGAGGTCGTCGCTCGACGAGCTGCTCGCGCAGAGCATCCTCGAGATCAAGCTGCTCCAGCAACACCTGCACGACGATCTCGGCCAGCTCGTGTATGACCGCACGCGGCGCCGGCCGCTGATCTTGCCCGTGGTCGTGGAGGTCTAGCTCGTGGCGACCGTCGAGACGCGTGACTGGGCGAGCGTGCTCACGCGCAACGCCGTGGATCCCGAGACGGGTCGGCGGCTCGTGCGCCAGCTTCGTGCCTGCGAGGTCTCGGCGCTCGCGTTCTGTCGCCTGCTCGAGCGGTGGGCGCGCGGCGACGCCGAGCCGTGCTCGCCTGGAAAGCGGGAGGCCGCTCTCCAGCGGGCCGCAGACCGCGCCGAGACCGCCATCGCCGGGCTCGAGCAGCCACTCGCGCGGTACCTGCTCGAGCTGGAACCGGACGTCGCCGAGGGTCGTTCGTGGTACGGCGAGCCGGGCAAGGCGGAGCTCGTGGAGTGGGACGCCGTGCTCGTCCGCGCAGGCGTTCATGCCGCGCCGTATCGCGTGGCCCAGGCGTATCTCGAGCTCGCGGTGCTCGTCCGTGCGCTGGAGGGCCTCGCCGATCGCGCGAGAGCCGGCTGCCCGCCCGAGCGCAACTCGCTCTGGGCTGGGCTGTTCGACCTCCGCGAGAACCTCCTCGACCGCGCCGTCGAGGATCTGCGCGCCCTCGCTGCGTGAGCCCACCCAAGATCGCGGTCGTCGGGTCGATCAACCTCGACCTCGTCGTGCAATGCGAGCGACTCCCGCGGCCCGGCGAGACCGTGTCCGGCGCGAGGTTTGCGCGCTACCCGGGCGGCAAGGGTGCCAACCAGGCCGTCGCGGCCGCGCGGCTCGGCGCCGAGGTGACCTTCACCGGCGCTGTCGGCCGTGACTCGTTCGCGGAGGAAGCGCTCGCCGGCCTGCGGGGAGCCGGTGTGGCGATGCGCGTGGTCGAGCGGGACGCGCCAACGGGCGTGGCGCTGATCGAGGTCTCGGCCGACGGCGAGACGACGATCGTCGTGGCTCCCGGCGCCAATGCGGAGCTGCGAGCCGATGACGTCGATGTCCGGGACGCGGATGCGGTGCTCTGCCAGCTCGAGATCCCCGACGCAGCGATCCACGCGGCGGCCGCGCAAGCCGGCTTTCTCTGCCTGAACGCTGCTCCGACGAGGCGGATCGCCGTCGAGCCCGACCTCCTCGTCGTCAACCGGCTCGAGTGGGAGGCGTTGGGAGACCCCGGCAAGCTCACAGCGGTGACGCTCGGGGCCGAAGGAGCCGTGCTCCTCGAGGGCGGGGAGGAAGTCGCGCGTGCGACTCCGCCCCGCGTCGACGCCGTCGACGGGACGGCCGCCGGCGATGCGTTCACCGCCTGTCTTCTCGCCTCGCTGCTCGAGGGCCGAGCTCGCGAGGAGGCTCTGCGCCGTGCGTGCGCTGCCGGCGCGGTGGCGGCCTCCTGTCCGGGCGCGCAGCCTTCGTTACCGACCGGCGCGGAGGTCGACGCGATCCTCGCCGGCTAGTTGTCGAGCTCGGCGACGAGACGCTTGGGTGCGACGATGCGATAGCTCTCCTCGATCCAATCTCTCAGCAGGTCGAGCGTCACGCCCGGCGCGCGCAGCGGCACCGTCACCCAGCCGGACTTGCCGAGGCCGTAGCCGGTCGGCTCCGCGCCGTCGATCGCGAGCGCGTGGCCG
>JBOGZW010000150.1:0-3100 GCA_050697575.1 Gaiellaceae bacterium | reverse complement strand
CGCGCGGGCCTTCGGATTGCCGCCGGCACCGATTACACGCGAGCCCGGATCAGGATGCTGTCAGCTCTCGCCGACGTTCTCGGCGAGGCTAGTCGTCCCGACGAGGCTCGCGAAGTGATCGAGGAAGCGATAGTGCTCGCCGAGGAGAAGGAGAGCGTCGCGCACGAGCGGATCCTGCGTACGAAGCTCGCCGAACTTGCGGCTCAGCCGCCCGCGACCGCCTGAACGACACGGAGCTCCTCGCCGCCCGCGAGCGCCGACTCGACGCCGTCCCCGCCGCGGATGTCGACGCCGTTCACGTAGACGTTCACGAGGCGGCGCAGCTCGCCGTGCTCGTCGAAGAGCATGTTCGCGACGGGCAGCGTGCGCAGCGCCTCGCCCACCGTCTCCGCCTCCAGCTCGAACTGCCCCTGCCCGCCCGCCTCGGCCGCGAGGATCGAGGGCAGAAGGACGGTCACTCCTGCCAATGCGCCTCGACGGAGAGGATAGGTGGGAGGTTCGACGCGGCCTCCAGCCACTCCTCGCCCTCGTCGGGCGAGACCCACACCGAGCCGCCCTGCGTGCCGAAATAGAGGCCGACAGGATCTGCCGAGTCGAACGACGACGCCTCGCGCAGCACGCCGGTCCACGCCTGCTCGGGTAGCCCGTTCGCCGTCAGTTCCCAGGAGTCGCCGGCGTCGCGCGTGCGGTACACGCCGAGGCGGCCGTCCGCCGTCACGCGGTTGAGGTCGGCGTTCTCCGGGATCACCCACGCCGTGTCGGGGTCGCGCGGGTGGATCATGATCGGAAAGCCGAAGCTGCTCGGCAGGTCGTTGCCGTCGAGCCGCTCCCACGAGTCGCCGCGGTCGTCAGACCGGTACACGCCGCAGTGGTTCTGCTGCCAGAGCCGCTCAGGCTTGGCCGGATGCGCGAGCAGCTTGTGGACGCACTGGCCGACCTCCGGGTACTTCTCGGGCATGAAGTCGGCGGCGACGTCCTTGTTGATCGGCTTCCACGTCTCGGCGCCGTCGTCCGAGCGGAACGAGCCTGCTGCAGAGATGGCGACGTACATCCGCTCGGGGTCGTCGGCGTCGAGCTGGATCGAGTGGCAGCACATGCCGCCCGCGCCGGGCTCCCACCGTTCGCGCGTCTCGTGCTGCGTGAGGCTCGCGACCATCTCGAACGTCGCACCGCCGTCCGTGGAGCGCAGAAGCGCCCCGGGGGCCGCCCCGAGCCAGAGCTCGCCCGGCTCCCGCCCCGGCCGGACGTGCCACGTCTTCTCGAGCTTGAGGCCGGACTCCTCGGGCAGCCCGATCTCCTCGGCGCGCTCCCAGGTCTTGCCCATGTCCGCCGAGCGCTGCACGGTCCCGCCGTACGGGAACGTGTTCGCGGCGGTGTAGAGCGTGCCGTCGCGGCCGTCGACGATCGCGTGGAGGACGTCCCAGCCTTCAAGCGTCGGCGCGTCGAGCTTCCACGAGCGCCGGTCGTCCGAGTGCAGCTGGAAAAGCCCCTTCCGGGTGCCGACGAGTAGCGTGACGCTCACGACGCCAGCCTAACGACTCCGTCGCGGGCGAGATCGGCGATCTCCTCGGTAGTGAGGCCGGCCTCCGCCAGCACGTCCGCCGTGTGGGCGCCGAGGGCCGGGGGTGGCGCCCGGTGGAGCACTCGCTCTCCGTCCGCGGAGAACGGGACAGCCACGGTGACGAGCTCCGGAACGCGAGGGTGGGGCAGAGGTTGCAGCATGCCCAGCGCCTGCGTCTGCGGATGCTCAGCGACCTGAGCGACGTCCTGCACCGGTGCCGCCGGGACACCGCCTGCCTCGAGGCGGCCGAGCAGCGACGACGAATCGACGCCGGCGACCGCCTGAGCGATGAGATCGTCAAGCTCGCGACGGTGGGCCACGCGGTCGGCGTTCGTCTTGAAGCGCGGATCCCCGATCAGTTCCGTGAGCTCGAGCGCCGCCGCGAGTTCTGCGAAGAGCCGGTTGTTGCCTGCGGCGATCATCACCTCGCCGTCGGCCGTGTCGTACACCCGGTACGGTGCGATGGAGGTGAAGGCCGTGCCGTGCCGGCTCGGGATCTCTCCGCTCCCGAGATAGCCCGTGATCTGGTACGAGAGCAGGGCGAGAGTCGTCTCGTAGAGCGAGACGTCGATCTCCCTTCCCTCGCCTGTCCGTTCCCGCTCGTGGAGCGCGGCCACGACGGCGAGCGCGGCCCACACGCCCGTGCCCTGATCGACCATGGACACACCGACGCGCACACCGGGGCCACCCTCCTCGCCGGTGAGGCTGAGAATGCCACCGGCCGACTGGGCGAGTGGGTCGTAGCCAGGCAGTCTGCTCCAGGGCCCCGTGCGGCCGAACGCACCGATGGTCGCGTACACGAGCCGGGGATTGCGCGCGCGAAGGGCGTCCGCTCCGAACCCTCGCGCTTCCGCGGAGCCGGGCCGCAGACTCTGGATGAACACGTCGGCACCGCCGGCGAGCCGGAACAGGATGTCGAGGCCGCGGCGCAGGTCGAGCGCAAGCGATCGCTTGCCGGCGTTCATGGCGAGGAACATCGTGCTCTCGCCGTGCCAGAACGGCGGGCCCCACGAGCGGGCCTCGTCGCCCGCCTCCGGGGGCTCGATCTTGATCACGTCGGCGCCGAGCGCCGCGAGCACCTCCGTACAGTACGGGCCGGCGAGCGACGTCGTCACGTCGATCACCCGCACTCCCGAGAGCGGCAGGAAATCCACGCTGCATAGTCTCTACGACCGATGTTCGACCGCCTGACCGATCTCGTCTCCGGGGCCTGGTGGTCCTACCTCGTGATCTTCCTCGTCGCGTTCCTCGACGTGATCATCCCGCTCGTCCCGAGCGAGACGCTCGTGGTCACAGCCGGGGTGATCGCGTCAACGGGGGACCTCGAGCTGCCACTCGTCATCCTGTGCGGCGCGCTCGGCGCGTTCCTCGGCGACAACACCGTGTACTTCATCGGCCGACGGTGGGGCGATGCCGTCACGCGCCGCTTCTTCAGCTCGAAGAAGGCGCAGGAGCGACTGGCCTGGGCGGATCGGCAGGTCGACGAGCGTGGCGGGGAGCTGATCATCGTTGCGCGGTTCATCCCCGGCGGCCGTACGG
>JBOGZW010000149.1:0-3145 GCA_050697575.1 Gaiellaceae bacterium | reverse complement strand
CGCTTTGACTGCCGCGGTGCGGCGCCGTCACCGGGAGGAGCAGCCAGCGCCGGCGCGCCGACGCGCTCGGGAGCCGGTGCGGGCTCGATCTCGGCCGCCGCTGCCGCCTCGACGGCGACGGTGCCGCCCACGCCCTTCTCCATCACATCGGCGCCGATGCGTCCGCGGAACTCGGGGGCGCGCTCCATGAGCACCGTGAGGAACGGCGTGGCCACGAAGAACGTCGACACGGCGCCGAGACCGATGCCGACGAACAGCGCGAACGCGAAGTCCTTCAGCGTCTCGCCGCCGAAGAGCAGAAGGCTCGCGATCGGCAGCAGCGTGATGAACGTCGTCGCCAGCGAGCGCCGCATCGTCTCCCACAGCGAGACGTTGGCGATCGTCGCGAACGACGCGCGCCGCATGAGCGGGATGTTCTCGCGGACTCGGTCGAAGACGATGATCGTGTCGTAGATCGAGTAGCCGAGCACCGTCAGGATCGCGGCAACGGTCGCCGTCGTCACCTCGCGCCCGCTCATCGCGTAGATGCCGAGCGTGATGAGGATGTCGCTGAAGAGCGTGCGGAGAATCGGGACCGCGAAGCGCCACTGGAAGCGCAGCGAGATGTAGAGCATGATGAGGGCGAACGACACGACGACGGCGTAGATCGCGCCCTTGGCGATCTGTCGGCTGAAGCTCGACGAGACATTCTTCACGCTCGACGAGGTCGCGCCGAGGTTGTTCTCGAGATTGCGCGCAAGGTCGTTCTGCTGCGACTCGGTCAGTGACTTCGTACGTATCTGGAAGCTCGTGTAGCGGTCGCCGCCCGCCGACTCGCCGCGTCCCTGGACAACAGCGTCCTCGCGGCCGACCGACGCCATCTGGCTTCGCACCTGCCCCAACGGCACGGCCTCCGGCGTCTTGAACGTGACCTGCGTGCCGCCCTTGAAGTCGATGCCGAAGTTCAGGCCCTTGACGGCGACAGCGAGGACGCTGAGGACGATCGCCACCGTCGCGATGGACAGCCAGATTCGGCGCCGGCCGCGGCTGTTGACGTCGATCCGCTGCCAGTTCGCGATCGCTTGGCCCTCGGCGCCCATGAAGCGCGGGTTGTCGAACCAGCGGAAGCCCGCGAGCAGGCCGAGCATCGCTCGGGTCGCGACGACGGCAGTCAGCACGGACACCACCGTCCCGATCAGGAGCATGAGCGCGAAGCCCTTCACCTGGGCCGTCGCGACCGCGAACAGCACGAGCGCCGTGATCGCCGTGACGACGTTCGCGTCGACGATCGTATGGAAGCCCTTCTGGTAGCCGGTCGCGATCGCGGCTCGGGTCGACTTCCCGGACCGCACCTCTTCCTTGATGCGTTCGAAGATGACGACGTTCGCATCGGCCGCGACGCCGATCGTGAGGATCAGGCCGGCGAAGCCGGGGAGCGTCAGCGTGACGTTGAGGATGAGGATCGCCGCGTACATGAACGCGACGTAGATGGCGAGGCCCGTGACTGCCACGAGCCCGAGCAGGCGGTAGAAGACGATGAGGAATAGCGCCACGACGAGGAGTCCGATGAGCGCAGCCGTCTTCGCCTCCTGGAGTGAGTCCTTACCCAGCGTGGCGGAGACGTCGGTGCGCTCGATCTGCTCGAAGGAGACGGGCAGGGCACCGGTCTGGAGCACGAGCGCGAGGTCCTTCGCCTCTCCAAGCGAGCCGATGTTCTCGATCTGGGCAGACCCGCCGCCGATGCCGTCCGAGAGCGTGCTGTCGGTCGGGTCGATCTGCGGCCACGACTTGATCTCGCGGTCGAGCACGATCGCGAAGTGCTGCGGCACGCCGCGGAAGTTGCCGCGCTGCCAGAGCCGCCGCGTGATGTCCTGGAAGCGGTCCTCACCCTCGCCCGTGAACGCCATCGTCACGATCGGCTGTCCGAACTGGTCGAAGTCGTGCCGGGTTCCGTCCGCCTTGATGTGCGCACCGGTCATCTCCGGAACAGGGTTCTCCGCGTCATCCGGCTGGTAGCGGAAGAGGTAGTAGTACGGCCCGCCCGTAGTGAGGTCCGGCGGACACGCCTGTTCCTCGGTCGGGGCACAGGAGACGACGACGGCGCCCTTCGAGACGCCGAGGACCTTGCCGCCCTTCGGTACCCGCGGGTGCTTCCTCGTAAAGAGCTGCTCGCGCGTGCCGACAGGCCCTTCGAGCACGCGGCCGTTCTTCCCGAAGAGGTAGTACGCCGACGCGTCGGTGGGCGCCGAGCCACCCTTGCCACCCAGGAGCTCGAACAGCGACGACGTCGCGACCGCCCCCTGGGCGCCGATGGACGGGCCTATGAGGTCCTGCTCGAGATCGAAGAGCTCGAGCTGGGCCGTCTTCCCGATCAGCTCGGCGGCCTTCTCCGGGTCGGTGACGCCCGCCAGCTGAATGACGATCTGGTCGGAGCCTTGCTTGCGAAGCTCGGGCTCGGCGACGCCGAGCTTGTCGATGCGATTTCGCATGATGTCGACCGAGCGATCGAGGTCGTCCTCCGTGAGCTCGTGGCCCTTCGGAGGCACCGCCTTGAGCACGACCTCGAGGCCGCCCTGGAGGTCGAGCCCGAGCGTCGCGCTCTTGTGGAACGGCGAGCCCGGTACGGCGATCAAGCCCACGCCGATGAGCGCGGCCACGATCAGGCCGACGAGAGTGAGGTAATTCCGTCGTTCGCGCATCGTCTGGTGCTTCGGACTACCGCTCGCCGGCGTCGCGCGCCGCGAGCACCTCTTCCTTTGCTTCCTGCTGGGCGCGCTCGAGCTCCTCGAACTCGTCGTCCTCCTCGGTCAGCACGGCCGCGATCGCGCGTCGCGCGACGCGCACGTGCACGTCGGGCGCGATCTCGACGCGGACCTCGTCTTCGCCCAGAAGCGACTGGACGGTGCCGTAGAGGCCGCCCGCGGTGAGGATCTCATCGCCTGGAGAGAGGTTGTCCATGATGCGCCGCTGCTCCTGCTGGCGCTTGCGCTGTGGGCGAATGACGAGAAACCACATGAGGATGAACAGCAGGAGGAGTATGGGCAAGATCGACACGAAAGCTCCTTGTGGGCGACGACCCCGGAGTGGGCCAGCCCTGAAGTGTGCCAGCAGCGGCTAGGCGAGGTGGAGGTTGTATGGGGGGCTGCACTCATCCTGTCCCCCATCC
>JBOGZW010000148.1:0-3159 GCA_050697575.1 Gaiellaceae bacterium | reverse complement strand
AGGGGCTCGACCTCCAGTGCGGGGCGTATCCGCCTGTCCGCGAACCGATCTGGGACGGAGATTCGCTGCTCTTCGCGGTCGAGGAGCACGGCAATACGCATGTGCGGCGCGTGCCAGCGGCCGGCGGGAACGTCGAGCCGGCCGTCTCCGGCGACCTCTGGGTGACCGGCTTCGACGCCATCGGCGACGTCGAAGCCCACGCTGCGTCGACGCCGACCATGCCGAGCGAGATCTTCGTCGGCGATCGCCGGCTCACGGAGGTCAGCAAGGCGTTCTGCGAGCAGGCGCCTTTACAGCCGTCCGAGCGCTTCGTCGCCGTCTCACCGGACGGCGAGGAGGTGGAGGCGTGGCTCGTCCGGCCACACGACCTTGGGGAGGGACAGCGCTACCCGCTCCTCCTCAACATCCACGGCGGGCCGTTCACCCAGTACGGGAACAAGTTCTTCGACGAGTTCCAGGCGTACGCGCGGGCGGGTTACGCCGTCGTGTACTCGAATCCGCGCGGGTCGTCCGGGTACTCGGAGGAATGGGGACGCGCCATCCGCGGACCGGTCGGCGGCGGTGACGGCTGGGGTTCGCTCGACTACCAGGACCTGATGGCGGTCGTGGACGCCGCCCTCGAGCAGTTCGACTTCGTCGACCCCGACCGCCTAGGCGTGATGGGCGGGTCCTACGGCGGCTACATGACGTCGTGGATCGTCAGCCATACCGACCGCTTCAAGGCAGCGTGCTCGGAGCGCGCGGTGAACAACATGCTCTCCGAGTTCGGGTCGTCCGACTTCGGCTGGTTCCACCGGGCGTACACGGGTGTCTGGCCGTTCGAGGACGTCGAGCCATACCTCGCCCAGTCGCCGACGACGTACGCGGACAAGATCACGACGCCGCTGCTCATCCTCCACTCGGAAAACGACCTCCGCTGCAACATCGAGCAGGCGGAGCACCTCTTCACGATCCTGCGCCTGCTGGGGCGTGAGGTGGAGTTCGTGCGCTTCCCGGCTGAGAGCCACGAGCTCTCGCGCTCCGGCTCGCCGTTCCACCGCGTCACGCGGCTCGAGATCGTCCTGGATTGGTTCGGGCGCTACCTGCAGTAGGCTCGTTCCAACTCGATCGAGGAGGATGACATGACCAAGTGGGTCGCGCTGACCGCGCGCAAGCTCAAGCCCGGCACCTATGACGAATGGCGGGAGGCGTGGGGGTCGGTTGAGGGCCCCTCTGGCGCGACGGCGTACATCTGCCGCAACGTCAACGACCCCGACGAGATCGTCGCCTTCGGAATGATCGAGGCGACGCAGGAAGAGCTCATGGCGATGCGGCCACAGGGTGATTCCGAGGACGCCCGCCTGGCCGCGATGGAGCCTCACATCGAGTCGACCGGCACCGACGGCATCTACGAGGTCATCGACGAAGTCACGTTCTGAGCTCGACAGGTCCGATCGCTACAGTGGCCGCGTGGCCACGTCAGAGCAGCGTGTAATCCCTGACGGCGCGATCACCGTCCTCGACCACGGCTTCGTCCGCCTCGACGACGCGATGGCGAGCGACCTTTCGGTCGTTAACTCGGCACGGGTCAGCTTCGGCCGGCGCAAGGAGGAGATGGACGAGTCCGACGAGGGCCTCGTCCGTTTTCTCATGCGCGATAGGCACGGGACGCCCTTCGAGCACAACGCCTTCCGCTTCCACATCCGGGCGCCGATCTTCGTCGTGCGCGAGTGGATGCGACATCGCGTCGGCTCCTTCAACGAGTTCTCGATGCGCTACGCGAAGGCCACCGACGATTTCTACGTCCCCGAGGCCGAGGACGTCCGGTCGCAGGTCGGCAAGCCTGGTGCGTACTCGTTCGAGCCGGTCGAGGCGGAGCTGGCCGAGCAGACGCGCGAGGAGCTCCAGGCTGTCTACGACCAGGCGTTCGAGACGTACGAGCGACTCGTCGAGGCCGGCGTCGCTCGGGAGCTCGCCCGCTCGGTGATGCCCGTGGGCGCGTACACCGAGTTCTACTGGACGGTGAACGCGCGCGCGCTCATGAACTTCGTCTCGCTGCGCGCTGCAGAGACGGCGCAGCGCGAGATTCGGCGCTATGCCGAGGCAGTCGAGGTCTTCCTCGCAGAGAAGATGCCCGTAACGCATGCTGCCTTCGTCGCCGCGGGCAGAGTCGCGCCATAGCGATATCCTCAGCGCGACCGTAACGACTGACCGAGAGGACACGAATGGCGACGCTGGCTTACAACGCTCAGGAGATCGGGGCGCGCGAGCTCAAGCCCGGGCTGCTCGAGCTGGACGGGATCTCCCGGCAGACGATCGAGGCCCACTACAAGCTCTACCAGGGGTACGTGGCGAAGCGGAACGAGATCCTCGCGAAGCTCGCCGAGGTCGACGCCTCCGCCGCGAACCAGGTCTACTCGGACATTCGCGCGCTCAAGGTCGACCTCTCGTTCGCGATCGGCGGGGTCAAGAACCACGAGATCTACTTCGAGCACCTCGGCGGAGACGGAGGCGACCCCGACGGGCCGATCGGCACGCTCGTCCGTCGCGACTTCGGCTCGATCGACGCCTGGCGCACGGACCTCAAGGCCACGGGGATGGCCGGCCGGGGCTGGGCCTGGACCGCCTACGACTGGGACGAAAGGCGTCTCTTCAACTACGTCGGCGACGCCCAGAACACGTTCCCGATCTGGAACGCCTCGCCGTTGGTCGCCCTCGACGTCTACGAGCACGCGTACTTCCTCGATTTCCAGACCGACCGCGGCGCCTACATCGACGCGTTCTTCGACAACCTCGACTGGACGGTCGTGAACGGCTGGATCGACGCATACGGCATCCGGCCCTAGGTAGGCGCCTGAGACGATGACGACGGCGCTCTTCGTCGCCGCTGCCTACCTCGTCGGGTCGGTGCCCTTCGGTTACTGGCTCGTGCGCGCGACGAAGCGCGTCGACATTCGCACGGTCGGCAGCGGGAACATCGGCGCCTCGAACGTCTGGCGTGCGTTCGGCTGGCGGTACGGTGTGCCCGTCATGCTATTCGACATCGCGAAGGGGCTCGTGCCCGCGCTCGTCGCGACGCAGGTGGCGGGATCGCTCGCCGGTGTGCTTGCGGGAGGCGCGGCCATGGTCGGACACGCGAGGCCGATCTTTCTCGGGTTCGAGAAGGGCGGCAAGGCTGTG
>JBOGZW010000147.1:0-3169 GCA_050697575.1 Gaiellaceae bacterium | reverse complement strand
AGGACGCGCAGCCAGACGCTAGATGGCGGCCGGCGCCAACCGGTCCGCAAGCGCCTTCAGGAGCTTCCGCTCGATCCTGGGCGACGTGTCGAGCAGCGCCTCGAAACCCTCGCGGGTGGCCTCGAGAGCGACCACGGGCGTGGTAGTGCGGACGGTCGCCATTCGCGGCGCGTTCGTCAGCAGCGCGATCTCGCCTGCGAAGTCGCCGGCGCCGAGGCTGGCGATCTTCCGATTCCGCTTGCGAACCTCGGCGGAGCCCTTGACGAGAACGAAGAAGCGGTCGCCCGGCTCGCCCTCGCGCATCAACACCTCGCCGGCCGGCAGATCGACCTGGACCGTGATCGTCGCGATCCGGGCCAGGTCGGCTCGGGAGCATGTCTCGAAGAGCGGAATGCGAGAGATGAGCCGGACCTTCTCGTCGCGCCGAACGATCACGGCTGGGAGTCTAAGCGCGTCCGCGCCTGTTGCCTAGCGCCGGTGCGAGCTACTAGTGCGAACAGCCGGAGCCACAGCCGCCCATCTCGGTGCCCTCTGGCAGCTCCTCGCCCTCTTCGACCTGGAACGAGTGGCCGCAGCCACAGGCCGAGGTGGCGTTCGGGTTCGAGATCTTGAACCCGGACTCGGTGATCGTGTTGAGGAAGTCGACCTCCGCGCCCTGGAGATACGGCGCGCTGAAGGGGTCAACGACGACCGTGACGCCGTGCGACTCGAGCTCGTGGTCGCCCTCCTGCAGGCCACGGTCGAACCCGAGCGCGTACTCGAAGCCGGAGCAGCCGCCGCCCTGCACCGCGACGCGGAGGACGTTCGCCTCGCCTTCGGGCTCCTGCGCCTGGAGCTCCTTGATCTTCGAGGCCGCCGCCTCCGTCAGGGAGACGAGTGTCTCTGCGCGCTCGATGGTGACCATGCTCTGATCGTAGCAGCGGGACCGCCGGACGACGGGCCCCGAGCAGCCGACTTTGTAACAGTCGGCTCAGGCATCGTTGAGCCGATTTTCCTGTCGCTCGTGCGGGCCTCGAACGTGCTACGTTCCGGCTGGCGACGCTAGGAGGACGAACCGCGGTGCTCGACAGCTGGCTTCCGTTCCTCATCTACGGGATCTTCGCCGCCGCCATCCCGGCCACGATGGTCGTCATGTCGTTCCTCTTCGCCACGAGACCGGCCGCGAGAACCCGCGCGCGCGGCGTGCCGTTCGAGTCGGGCGTGTCCGCCGGGCCGCTGCCCGAGCAGCGCTTCACCGTGAGCTTCTACCTCACGGCGATGCTCTTCATCGTCTTCGACATCGAGATCGTCTTCCTCTATCCGCTCGCCGTCGTCCTCGACCAGCTCGCGTGGTACGGCTTCGCCGAGCTCATCACCTTCATCGGGATCCTCGTGCTGGGCTACGTGTACGTCTGGCGAAAGGGGGCGCTCGAGTGGCGGTAGGCGGCAAACCCCTTCGCGACTACGGACTCAAGTCCGAGCGCGTGTTGTGGAAGGGGAAGGGCCCCGGCGTCTTCGAGCAGGAGGTCGCCGCGCTCGAGGAACGGCTCATGCTGACGACGCTGGAGCGGGCCGTGGCGTGGGCGCAGTCGAAGTCGATGTGGCCGGACACGTTCGGCCTCGCGTGCTGCGCGATCGAGATGATGTCGATCGTCTCGTCGCGCTACGACATCGCGCGCTTCGGGATGGAGGCCTTCCGCGCGTCGCCGCGACAGGCCGACCTGCTCATCGTCTCGGGCCGCGTCGTCCACAAGATGGCCGAGCCGCTGCGGCAGATCTACGACCAGATGCTCGAGCCGAAGTGGGTGATCGCCATGGGCGCGTGCGCGTCCTCCGGCGGGATGTTCAACAACTACACGACGCTGCAGGGCGTGGACAAGGTCGTGCCCGTCGACGTCCACGTGCCCGGCTGCCCGCCGCGGCCGGAGGCGCTCATGGAGGGCATCGTGAGGCTGCACGAGAAGGTGCAGGCCGGCGTGCCGCCCGCGTACGAGATCCGCGGAGTCGCCGAGTGATGTACGAGAGCGTGCCGGGCGTCGTCGAGACGAAGGAGGCGCACGGCGAGACGACACTTGTCGTCGACCCCGCGCGCCTGATCGAGGCGTGCCTCCACCTGCGGGACAGGCTCGACTTCAACTTCCTCTCCGATCTCTCGTCCGTGGACTACCTCGGCTGGGGCGAGGAGCCCGTCGCCGGCTACTGGGGGAACGCGACCGGACGCGACCTCAACGCCCCCGGCACGGCAGCGCTGCCCCGGACGCCCGAGCCGAAGCCCAAGCGCTTCGCAGTCAACTACCACCTACTTCGCGTCGCGCCGGGCGCGGGCGACGCGCGACGCGTGCGCGTGCAGATCTGGCTGGACGACGGTGAGGCCGGGCCGAGCGTCGTCTCCGTCTGGCCGACGGCCGACTGGCACGAGCGTGAGGTGTGGGACATGATGGGCATCGGCTTCGAGGGCCACCCGAACCTCGTCCGCATCCTCATGGAGGACGACTGGGAGGGCCATCCGCTGCGCAAGGACTACCCGATCGGCGGCGAGCCCGTCCGCTTCTCAGACGAGGTCTGACGAAGCCGATGGCGATCTCAGCGCCGCGGATCTACGAGGGGACGCGCATCCCCTCGCCGGTCCCGACGATGATCGAGGTGCCCGAGGAGCTTCGGCGCGATGCGGACATCCTCGAGGTCAACTTCGGCCCCAACCACCCGTCCACGCACGGCGTCCTTCGTCTCGTCGTCCAGCTCGACGGCGAGACCGTCGTCGGCCTGAAGGCGATCATCGGCTACCTCCACACCGGCTTCGAGAAGTCGATGGAGCAGAAGACGTGGTGGAAGGCGATCCCGTACGCGCCGCGCATCGACTACCTCGCGTTCCAGGCGAACGAGCTCGCGTTCGTGATGGCCGTCGAGAAGCTGCTCGGCATCGAGGTGCCGCCGAAGGCAGTCTGGATGCGGACGCTGCTCAGCGAACTGAACCGGATCCATTCCCACCTCGTCTGGCTCGGCACGTCAGCACTGGAGCTGGGAGCGATCTCGCCCTTCTGGTACACGTTCCGCGAGCGCGACCGAGTGCTCGACCTCTTCGAGCTCGTCACCGGCTCGCGCATGCACACGCGCTACTTCCAGGCCGGCGGCCTGGCGGACGACATCCCGCGCGGTTTCTTCCCACAGTGCCGCGAGTTCTGCGAGGTGA
>JBOGZW010000146.1:0-3196 GCA_050697575.1 Gaiellaceae bacterium | reverse complement strand
ACGACGCACTCCGACCCGACATACGTCGTCGATGACGTCGTCCACTACTGCGTCGCGAACATGCCCGGTGCCGTCCCCATCTCGTCGACGAAGGCGCTGACGAACGTCACGCTCCCGTACGTCGAGGCGATCGCGCAGCACGGCCTCGCGGCGGCGGTCGCGCGCGATCCCTCACTCGCCCGCGGCGTCAACGTGCTCGGCGGCAAGGTGACGTACGAAGCTGTGGCCGAGGCGCACGGCATGGAGTACTCCGCGCTCGAGGACGTCCTGCCGCTCGCGCCCGTCTAGCTCTTCGCCTTGGCCGCAGCGTCTTTCGTCCCCGGCGAGAGCTTCACCACGACCCAGGTCACGCCGGCAGCGATCGCGATGATCGTCGGGATGTAGACGGCGACGCCGAGGAGGCCGAGGACGGTGCTCATACGTCTCTAGGATAGACACATGCCGCGCGCGTGCGTCATCGTGCTCGACGGCGTGGGCGCAGGCGCCCTGCCGGACGCAGCAGAGTTCGGAGACGAAGGCTCTGACACCCTCGGGAACGTTGCGCGGGCGGTGGGCGGCCTCGACCTCCCGGCGATGGAAGCGCTCGGGCTCGGCAACGTCGCGCCGCTCGAAGGCGTCGCGCAGATGCCGGGCGCGCCCGCGGTCGCGGGCCGTCTCCTGGAGCGCTCGAAGGGCAAGGACACGACGCTTGGCCACTGGGAGATGATGGGGATCGTCACGCCGCAGGCGCTGCCGACGTATCCGCACGGCTTTCCGCACGACGTCATCGATCCGTTCATGCACGCGACTGCGCGCGGCGTGCTCGGCAACAAGCCGGCCTCGGGCACGGAGATCATCCAGGAGCTCGGCGAGGAGCACCAGCAGACGGGGAAGTGGATCGTTTACACGTCGGCGGACTCTGTCTTCCAGATCGCCGCTCACGAGGAGACGATTCCGCTCGAGGAGCTGTACGAAGGCTGCCGCAGGGCCCGCGAGATCCTCACGGGGAAGCACGCCGTCGGCCGCGTCATCGCCAGGCCGTTCGTCGGCGAGCCGGGGAACTACGAGCGCACCCCGAACCGCCACGACTTCTCGCTCGAGCCCAGGCGTCCGAACTACCTCACGCAGGTTCGCGAGGCGGGCGCCGAAGTCCACGGCGTGGGGAAGATCCCCGACATCTTCGCCCACCTGGACATGGACCACGAGCACCCGACGAAGTCGAACGTCGAGGGTATCACCGTCACCGAGCAGCTCCTGCGCGACAGCGACGGGGGCCTCGTGTTCACGAACCTCGTCGAGACCGACATGCTCTGGGGCCACCGCAACGACCCCGAGAACTTCCACCGCTGCCTCCAGGACTTCGACCGCCGCCTGCCCGACTTGCTCGACGCGCTGCAGGAGGGCGATCTGCTCGTCATCACATCGGATCACGGCATCGACCCCACGACGTCGTCCACCGACCACTCGCGCGAGTACGGTCTCCTGCTCGCGTACGTGCAGGGCAAGAACGCCTCCGGGCGCATCCACGAGGGCGAGTTCGGTGACGTCGGCGCGACGGTGAACCTGTGGCTCGGCGGGAAGGCGGCGCCGAGACGGCTTTCCGGCTCGCCGATCCTCGAGCCGTGAGCCTCAGCGACCCGGACATCGTCCGCGAGGAGTACTCGACGGAGAACGGGCTGCGTGCGCGGGCGTCCGTGTACGAGGGGATCGCAGGGCCTGATGCGCGAGAAGCGGCGTTCGAGGCCGTCCGCGACGCTGCCCCGTTGCGCGTTCTCGAGGTGGGGTGTGGGTGGGGCGAGTTCGCCGCGCGAATCGCCGAGGAGCTCGGTGCGGAGGTCGTCGCCATCGATCAGTCGCCCCGCATGGTCGAGCTGGCCCGCGAGCACGGTGTCGACGCCCGCGTCGCAGACGTCCAGGAGCTGCCGTTCGGCGACGGCGAGTTCGACGTCGCGGTCGCCAACTGGATGCTCTACCACGTTCCCGAGTTGGACCGAGGCCTCGCCGAGCTGGCGCGCGTCCTGCGCCCCGGAGGTCGGCTCGTAGCCGCAACGAACAGCCTCGATCACCTGGCTGAGCTCTGGGCGCTCGTCGGACGTGATCGCCGCGACGAGCCGGAACGGTTCTTCAGCGAGACCGCAGAGGAGCCCTTGCGGAACCACTTCGCACGGGTGAATCGGCGTGATGTGGTCGGGACCGTGACGTTTCCCGACGCCGATGCCGTGCGAGGCTACGTAGCGTCATCGGTGGCGCATAAACATCTCGCCGAAGCCGTTCCGGAGCTCGACGGCCCGCTCGTGGCAACTCGTCACAACACCGTCTTCGTCGCAGACAGATGATTCGCCCGGCAGAGTTGATCGAGCGCAAGCGTCGAGGAGACGAGCTCGGCGACGAGGAGCTTGCAGAGCTGGTGCGCGGCTACGCGCGCGGCGATGTGCCGGACTACCAGATGTCGGCGTTCCTCATGGCTGTGTGCTTCCAGGGCCTATCCGGCGCCGAGACCTTTGCACTCACCGACGCAATGGTTCGAAGCGGCGACACGATCGACCTGCACGACGCCCTCGGCCGGAGGATCTTGGTCGACAAGCACTCGACGGGCGGGGTGGGGGACAAGACGTCGCTCGCGGTCGGCCCGATCGTCGCTGCGTGCGGCGTTCCATTCGCGAAGATGTCGGGCCGCGGCCTCGGGCACACCGGGGGTACGCTCGACAAGCTCGAGTCGATCCCCGGCTTACGGGTCGAGCTCTCGATCGACGAGCTCATCGCGCAGGTGAAGGAGGTCGGCATTGCGATTGTCGGCCAGACCGCTGACCTCGTTCCCGCGGACAAGAAGCTCTACGCGCTACGGGATGTAACCGCGACGGTGGACGAGATCTCGCTGATCGCGGCGAGCATCATGTCGAAGAAGATCGCAGGCGGCGCTGACGCGATCGTGCTCGACGTGAAGGTTGGCGACGGTGCCTTCATGAGGACGCTCGACACCGCACGCGCCCTCGCGGAAACGATGTTCGAGCTCGGGCAGCGTGCGGGTCGCAAGATGGTGTGCGTGCTGACGGACATGGACCAGCCGCTCGGCTACGCCGTCGGCAATGCGCTCGAGATCCGCGAGGCGCTCGACACCGTGCGCGGCGCGGGGCCTCCCGACTTCACCGAGCTCGTGCTCGAGTCCTGCGCACACCTGTTGGCGCTGTCGGATCTCGAGGTCGACGAGGGCGAGGGT
>JBOGZW010000145.1:0-3209 GCA_050697575.1 Gaiellaceae bacterium | reverse complement strand
CGGGTACCGGCTGCCCGCAAAGCGGGACGCCCAGCGGTCCGGCTGACCAGGAGGGTCTGGCGGGATGGTGCTCGTCGCCGGGGCGCGCTGGAGGTTGCGATGCAAGGACGCAGGGAGCCCGCGTACTGAATGAAGTACGTGGGCGACCGAGGACGCCGCAGCGCGGCCTCCAGCGTGATTCCGGCGGCACAGTCACTATTTCGCCAGACCCTCCTCTAGCAGGTCGCGCGCTAGAATCGGCCTCGTGGCGCGAAAGCGCAGTCCCACGCGGCTCGTAGTTGCGCTCGCCGTAGCGGCGGTGCTGGCCGTCTTCCTGCTCTACACGTCGATCGCCGGTGGCACAAACGCGTCGCTGCGGCCGAGCCAGCTCGCCGGGCACGCGAACGAGAAGGTGCAGCTCGCCGGCCTCGTGATCGGCCCGGTCACGGGCGATCCGTACGAGGACGGGATGCGCTTCCGCCTGCGCGACATCGACGGCAAGGCGACGGTGGCCGTCGTCTACACGGGCTCGAAGCCGGACCTCTTCCGGCCGGGCCGCCATGTGTACCTCAAAGGGCGGCTTCAGCAGGGCACGTTCGTCGGCGAGCGCAACTCGCTCGTGACGAAGTGCCCGTCGAAGTACGTCCCCAAGAAGAACACCTAGGCAATGGCCGAGCTCGGGCGCGCGGCGCTCATCGTCTGCCTCGGCCTCTCCGTGTACGCCGTCCTGGCAGGCTCCCTGGCGGCGTGGGAAGGCCGCCGCCGCCTCGCTGCGTCGGCGCAGAACGCGCTCGTGGCGGCGTTCGCCGCCGCTGCTGTCGCGTCCGGAGTCCTCGTCGCCGCCCTCGTCCGGCACGACTTCTCGTTCGTCTACGTCGCCGACTTCACGAGCGAGAAGCTGCCCCTCGGGTACACGCTGTCGGCGTTCTGGGGAGGCCAGGCGGGCTCACTCCTCCTCTGGCTGCTCGTGCTGACGGGCATGTGCACGGCCGCCGTGCTCTTCAACCGCTATGCGGCGAGAGAGGTGATCGCGTGGGCGGTGCCGGTGCTCGGCTTCGTTGCCGCCTTCTTCGCGTTCCTGCTCGTCGCCGTCGCGAGCCCGTTCGAGACCCAAGTCGCCCCGGCCGACGGCGCGGGCCTCAACCCGAGCCTCCAGAACCCGTACATGGTCGCGCACCCGCCGATGCTCTACCTCGGCTACGTCGGCCTCACGATCCCGTTCGCGTTCGCCATGGGCGCGCTGCTCGCGGGGCGCGCCGACGAGCGCTGGATCGTGGCGACGCGGCGCTGGACGCTCGCAGCCTGGGCATTCCTCGGCTTCGGCCAGCTGCTCGGCGCCCACTGGGCGTACGTCGAGGTGGGGTGGGGCGGCTATTACGCCTGGGATCCAGTGGAGAACGCCGCGCTCATGCCGTGGCTCGCGGCGACGGCGTTCCTCCACTCGGTGATGGTTCAGGAGAAGAAGGGGATGCTGAAGGTATGGAACGTCCTGCTGGTCGTCCTCTCCTTCTGCCTCGCGATCTTCGGGACGTTCCTCACACGCTCGGGGATCGTCAACTCCATCCACTCGTTTACGCAGAGCTCGATCGGGCCGTGGTTCCTGGGCTTCATCATCACGATCACGCTAGGCTCGCTTGCGCTCGTCCTCTACCGGCTGCCGTTGCTGCGGGCGAAGACGAAGCTCGAGTCGGCGATCTCGCGTGAGGCGGCGTTCCTCTACAACAACCTCCTCCTCGTCGCGCTCTCGCTGACGATCCTCTGGGGGGTCGTCTTCCCCATCGTCTCGGAGGCCGTCCGCGGCGAGTCCGTGACCGTCGGGCCGCCGTACTTCAACTTCTTCCTACGCGCGTTCGGATTGCCGCTGCTGCTGCTGATGGGGATCGGGCCTCTCGTTGCCTGGCGGCGAGCGTCGATCGGCTCGCTGAAGCGCATGCTGGCCTGGCCGGCGCTCGTGGCGTTGGTCACCGGCGGCGTGTTTCTCCTGTTCGGCGCCGGCTCGTCGCTGCCCGGCCTCGTGACATACACGTTCAGCGCGTTCGTGCTGGCATCGATCGTCATCGAGTTCGCGAAGGGCACGCAGGCGCGTCGCGCGCTCACCGGCGGCAGCTGGTGGGGCGCGTTCTCCGGGCTCGTGGCGCGGAACCGGCGGCGCTACGGCGGGTACGTCGTCCATGCGGCGATCGTGCTGCTCGCGATCGGCGTCGCCGGCTCGTCCGTCTACCAGACGACGCGTGAAGCGAAGCTCTCGCCCGGCCAGTCGATGGAGGCCGCCGGCTACACGCTCACCTATCGCGAGCTGACGCGAGAGGCGCGTTCGAACCACACGGCCGTCCGCGCCCACGTGGACGTCTACCGCGACGGCGAGCTCGTATCGCGGCTCCACCCGGGGAAGAATCGTTACGCCGCCGAGGACCAGGTGTCGAGCGAAATGGCGATCTACACGAGCTGGCTGCGCGCGGAGGACGTGGACGTCATCGCCGACCAGGTCAACGCCGACCAGAGCGTGTACTTCAAGGTGCTCGTGAAGCCGCTCGTGAACCTCATCTGGCTGGCCGGCTTCGTCTTCGTCGGTGGCGCTCTCATCGCACTGTGGCCGGATGCCCGCGAGAGCCGCCGTTACGCCGAGCGCTACGAGCGCGCCGTGGCGATGAAGGCATGACCGCATCCACCTGGGCGCTCCTCCTGGGCGGGCTGCTCGCCGCCGCCTGCGCGGTCTATGTGGCACGGCCGTTCCTGCGTGAACCCGTCGCGGCTGCGGCGGACGACCGCCTCGACAGGCTCGACGAGGTTGGGCGGGAGCGGTTGGCGCTCGTCGAGGAGCGCGATCGCGCACTCGACGCTCTGAAGGAGCTCGAGCTCGACCACCGCACGGGCAAGGTGTCCGATGAGGACTACCGTGCGCTTGTCGCACCGCTGCGGGGGGAAGCTGCCCGCGCGATGAAGGCGCTCGGCCAATAGGGGGAGGGGTCGCGCTGCGACCGGCGAACGACGCCGCATGGTCCGCCGTGCGGCTCTCGTCCTCGTGCTGGCAGTGGTCGTGTCCGCACCCGCAGGTGCGGACACGATTGAAGAGCGAAAGCACTCCGTTGACGCGCAGATCGCAGCGCTCGGGGCGCGGGTGGCGAAGACCAATCGCAGAGAGGCTTCCCTCCGCGCGCAGGTGGAGTCCGCGTCGACCGAGATCCGCGCGCTTGCCCAGCGGGTCAACGACATCTCCATCGAGCTAGAGC
>JBOGZW010000144.1:0-3293 GCA_050697575.1 Gaiellaceae bacterium | reverse complement strand
GCCAGATGCCGTCGCCGAGCTTGAGCTGGAGCCTGCGGGCGTCCCGGACCATGAGGAAGAGCGGCGTCGCCGGGTCGTAGTTCCACAGGCTCACGCGCGCGATGAGGTCGACGCCGAAGAGGTACCGCCAGAGCTCTCGTGTGGCCTCCGTGGAGGTGGCGATCGCGTCCACCAGCTGGAGCTCCGACTGCGGCATCCCCCGCTCCCATTTCTCCTTGATGCGGTACATCGCGAAGGCTTCGCCCTGCCCATCGAGCTCGATGAGGACGTAGTACTTCGGGCTCGCGCCGTTACGCCAGTGCTCGGGATCGCTCACGCGTGCGTCCCAGCGGGCCTCCGAGCGCGAGAGCATGCCGTGTCGCTGGAGACGTGCCCGCTCGAAGATGGGCGGAAAGACCTTCCGGGCCTCGTCCTTCGTCAGGAGACGCGTGGTGCCCGTGGGGCCTGGGTCGTCGCGGAACGCGAAGCCGGCGTGCTCGGCTTCCATGAACGCGGTCGGCGCCGCGATCCCGTAGCCGAAGCGTCCGTAGATCACGGGCTCGGAGGCCCAGAGCGCGGCCAGGGGCTCGCCGCGGCTGTGCAGATCGTCGAGCTGCACGCGCATGAGCTGCGTGAGGACGCCACGCCGGCGGTGGCTCGGCATGACGCCGACGTACGTGATCCCGGCGCACGGAGCGGCGCCGCCGGGGATCGTCATCTCGAACGCGATCGAGGCGGTGAGGCCGATCGGCTTACCGTCGTCGAAGGCGCCCACGACCCGGTCCGGCGGGAGCTCCCGCTTCTGGAGCTCGAAGTCGTCGTCGCGCAGCTCGTTCGCGAACGCGACGTTGGCGGCTTCCAACGTCGCGCGCAACTCGTCCTCCGATGGATTGCGGTACTCGAGGGCCACGGCGGCCGAGACTATCCGACCTTCTCGAGCGGGGCGTACTCGAGCATGAGCCGCCGCTCGGTGTCGTCGCCCTCGAAGCGGACGGCGACGATGCCGCCGGGCTCGATCCCGACGACGACGCCTTCGCCGAGCGCGGCGTGGCGCACCGAGTCGCCCGTGGCGAGCGACGGGACGTCCGCGCGCGGCGCGACCTCGGGCGCCGGCGATCTCGAGGCCCAGGAGAACGGCCGCAGGCGCTCGCGCACGATCTCGCCCTGCGGCAGCTCGTCGAGGAAGCGCGACGGGAGGTTGTGCGCGCGCGTGCCGAACAGCGAGCGCGTGGCAGCGTGCGTCAGGGTCAGGCGCTCCTTCGCCCGAGTCATGCCGACGTAGGCGAGACGCCGTTCCTCTTCGATCCCCTGCTCCTCGATCGAGCGCGCGTGCGGAAAGATCCCCTCCTCCATGCCGATGAGGAACACCGCTCCGAACTCCAGGCCTTTCGCGTTGTGGATCGTCATCAGCGTGACGAGCGACTCCTGGTCGCGCA
Organism: Gaiellaceae bacterium; assembly: GCA_050697575.1. Lineage (GTDB taxonomy): Bacteria > Actinomycetota > Thermoleophilia > Gaiellales > Gaiellaceae > PALSA-612. The sequence continues at coordinate 1,878 of JBOGZW010000144.1, read as the reverse complement.
ACGCGTCCTGGTCGGAGTAGAGCGAGATCTCCTGGAGGAACCCGGAGAGCGAGGGCTCCTCGGCCTGCTCCTCGTACTCCCGCGCGACGCCGACGAGCTCCTGGAGGTTTTCGACGCGACCGCGTGACTCGATCGTCCGCTCCGCCTCGAGGATCTCGAGGTAGCCCGAGCGCTCGAGCACGCGCTCGACGAGCTCGTGGACGGTGAGCTCCTGCGCGGCGGACTGCAGCGACTGGAGGAGCGTCTGCAGCTGCGTGCCCGCGCGGGCCTGCGCCGGGCCGAGGCCGGCCTCTTCGGGATGCCCGAGCGACGCGAACAGCGACTCGCCGTGCGCATCCGCCCAGGCTTGCAAGCGCGCGAGCGACGCGTCTCCGATGCCACGGCGCGGACGGTTGGCGATGCGCGCGAGCGAGACGCCGTCGACCGGGTTGTCGATCACCTGGAGGTATGCGACCGCGTCCTTGATCTCGGCGCGCTCGTAGAAGCGCGGTCCGCCGATCACCTGGTACGGGATGCCCTGGCGAACGAGCACGTCCTCGAGCACCCGGCTCTGCGCGTTCGTCCTGTAGAAGACCGCGATGTCGCTCCCCGACCAGCCCTCCTCGATCAGCTCCGCCACCTCGGCGGCGACGAACCGCGCCTCGGCATGCTCGTCCTCCACCTCGAGCGCGCGCACGGGCGGGCCGTCGCCGAGGTCGGAGAAGAGCGTCTTCTCCTTGCGCTCGCGGTTGTTCTCGATGACCGCGTTCGCGGCGCGGAGGACCGTGTTCGTCGATCGGTAGTTCTGCTCGAGCGCGATGAGCTTCGTACCCGGGAAGTCGCGCTCGAACTCGAGGATGTTCCGGATGTCGGCTCCGCGGAAGGCATAAATCGACTGATCGGGGTCGCCTACGGCGCAGACGTTGCCGTGCTCGCCCGCGAGCAGCTGTAGCAGACGGTACTGCGCGTGGTTCGTGTCCTGGTACTCGTCTACGAGGACGTAGCGGAACGCCTTCTGCCAGCGCTTGCGGGCCTCGGGGAAGCGCTCGAGCACCTCGACCGTGAGCATGAGCAGGTCGTCGAAGTCCATCGCGTTCGACCCGAGCATGCGCCGCTGGTAGAGGCCGTACACGTCGGCGACGGTCTGGTCGTAGAACGACTGGACGCGCTTCAGGTACTCCTCGGGCGAGACGAGCTCGTTCTTCGCGTTCGAGATCTGCGCGTGGATGCCACGGGGGACGAAGCGCTTCGGGTCGCGCTCGAGCTCCTCGAGGCAGTCCTTCGTCAGCCGGATCTGGTCGGCCTGGTCGTAGATCGTGAAGTTCGACTTGTAGCCGAGCCGCGGCGCCTCGCGGCGGAGAATCCGGCCGCACGCGGCGTGGAACGTAAGGATCCAGATCGCGCGCGCGGTGTTGCCGAGCAGGTCCTCCAAGCGCGCGCGCATCTCCCCCGCCGCCTTGTTCGTGAACGTGATGGCGAGGATCTCGTTCGGCTTCGCTCCTTGCGTGGCGATGAGGTGCGCGACGCGCCGCGTGAGCGCGCGCGTCTTCCCCGATCCCGCTCCGGCTACGACGAGCACCGGGCCCTCCGTCTGTAGCACGGTCTCCCGCTGCGCGGGGTTGAGGTCGGCGAGGTACTCCTCAGGCTTCAGCTTGACGGCGGGGGACGCCACGCGGCCGATGCTAGCCGCGCCGTCGCGAGCACTGCGAGACAGACGAGAGCGGCGGCAATCGGGACGACCGAGGCGGCCGCCACGTTCCCGCCGACTGGCCACTCGACGGCGACGGCAGACCCGAGGGCCGCACTCGCCGCCAGCGCTCCGACCGCAAGCCACGCCGGCCACCTCGCAAGACGCGGTCGGGCCAACGAGACGGCGAACGCCACGGCCGCGAGCACGAG
>JBOGZW010000143.1:0-3294 GCA_050697575.1 Gaiellaceae bacterium | reverse complement strand
GCAGTGCTCTCGCCAGAGTGCGTCGAGCGCTCCGGGAAGACCCGGGACGGCGCACGACGCGGGCCCGACGGCGTAGGAGACCGTCTCCTCGCCGAACCCAACTTCGAGGTCGATCAGCTCTCCCCGGCCCGACGGGACAGCGGCGAAGCCGTCGAGGTTGCGCGTCTGGCTCCGAATCCAGACGATCGCGTGCGCCCCGCCGAGCAGGCCAGTCATGATCGTCTCCGCCACGCACGACGCAAGGACAGCCGCGACCGCCGCGTCGGCAGCGGTCCCGCCGTCGACGAGGATCTCGACTCCGGCTGCGGCTGTTGCGGGATGTCCAGCTGCGACGGAAGCTCGCATCGACCTGAATCCTGATGGATCGGCCGGGGGACGCCTCCCTGTGCGAGCGCCCCGGCCGGAACCGCCTGCTACCCTTCCGCGAGACCGAATCCCGGCCTCGATTGTGTACAGGGTCGCGCGGGTGGCGCTGGGATTGCGGAGACGTCTCTGAGACGGAGGTGATGATGACCCTGACGAACGAAGCCAAGCTGGAGATCGTCGGCAAGCACGGCCGGCACGACAAGGACACGGGCTCGACCGAGGTGCAGATCGCGTTGCTCACGACGCGCATCGGCGAGCTCACGGAGCACCTGCGCACGCACAAGAAGGACCACCACTCGCGGCGCGGCCTGCTCAAGCTCGTCGGCCGCCGGCGCCGCCTGCTCGACTACCTCCAGCGAACCAACCTCGAGGGCTACCGCGCCCTCATCCAGGAGCTCGGCCTGCGGAGATAGAAAACCGGGCAGAACCGGAGGGTGGAAGTTTGAGGGAGCCCCGACGAGGCACGAGGCTCCTTCAAACCTCCACTCTCCACGAAGCAGTGGAGGAACACATGACTATGACCACCGAGAGCACCGTTTCGGTCTCGGTGAACGTGGGCGATCAGGAGATCGTCTTCGAGACCGGCAAGCTCGCGAAGCAGGCCGACGGCGCCGTCGTCGTCCGCTCCGGCGAGACCGTCGTGCTTGCGACAGCGCAGGGGCGACCCGAGGCGCGCGAGGGAGCGGACTTCTTTCCGCTCACCGTCGACGTCGAGGAGCGCATGTACGCCGCCGGGAAGATCCCGGGCGGCTTCTTCAAGCGTGAAGGACGTCCCACGGAGCGCGCCATCCTCACCGCGCGCATGACAGACCGCCCGATTCGGCCGCTCTGGCCGAAGGGCTTCAAGAACGAGGTGCAGGTGATCTGTACGATCCTCTCCGCCGACCTCGTCACGGCGCACGACATCCTGTCCATCAACGGGGCGTCCGCGGCGCTCATGATCTCGCCGTTGCCCTTCATGGGCCCGGTCGGCGCCGTGCGCATCGGCATGGTCGACAGCGAGCTCGTCGTCAACCCGACCTTGCCGGTGGCGCAGGAGTCGACGCTCGACCTCGTCGTCGTCGGCACCAAGGACGCGCTGACGATGATCGAGGCCGGCGCCAGCGAGATCCCCGAGGAGAAGATGATCGAGGCCTTCGAGCTCGCGCACGAGGAGATCCGGCGGATCTGCGACGCGCAGGAAGAGCTTCAGGCGAAAGTGGGCAAGGCGAAGTGGCTCGACCCGTCGCTGACCGAGGAGCTGCGCTCCCAGCACGGCACACGCATCGCGGGAGACATCACAGCCCACGGGCTGAAGGAGGCCTCGGCGGTCGTCGACCAGCTCGAGGCTGAGCTCTGTCCCGAGCTGACGATGTCCTCGACGGAGGACGACATCACGAGGCGGACCCAGGTTCGTGCCAGCCTCGCGCAGCTGCTCGACGAGGCACGCCTCGCCGCTGTGACCGGCCCCGTCCGCGACCAGTTCGCTGGAGACCTGACGGCGCTCACGGACGCGGAACAGGACTCGAAGGAGCTGAAGTCCGCCAAGCGGCACCTGCTGTTCGACCGCATCGTCGACGGCGTCGAGCTGCCGTTTCCCGTCGCTCCGGTGCCCGCCGACGGCGATCCGCCGACAGTGAAGGACACCATCACGAAGCAGTACGTGAAGAAGGCGGCCGAGGCGATCTACAAGGAGCTCGTGAGGCACAAGATCGCCGTCGACGGGCGACGCCCCGACGGCCGTTCGAACGAGGAGATCCGGCCCGTGTCCTGCGAGGTCAGCGTGTCGCCGCGCACCCACGGCTCCGCGCTGTTCACGCGCGGGCAGACGCAGATCATGTCGCTGCTCACGCTCGGCACGGCAAAGGAAGGCCAGCGGATCGACGACCTGTCGCTCGAAGAGGAGCGACGGTACATGCACCACTACAACTTCCCGCCGTACTCGGTCGGGGAGACGGGCTTCATGCGCGGCCCGAAGCGCCGCGACATCGGCCACGGCGCGCTTGCGCAGCGGGCCCTCGAGCCGGTGCTGCCCGGGCCCGAGGACTTCCCGTACACGATCCGCATCGTCTCGGAGACACTCGAGTCGAACGGCTCGTCGTCGATGGGCTCGGTCTGCGGATCGACGCTCTCGCTCCAGGATGCGGGCGTGCCGATCAAGGCTCCGGTGAGCGGGATCTCCATCGGTCTCATCAAAGAAGGTGACGACTACACGATCCTGACCGACATCCAGGGAGCCGAGGACCACCTCGGCGACATGGACTTCAAGGTGGCCGGCACGCGCGAGGGCATCACCGCCTTGCAGATGGACTGCAAGATCTCCGGCGTCACGCAGGAGATCATGCGCTCCGCGCTCGAGCAGGCGAAGCGAGCCCGCCAGGCGATCCTCGACACGATGGGGGAGGTCATGCCCGAGTCGCGGACCGAGCTCGCCGAGCACGCCCCGCGCATCTCGACGCTGAAGATCAACCCCGAGTACATCGGCATGGTGATCGGCAAAGGCGGCGAGACGATCCGCTCGCTCGAGTCCGACTACGACGTCCAGATCGACATCGAGGAGGACGGCACGATCCTCGTCTACGCCACCGAGGGCACGAAGGCAACGGCGGCGATGGAGGCGATCACGAACCTCACGAAGGACCCCGAAGTGGGGGACACGTTCGTCGAGCGAAAGGTCGTGAAGACGACGCAGTTCGGCGCTTTCGTCGAGCTGAAGAAGGGCACGGACGGCCTGCTGCACGTCTCGAACGTCGGGCCTGGCAGGGTCGGCCACATCGAGGACGTCATCAACCGTGGCGACGTGCTCGACGTCCTCGTGCAGGAGGTGGACAAGGAACGGGGCCGCATCGGCCTCAAGCTCATCGCGAAGCACGAGAACGGCACGCTCGTCCAGCCCGAGGAGCTCATCGAGCGGGCGAAGAACGCGCCTCCGCGCGAGCGGGAGGAGCG
>JBOGZW010000142.1:0-3326 GCA_050697575.1 Gaiellaceae bacterium | reverse complement strand
TGGAGCCACGGAGTTGACCGTGATCCCGTACTGGCCGATCTCGCGCGCGAGCGCCCGCGTGAACGCGACGATGCCGCCCTTCGACGCGACGTAGTGAGCGAGGTTCGGGGTCCCCGCCAGGACGACATTCGACGCGATGTTGACGATGCGTCCGTAGCCTGCCTCCCGCATCGGCTTTTGCCCGTAGTGGCACGCGAGGAACGTCCCGTCGAGGTTGACCGCCATGATCCGCCGCCACTCGGCGAAATCGACGTCGTCCCAAGCAGTGAAGGGGACAATGGCGGCGTTGTTGACGAGGATGTCGAGCTTCCCGTGGGCGCCGACGGTCTCGTCGACCATGCGCTTGACGTCCTCCTCCTTCGAGATGTCGATCTCGAGCCCCATCCCGCCCTCGGGCGCCGCAGCCTCCGCACCCTGGATGTCGGCGACGACGACGGTCGCGCCTTCGTCTGCGAGCTTGTCCGCGATCGCCTTGCCGATGCCCTGCCCACCGCCGGTGACGATCGCAACCCTGCCGTCGAGCTTGCCCATGAGTCCCTCCTAGAGCTCGTAGTAGTCGGGTGCGTGCTTGTACGCCTGGAATGCCTCGGGGTCGTGCGAGAAGAAGACGTCAGCGCCGCGCTCGGCGGCGACGTCCTTCACGCGCTGGATCGAGCGCGCGCCGGCTCGCGGGTCGATGTGGAACCCCGGCTGGATGCCCCGCTCCATCGCCGCGCCCGTGTACACGACGTCGAAGGCAAAGAGCATCGGCTTCGTGCCCGTGTCCCCGCCGACGAGCAGCGAGTAGTGCCCGATGGTGTGCCCAGGGGTCTCGAACAGCCACAGCCCCTTCGCGAGCTCGACGTCCCCCGACACCGCTTCGAACTCCACGCCGTCGTGGTCCCACGTCTTATCCGAGTACCCAAAGAACTCGAACGGCTCGTGGTCACGCGCCTGCGCGAGCTCCTGCTCGTGCACGACGTTCCGAATGCCCGAGAAGTGCTTGTTGCCGCCGACGTGGTCGAAGTGGAGGTGCGAGTTGACGAGCGTCGTCACGTCGGAGATCGAGAAGCCCCCCAGCTCGAGCTGCGCCGGGATGGTCTGCTGCGGCGTCTGCTCGGGTAGCTCGAATGGGAGCACGGCATTCGTGTGCTCGAGATCGAAGCCGGTGTCGAAGAGGAAGAGCCCGTCGTCGTGCTCGACGAGCACGCCGTAGGACGGGATCCGCACCTGCGGCCCGGGAACGTTCCACATGAGCTGCGTGTGCTCGATGACGATCGAGCCGTTGTCGAGCAGCCAGACTTTCATCGCGCCGCCAGTTCCGCCTCCAGCGCCTTGCGCACGGCGACGAGCTTCGCGGCCCGCTCTGCCCGCAGGCGGTCGACGTCCTCGGGCGTGTAGTTGTACATGCCGCTGCCCGTCTTCATGCCCAGCTTGCCCTCGGCGATCCGCTCCTGGATCGTCGACGAAACCTCACCCGACGTCGAGAGGTCTTGGTTGAGGTACGAGCCGACCGCGTGGTAGATGTCGAGCCCGGCCATGTCGAGCAGCTCCATCGGCCCGATCACGGCGAGCTTGTAGCCGATCCCCCACCGGACGTTGAGGTCGAGTCCCTCGGGATCGATGATGCCTCGGTCGACGAGGTCCAGGCACTCGCGGAGGATTGCGTAGAGGATGCGGTTCTCGACGAAGCCGGGCACCTCTTTCTCGACCACGGGGTGGTAGCCGATGCGGCGCACGAGGTCGCATGTCGTGTCGACGACGTCCTGCGAGGTCTGCTCCCCGGGGATCACCTCGATCATGGGGATCAAGTGCGGCGGGTTCGACCAGTGCATGCCGACGACGCGCTCGGGATGGGCACAGACGGCGGCGATCTTCGTGATCGGGATCCCCGACGTGTTCGACGCGAGCGCGGCGTCGTCCGCGACGTGCTGCTCGAACTCCGTGAACACCTCGTGCTTCAGCTCGAGCTTCTCCGGCACCGCTTCGAGCACGAAGTCCGCTCCCTCGAGCGCAGCCGCGACGTCGCTCTCGAACCGGAGCGAGCCGCCGTCCTCCTGGGCTGCGTCGAGCCGATCGAGCACGCCCTCGGCCATCGTCACGCCGCCCTTCGCCCGCTCGAGCGCCTCCTCGCTCACGTCGTAGAGCGCAGTTTCGATGCCAGCGCGGGCGAGCACCGCCCCCATGCCGGGGCCCATCGTCCCCGTTCCGATCACTGCTGCACGTCGTACCTCGGCCATGATCCCTCCTTCTTCAGCTCCTGGATTCGCCGCCACACGCGTTCCGGCGTCAGCGGCAGCTCGGTCACGGGAACCCCCGCGTCTGCGACGGCAGTCGCCACCGCGGCGGTGACGGCGGCCAGCGCCCCCTCGCCGCAGCCCTTGGCCCCGTAAGGCCCGGGGCCGTCCTCGTTCTCCACGATGATGCAGTTCATCTCGTCGGGCACGTCCTCGAAGGCCGGCACCCGGTAGTCGAGCAACGTCTCGTTGAGCAGCAAGCCGTCCTCATAGACCAGCTCCTCGTAGAGTGCGTTGCCGAGGCCCTGCAGCGTGCCGCCCTCGTCCTGCCGCTCCACCAGCTGCGGGTTGATTGCCCGGCCCACGTCGGCCACGGTCGCGGTCTTGAGGACGCGGACGCGCCCGGTCTCCTCGTCGACGGCCACTTCGGCGGCTCCGACGCAGACCTCCCAGAAGACCGGCCCTTCCGCGTACGAGCCCGAGCCCTCGGGCGCCACCTCGCCGCGGCCGATCAACTCGCCTCCGGCGAGGCCGAAGTGGCGGACGAAGAGCTCCGGATACGCGTCCGACTCGACATCCGGGACGCCGGCGATCTCGACCAGCTGCGCCCGCACCTGCTCGGCGGCGCGCTTGACGGCGAGACCCGCGACCGTCGTGGAGCGGCTCGCGCCGGTCGAGCGGTCATACGGGGTGAAGCTGGTGTCGGCGCCGCGCACGGTCACGCGATCGGGCGGCAGCCGTAGCTCGTCGGCCGCGATCTGCGCGAAGACGGTGCGCGCGCCCTGGCCGACCTCGGTGGTGCCTACCAGGACGACGGCGTTCCCGTCTGCCTCCATCCGGACAATGGCGTTCGAGACCGGGTGAGCGCCCGCAGCGAGCAGGCCGACGGAGACGCCCCGCCCGGTGCCCGGCCTCCGTTCGCCGTTCCAGCCGATCGCTTCAGCGACGCGCTCGACGTCGCCGACGAGGTCAGCGTCTAGGGGCTTCCCGCCCGTGCGGAGCTCCTCGCCGGGCGTGCAGAGGTTCTGGCGCCGCACCTCCAGCCGGTCGAGACCCGCGCGGCGGGAAAGCTCGTCGACCTGGAGCTCGCCGATCCACTGCAAGTGTGCC
>JBOGZW010000141.1:0-3345 GCA_050697575.1 Gaiellaceae bacterium | reverse complement strand
ATGGTCTCCGCGGTTTCCGCCGGTACCGGCACGGCCGCGCAGATCTCCGGCGTCGAAGTCGCGGGGAAGACGGGCACGGCCGAGACCGGCGTCGCGGGCCGTAACACGACCTGGTTCGTGGCGTTCGCCCCCGCGCAGGACGCGCAGATCGCCGTCGCCGTGGCGCTCGAGAACCAATCGGGCACCGGCGGCTCGACCGCTGCCCCGATCGCGCGCGAGGTCTTGACAACCGCTCTGGCGAAAGAGCCCTCTCCCTAACCTGTAAGCCGTGGCCGCCTCCGACATCAAGCTCGACGAAGTCTTCGACGGCCGGTACCTCGTCTTGCGAAAGCTCGGCACGGGGGGGATGGCGACCGTCTACCTCGCCGAGGACCAGGAGCTCGGCCGCCGCGTCGCGATCAAGACGCTCGACGACCGCCACGCACAGGACGAGCAGTTCGTCGAGCGCTTTCGCCGCGAGGCGAAGAGCGCGGCCGTGCTCTCCCATCCCAACATCGTCGCCGTCTACGACCGCGGGCAGTCCGACGGGACGTACTACATCGCGATGGAGTACCTCGAGGGCAAGACCCTCAAGGAGCTCCTCGTTTCGCGGGGCGCGACGCCGGTCAGAGTCGCCGTCGACTACACGCGCCAGATCCTCGCCGCGCTCGAGTACGCGCACCGCAACGGCATCGTCCACCGCGACATCAAGCCCCACAACATCGTCGTCGCGCCCGACGGCCGCATCAAGGTCATGGACTTCGGGATCGCGCGCTCCGGCTCGAGCCAGGTGACGGAGGCGGGATCGATCATCGGCACCGCCCAGTACCTGTCACCCGAGCAGGCGCGCGGCCTTCCGGCTGGGCCCTCCGCCGACCTCTACTCCACCGGGATCGTGCTCTACGAGATGCTCACGGGCAGCGTCCCGTTCAGTGGGGACACGCCGCTCGAGGTCGCGATGCAGCACCTCTCCGCCGTTCCCGAGCCGCCCTCGGCGAAACGGCCCGAGATCCCGCACGAGCTCGACGCGATCGTCCTGCGGGCGCTGGCGAAACACACCGACGCGCGGTATCGAAGCGCGCGCGACATGGACGCCGACCTGGCGCGCTTCGCGCAGGGCCTCTCCGTCTCGCCGGCCACGGAGGATGCGGCCACGTCGGTCCTGGCGGGAGCAGGCGTCGCCGCCGCTGCGACAACCGTCCTCCAGGGCTCCGAGGCGCCGACGACGTACAGGCGCTCCACCGACCGCTACTACGACTACGACCGCGCCGTTCGTCGCAGGCCGTTCTGGCCATGGCTGCTCGCGGCTTTGCTCCTGGTCGCCGCCGGCTTCGCGTCGTACTACGTCTACGACCGAATCGCCGACCAGATCGCAGGTGCGGATCTCATCTCCGTGCCATTCGTGGAGGGCAAGCTCCAGTCGCTTGCCGTGAAGGAGATCCGCGAGGCGGGACTCGTGCCGGAAGTGCGGAAGCGTGCCAACGAGAACGTCGAAGTCGGGCGGGTCTTCGATCAGGACCCGGCCGAGGGCACGAGAGTCGACAAGGAGTCGACCGTTGTCATCTTCGTATCGAGCGGCCGGGCGAAGACGACCGTGCCGGATGTCCGCGGCATGACGCGCGACGACGCCGTGGCCGCGCTGACTGCAGCCAACCTCGACGTGAGCGTCGCCGAGGTCTACTCCGAGCAGGAGCCCGGCACCGTGACCGCTCAGAGCCCCGGTCCCGGCACGCGGCTCGTCGAAGGGGAGACCGTGCGCATCAATGTCTCCCGCGGAATCAAGCAGGTAGCGGTGCCGTCCGTGGTCGGTGAGTCGCTCGACGCGGCGATCGCCGCGATCGAGGACGCCGGCTTCATCGCCGGCTCTCCGGTCTTCGAGAACTCCGACAGGCCGGAGAACACCGTCATCGCGACGGATCCCGCAGGCGGATCGCTCCAGCGACCCGGAACGACGATCGTGCTCACGGTGTCGAAGGGCCCAGCACAGGTGCAGGTGCCCGACGTCGAGGGGCTCGACCTCACCAGCGCTCGGGCCGCGCTACAGGCGGAGGGGTTCCGAGTGAGCGTCGTGCGCGCCGACACGAACCTCATCGAGGAAGACGGGATCGTCCTCGCCCAGTCGCCCGCCGGCGGCGTCGAGGCAGACCCGAAGTCCAGAGTCACCCTCACCGTCGGTCGTTACGTCGAGCCTCCGCCTGCGGAGACGTTCCCGACCGAGACGACGCCAACCGAAACGACCACGACCGAAGCGATTCCGTGAGGCGCGTCGCCATCCTCATGGGCGGCCGCTCGAGCGAGCACAAGATCTCGCTCGCCTCCGCCCGGTCGGTGCTAGCCGCACTCGATCCGGGTCGATACGACGTCGTCACTGTCGAGATCGGCCAGGACGGCCGCTGGGCCCTCGGAGAGGGCGCCCGTAAGGAGGTCGAGACAGGCTCGGCGGCCGAGACGCTGCCGGTTCCCACCGCCGGCGGCGCCGTCGCGACGACACTCGCCGGGGTGGAGGTCGTGATGCCGATCCTCCACGGCCCATTCGGCGAGGACGGAACGGTCCAAGGGATGCTCGAGCTCGCCGGCGTGCCCTACGTGGGCGCAGGCGTGGCCGCCTCGGCACTCTGCATGGACAAGGACCTGTTCAAGGCCGTCATGCGTGACCAGGGCGTTCCCGTGACGCGAAACGTCACGCTCAGGAACGGGACCAGGCCGGAGAATCCCTTCGGCTATCCGGTGTTCGTCAAGCCCGCCCGTCTCGGGTCGTCGGTGGGAATTACGAAAGCCCACGACGAGGAAGAGCTCCGCGCTGCAGTCGAGCTCGCGTTCCGGCACGACGAGAAGGTGCTGGTCGAGGAGTTCGTCTCGGGCATCGAGGTGGAGGTCGGCGTGCTCGGCAACCGGGAGCCGTTCGCCTCGCTCGTCGGCGAGATCGTCGTCACGAACAACGAGTGGTACGACTACGCGGCGAAGTACGAAGCGGGCGAGATGGACCTCGTGATCCCCGCCCGCATCACCGACGAGCAGACGAGTCGCGTTCAGGAGCTCGCCGTGCAGGCGTTCGTTGCCATCGAGTGCGAGGGCATGGCTCGCGTCGACTGCTTCGTGACGGAGAAGGGAGACGTTCTCGTGAACGAGCTGAATACGATCCCAGGCTTCACGTCGACGAGCGTCTACACGAAGCTCTTCGAGGCCTCGGGCATCGCGTACCCGGACCTGCTCGAGCGGCTCATCGAGCTCGCGCTCGAGCGTCACGAGCGCCGCTCCTGCTTGGTTTTCTAGGAGGGTTTGGCGGAACGGCGCTCGTCGCCGGGGCGCGCTGGAGGTTGCGATGCAAGGACGCAGGGAGCCCGCGTACTGAATGAAGTACGTGGG
>JBOGZW010000140.1:0-3422 GCA_050697575.1 Gaiellaceae bacterium | reverse complement strand
CGTAGCGCCAGCGCACCGGGCGTTGCCCTTGAACAGTGTTCAGGAAGAGACGCATCCACGGCGGCGTGGCCGAGAAGATAGGCCGGCCAAGACCCACGAGATACGCAGCCAACGGGTCGTCGATCGACGCCTGAGGCTGCTCAGGAAGAAAGGCCGCCATCTGCCCACACCCGCAGATCGAAAACCAGCGCTCCTCCCCCACTCCATCAACAAGCGATTCCCACTTGGTGCGGCTGCCGCAGTTCTCGGACGCCGGGGCGACCGTCTCGCCCCTTCGCTCCTCATCTGTTCTCTGTTCCTCCAAACCCCTCTCCTTCCGTTGACAGCTCAGCCGACAAGTGCAGCCAACATCTCGGCTCTCACCGTTGAGTCCTCCAACCTGGCGTACGACTTCTCGGTGATCGCAGTAGCGGCGTGACCGAGCAAGCGAGAGACGACTTCCAACCGAACGCCGCGGTTGATGAGATCTGAACCGAACGTCCGCCTAAGTGTGTGCGGAGTCACACGCCTCGCCAGTCCGGCGCGCACAGCCACGCGTGCGACGACCTGTTCGACGTACTGAGGCTTCATCGCGCTGCGATTACGAGTAACGAGAAAGGGCCCGTCGGGATGAAAGAGATCCTCCCTCCGAGTGAACGCCCACCAGCGTTCGATGTGCGGTCTCAGCTCGGGAGAGATCGGAATCGACCGTAAGCCGGCAACGGTCTTCGAGGTCGTGACAGTTATTGATCCCTCCCTCTCCCCCAGGCTCACGTCGCGGTTCGTCACTGCCAGCGCTTCACCCAACCGAAGTCCTGTCATGCGCAAGAAGAAGAGGACGATGTCTTCGCGTGCGTTCATGGGACACGAGAGCAGCGCGTTGTCCTCTTCCGCGCGCAACCAGTCAAGTTCGGGCTTAACCGGAATCGTCGGCAACTCAAGAGCGAGTGCCGGGTTGCGAATGAGTCTGCCATCGGCGTCGACGAGCAGTCCGAACCGATCCATGAAGGCGTAGAACGACCGGATCGCCTGTATAACCACCCTCGTCGAGTTCAGTGCCGGAGCACGACCGTTGCGATCGCGAAACGCTACCTCCCACTCGTCAGAAACCCAAGTTCGAGTTCACCGGCACCGATCTCGTAGAGCTCGCGATCGCCCACCCAGGCGACGAAGCGATTCAGTTCAACTGACCAGCGACTGATTGTTCGAGCGGCCTTCCCGCGCCGTCTCAAATTGGCCAAAAACGCCTTGACGTGAGAGTTCAGCCTTGTATAGGGCCGTCGCCTGCGGGAGTGGAGGGCTACACCGCCGCCGAGCCCGGTTGGGAGGACGTGATGATGACGCAGGCGTCGACGCGCTGAGTCGCACGGGCGTCCTGGGAGACCCGACGGGCTCGACCGCCGGAATCGGCGACGCGATCTTCGACGCGGTTGCGGACGAGCTCGCACGCTGGATCGCCCGCGAGCTCGATCTCAACCCGAGCTGACCAACCCGGGGCCGGCGCCGGCTATGTCCCGATCGCGCTCTCGGTCTCGGGATCGAAGAAGTGGAGGCGATGGGCGTCCACCGTCACGTCGACCTTGTCGCCCACGCGGATCTCGGATCGTGGCGCGTACGTCGCACAGAATGGCGTGCCCTCGCGCGTGATGAGCGCGACCTCCTCCAGCCCTCCGCCGGTGGCCTCGGCGATCGCCTCGCTGGTCGCCGGCGGTGCGTCCATCGTGTAGAAGCACAGCAGGTCGGAGCCGAGCTCCTCGACGCGGTCGACGGTCGCCGCGAGCATGACGTCGCGCCCCCGGCTCGCCCCACTCGGGCCCCCGAGATCCTCGGGACGGATGCCGACGATGACCTCGCGGCCGAGCCAGACCTCGAGCCCGCGTTCGCGGGAGACCTCGGTGGGGATCATGACCGTCGCACTCCCGAGACGCGCGACGAGCTCGCCGTCTACGGCGTCAATCGTGCCGCGGGCGAGGTTCATCGGCGGCGAGCCGATGAAGCCGGCGACGAACAGGTTCGCCGGCCCGTCGTAGACGTTCGTCGGCGTGTCCACCTGCTGGAGCTCACCCCCGCGCAGGACGGCGACGCGGTCGCCCATCGTCATCGCCTCGACCTGGTCGTGGGTGACGTAGACGGTCGTCACACCGAGCCGCTTCTGCAGCGCCTCGATCTCCCCCCGCATGTGGACGCGGAGCTGCGCGTCGAGGTTCGACAGCGGTTCGTCCATGAGGAACACCTGCGGCTGGCGAATGATTGCCCGGCCCATCGCCACGCGCTGTTTCTGGCCGCCGGAGAGCTGCTTCGGCTTCCGGTCGAGCAGCTCCTCGAGCCCGAGTAGCTTCGCCGCCTCCTGCACGCGCTGCTTGATCTCCTTCTTCGGCCGCCTCTGCAGCTTGAGGCTAAACGCGATGTTCTGGGCGACGGTCATATGCGGGTAGAGCGCGTAGTTCTGGAACACCATCGCGATGTCGCGGTCGCGCTCCAGCACGTCGTTGACGCGTGAGCCGCCGATGTAGAGGTCGCCCTCCGAGATGTCCTCTAGCCCGGCGATCATGCGCAGCGCCGTCGTCTTGCCACAGCCCGAGGGGCCGACGAGCACGAGCAATTCGGCCTCCGCGATCTCGAGCGAGAGGTCCTTGACCGCCCAGAACCCGTTCGGGAACCGCTTTCCGAGCTTGTCGAGCTTGATTTCGGCCATGACGCGACCCTAGCCCTTCAGCGCCCCGGCCATGAGGCCGCGCATGAAATAGCGGCCGAGGAGGATGTAGACGATGAGCGTGGGGAGCGATGCGATGAGCGCCGCGGCCATCTGGACGTTGTAGGGGGTCACGATCGATCCCGTCGTATTGTTGAGCGCGACCGTCACCGGCCATTGCGCGGGATCTGTGACGATGAACACGGCGAACAGGAAGTCGTTCCAGATCGATGTGAACTGCCAGATCGCGGTGACTACGAATGCCGGCGCCGAGATCGGGAGCACGACCGACCAGTACGTCCGCAGCATCCCGGCCCGGTCCATCCGCGCGGCCTCGATCAGGTCTTCCGGGATCGTGGCGTAATAACTGCGAAAGATGAGCGTCGTGATCGGGATGCCGTACACGATGTGCGCGAAGATGAGCCGTGGGATTCCGTCCGGGAAGCCCACGTCGATGAAGATCTGGGTCAGCGGGATCATCACCGCCTGATACGGGATGAACATCCCGAACAGGAGGAACAGGAAGACGAGGTCGGAGCCCGGGAAGCGCCAGCGTGAGAGGACGAACCCGTTCAGCGACCCGAGGAACGTCGAGATCAGTGTCGCGGGAATGACGAGCTTGAGGCTGTTCTTGAGGAACGGCAAAAGGCCGTACTGCTCGCCGTTCCACGCCTCCCTCCACGCGTCGAGCGACCACACCTCGGGCAGGGCCCAGGCGCGGCTCGGGTCCGCCTCGGTGCCACTCTTGAAG
>JBOGZW010000139.1:0-3560 GCA_050697575.1 Gaiellaceae bacterium | reverse complement strand
GATGCGGCGGCTCAACCGCGAGCAGGGGCTGACGTTCCTGATCGTCACGCACGACATCGGCGTCGGCCGAGCGACCGACCGGATCGTCCGGATGGTCGACGGCGAGATCGTCCACGAAGAACTGATTGGAGGTGCACGATGATCGCGCGCGCGACAATGGCCGAGATCGACGCGGTCAGGAAAGGTGTCGACCAGGCGATCGACCTGTTCCGCGAGTCGGTGCTCCCGGCGCTGCGCGAGCAGGACGGGTTCGAGGGCGTGTACGTGCTGCTCTCGCCCCAGGGCCAGGCGCTCGTGCTGACGTTCTGGGAGAGCGAGGAGGCGGCCGATGCCGGTGTCAGAGGCGGCTTCTATGCGGAGCAGGTCGCGAAGTTCGTGACCGTCTACCGCGCGCCGCCGGGACGCGAGACGTACGAGGTCGTGCTGGCGGATGCGCCGGCACTGACGCTCAGCTAGGGGGCAGTCATGAACGAGCTCTTCGGCATCTCGACGGGAGCGCTCGCGACGGTCCTTGCGGTCGTCCTCGTCTGCGGCCTCGGCGTCGTCGCGGTGCTGGCAATCCGCAACCGGATCCTGTTCAAGCTCGGCGTGCGCAACATCCCGCGACGGCGCGGCCGCACGGCGCTGATCGTCCTCGGCCTGATGCTCGGGACGGCGATCATCGCCGCCGCGCTCGCAACTGGGGACACGATGAGCGCGACGATCCGCTCGTCCGTGCTCACCTCCCTCGGACAGACCGACGAGATCGTTTCCGCCAAGGGAGCGGATCTCGAATCAGTCGCCGGAGGCCTGAGCGACTCGACGCAGACCGCCTACTTCGACGAGTCGGCGTACCCGCGGATCCGCGACGCGGTCGCCGGGTCGCCGCTCGTGGACGGTGTGGCGCCGGCCATCTTCGAAACGGTTGCCGTCCAGGACAAGACCAGCCGCCAGAACGAGCCGCGCGTGCGGCTCTTTGCCACCGATCCGGCCGCAACGGCCGGGTTCGACGCGATGCGCTCCGGCGGCAAGAACGTGACGCTCGCCCAGCTTGCGCCCGGCGAGGTCTACGTCAACGGTGAGGCCGCCGACGAGCTCGGGACGCGCGTGGGCGACGAACTCGAAGTGCTCGCGGGCGACTCGGCCGCTCTGCTCCGCGTTCGCGCGATCGTCGAGTACGACGGCGCGGGGACGGATGGCGCGGCGCTGATCGTGCCGCTCGGAACGGCGCAGCGCCTGCTCGGTCGTGAGGGCCAGATTGAGCACGTGCTCGTCTCGAACGCAGGCGACGAGGTCGCGGGCGCGAAACTCTCCGACGAGGTCATGCCCTGGCTCGCGCCGACGCTCGCGCAGCTCGGCCTCGAAGCCGACCCCGAGAAGGCGGACGGCCTCGAGACCGCGGATGAGGAGGGCGCGGGATTCATGTCCCTCTTCACGACATTCGGTAGCTTCTCGATCGCCGCCGGCATCCTGCTGATCTTCCTGATCTTCGTGATGCTTGCTGCCGAGCGGCGCGGCGAGCTCGGAATCGCGCGGGCGATCGGGACTCGGCGCAGCCACCTCGTCCAGATGTACCTCTTCGAGGGCGTCGCGTACGACGTCGTGGCCGCCGCCGTCGGCACGCTTCTCGGCATCGCCGTTGCCTACGGGATGGTGATCGTGATGTCCCGCGCGCTCACGTCGTTCGGGATCGACATCGGCTACTCGGTCAGCTTCCGCAGCATCACGCTCGCGTACGCGCTCGGGGTGCTTCTGACGTTGATCGTCGTCACGGTCTCGGCCTGGCGCGTCAGCGTCCTCAACATCGCGAGCGCTGTCCGCAACCTCCCGGAGCCGCCGAAGCAGCAGAAGCGGCGCCGCTGGCTTTGGCCGTTGACCGGCATCGTGCTCGGCGTCCTGTTGACGGTCGCCGGCGTCCAGTCCAAGCAGGCCGTGTCGTTCATGCTCGGCGTGTCGCTCGTGCTTGTGAGCCTCGCGCCCGTCGCGCGCCTGCTCGGCGCGCCGGACCGGATCGCGTTCACTGCCGCCGGCTTGGCGATCGTCGTCTTCTGGCTCCTGCCGTCCGACACGTTCACCTTCATCGCCGAGTTCGCAGAGGGCTTCGGCGTCTTCCTCGTCGGCGGCCTGATGATCGTCGTCGGCGCAACGTGGGTCATCATGTACAACGCCGATCTACTCCTCGGCGCGCTGAGTTGGTCACTCGGCCGGATCCGCACCCTTGCGCCGGTGCTGAAGCTCTCGATCGCGTATCCGATGCGGAGCCTGTTCCGTACGGGCGTGACGCTGGCGATGTTCACGCTCGTCGTCTTCACGCTCGTCGTCGGGACGACCATCTCCGGTTCCTTCATGAAGGCGTCGAATGATCTGGACGCGTTCAGCGGCGGCTTCGACGTCCGCGCAGTCGCGTCGACGGCGAGCCCGCTCCACGAGCCCTCGGTGATCGTGCCGGCGCAGATCCGCGACGTGAAGCTCGCTGGATCGCAGGCAATCGTCCCGCTCGACGCGGCCCAGGCGGGGGCCGGCCGCGCCTTCGAGTCGTACCCGGTCAACGGGCTCGACGAGCGGTTCACGGAGAACACGACCTACGGGTTCGCTGCGATGGCCAAGGGCTACGAATCGGCGAAGGAGGTGTGGACTGCCGTCGCAACGCGGCCGGGCCTGGCGGTGGTCGACCAGTTCGTCGCGCCGCGGCGCAACAACTACACGTTCGGGCCGATGCCGGACTTCCGCCTCTCGGGCTTCTACCTCGAAGACGGCTCGTTCGATCCCGTGCCCGTCGACGTCCGCGACCCGCAGACGGGAAAGACTTCCAGGCTGACGATCATCGGCGTGCTGAAGGACACGACGCCCGAGCTGATGACCGGCATCTCCACGTCCGACCACTCGCTCGCGGCCGCAGCGGGTGGGCGCGGGGAGCCGACGGTCTACTGGTTCGGGCTCGACCACGCCGCGAACGCTGCCGCAACGGCGAAGGCGATCGAATCGGCGTTCCTCGAGAACGGAGTGGAGGCCGAGGCGCTCCAGGAGACACTGGACGACGTTATGGGCGCCCAGAAGACGTTCAACTACCTGGTCAGCGGGTTCATGGGGCTCGGCCTGATCGTCGGCGTGGCGGCGCTCGGCGTGATCAGCGCCCGGGCGGTCGTCGAGCGCCGTCAGCAGATCGGCGTGCTGCGCTCGATCGGCTTCCAGCGGCGGATGATCCAGGCGGCGTTCCTGATCGAGTCGTCGTTCGTCGCGTTGACAGCTATCGTGGTCGGGACACTGCTCGCGCTCGTGATTGCCTACAACATCGTCGCGGACACCGCGGAGCAGCCGGGATGGGAGACGCTCACTTTCAGCGTTCCCTGGCTGACCCTCGGACTGATCTTCCTCGTCGTCTACGTCGTCTCGCTGGCCACGACCCTTGCTCCGGCGCTGCGCGCCTCACGCGTGTATCCGGCGGAAGCGCTTCGTTACCAATGAGCGTTGCGGCTGGCGCCCGTAGAGCGCGGCGCTCCACGCTCCCCGCGGAGCTGGACCGCCGCTTCGAGGCGATCGTTTTCGACTGGGACGGAACCGCCGTCCCCGACCGCGCTGCC
>JBOGZW010000138.1:0-3597 GCA_050697575.1 Gaiellaceae bacterium | reverse complement strand
TCAGGCCCGGGACGAGCGACTTCCGGACATGGAGCGTCTCGATCGCCATTGTCTCGCGATCCGCCATCCGGAGCCGAGTTGCGACGAGCACGGGCTCTGATGGCGACACATGGAGCATGCGTCCCAGTCTCGCGCCTGCGGGGATCGTCTTGAGCTCCAGCGTACGGCTGGCTGGCTCCAGGCCGCGCCTTCGCATGTCCTCCGTGAAGGACGTCATCGTCAGCTCCTGGGCGATCTTCGGCTCGCTGACGAAGGTGCCCGCGCCGCGCCTGCGCAGGAGATAGCCCTCGCGCACGAGCTCGTCGAGGGCGGCACGGACTGTGAGGCGGGAAACGCCGAGATCGGCGCTGAGCTGCCGCTCGGAAGGGATCGCCTCGCCCACCGAAAGCCGTTCGATGAGGTCGAGCACCTGGTCTCTCGTGTCGGCCTGCTTCGTCACTCGAGGCCGCCCACGAGCACGGCAGAACGCTCGGGATCCTGGTTACCAGCTGGTGGACTGGTCAGGGCCACCCCAGTGGTCGGATCGAAGAAGTGGAAGCCCGTCGGATAGACGGCGAGCTCGATTGGCTCGCCGACGCGTGCCCGTGTCCGAGGATCCACGCGCGCGGCGAAGAGCGAAGTGTCGCCAGCGAGTAGCGTGCCCTCGTCGCCGGCCTCGAGCGTCTCCGCGGTGATGCGCTGCGCATCCACCTCGAAGAAGAGATACGCATCTGCGCCGACCTCCTCCAATACCTCCACGCGAGCCTCGATCTTGACCGGGCTCGCAGGCACGAACTCCGCGTCGGCGAAGCACTCCGGCCGAAGGCCGAGGACGACGCGAGTCGTGTCGGCGGGCGGCCTGCGGTCGGGAGAGAGCGGCGCGCGGAACTGGCCGAAGCGAACCTCGTCGCCTTCGATGACGGCGTCGACGAGGTTCATCGCGGGCGAGCCGATGAACGCTGCGACGAAGAGGTCCTGCGGCGACTGGTACAGCCTTTGCGGCTCGTCCACCTGGAGGATACGGCCGTCGCGCATGACGGCGACACGCTGGCCGAGCGTCATCGCCTCCACCTGGTCGTGGGTGACGTAGATGGTCGTCACTCCTAGCCGCGCGTGCAGCTGCGCGAGAGAGGCGCGCATCGTGACGCGGAGCTTCGCGTCGAGGTTCGACAGCGGCTCGTCCATGAGAAACGCCTTGGGCTCTCTCGCGATCGCACGCCCCATGGCCACCCGCTGGCGCTGGCCGCCGGACAGCTGGGCGGGCTTCCGCTCGAGCATGTCCTCCAGGCCGAGCATCTTCGCCACCTCATCGACACGCCTGAGGATCTCCTGCTTCGGCGTTCGCCGAACCTTGAGGCCGTACCCGAGGTTCTGGCGGACGCTCATGTGCGGGTAGAGCGCGTAGCTCTGGAAGACCATGGCGACGTCTCGGTTGCGCGGCGCGAGCTCCGTCACGTCGAGCCCCCCGATCGACACCGTGCCGCCGGTTACCTCCTCCAGTCCGGCGATCATCCGGAGGAGCGTCGACTTTCCGCAGCCCGATGGCCCGACGAGCACGATGAACTGGCCATCCGGAATCTCGAGGCTCACGTCGTTGACGGCGACGAAGTCCCCCGGGTACACCTTCGTGACGTGGTCGAGGTGGATATCGGCCATGCAGGGCTGCCAGCATACTCGATGGTGAGGGAAATTGGTATTGACCACTGGGCAGCCGTGTGCATAGACTAGGTCATGCCCCGGACCGATCAGGATGACCTCGTCACGGAGGCGCGTGGCGGGAGCCCCGACATCGACCTCCTCAGCTCACACGAGCTCGTTGAGCTCATGAATGACGAGGACGAGCTCGTGGCCTCGGCCGTTCGCCAAGCCTCTGCGCAGATCGCCGACACGATCGATGCGGTCGTCGACCGCCTCGAGCGCGGCGGCCGGCTGCTCTATGTCGGCGCCGGCTCCTCGGGCGCGGTCGCGGCCCTCGATGCGGCCGAGTGCGAGACGACGTTCGCGCTTCCACCGGGAAGGGTGGCGGCCATCGTCGCAGGCGTCGGCCTGGAGTCCGCCGCCGAGCGCGACGCAGCCGAGGACGATGCCGAGGCCGGTGCGAAAGCTGTCGGCGATGCAGTCGTCACCGCCGCGGACGCGGTACTGGGCATCAGTGCGAGCGGGCGCACACCGTTCGTCGTAGGGGCAATCGAGGTCGCTCTCGCCGCCGGCGCACTGACGGGCGCGGTCGTCTCGGCGCCCGACTCGCCGCTCTCCGCACTCGTCGATCACGAGATCGTTGTCGTCGTCGGCCCCGAGTTCCTCGCCGGCTCGACGCGCTTGAAGGCCGGCACGGCCCAGAAGCTCGTGCTCAACACGATCTCGACGGTGTCGATGGTCAGGACTGGAAAGACCTTCGGGAACCTCATGGTGGACGTCCGAGCAACGAACGACAAGCTCCGAGCCCGAGTCCGCCGCATCGTCGAGCTGGCCACGGGCACGCCGCCGGACGAGGTGGAAGCCGCGCTCGAGGCGGCGAACGGCGAGGCGAAGGTTGCCATCGTGTCGCTGCTCGCGGAGGTGGACGCCCACACCGCTCGCTCTCGGCTCGACGCGGCCGACGGACGGATACGGGCGGCGCTGGGCTCGTGAGGCTCGGCGTTGAAGCCGGTCTCGTCGGGCGGGAGCTCGTGCCGGGGGACATCGAAGTCGTAGACGGCCGGATCGCCCGCGTTGGCCTCCCCTCCGCCAACGGCAAAGGCGTTGCCTCGCCCGGCTTCGTCGATCTCCAGGTGAACGGCTTCGGCGGCGTCGACTTTCTCGACGCTGACGCGGCCGGCTACCGGGTCGCCGGCGAAGCGCTGCTCGAGACCGGCGTCACGGCGTACCTGCCGACGTTCATCACGTCTCCCGAGGAGCAGCTCGTCGCCGCGCTGGCGGAGGTGCCGCATGACTCGGGGCGCCCGCACGTTCTCGGCGCACACCTCGAGGGGCCGTTCCTCGCCCCGGAGAGGCTCGGCACGCACCCCGAGGCGGCGCGCCGCGATCCCGACACGAAGCTGCTCGAGCGTCTGCTCGCGGCCGGCCCTGTGCGGCTCGTCACACTCGCGCCCGAGCTCCCCGGCGCCGACGCGCTCATCGACCTGCTCCACCGGCGTGGGGTCACGGTGTCCTGCGGTCACACGGATGCAGACGCCGGCGAGGCGAACGCGGCCTTCGACCTCGGCGTGCACACCGTCACGCACCTCTTCAACGCCATGCGCCCGTTCACCCACCGTGACCCCGGGATCGCCGGCGTCGCGCTCTCACGCGACGACGTCATCGTCCAGGTGATCCTCGACGGCATTCACCTCGCGCCCGACACCGCCAAGCTCATCTGGAGCGTCGGCGGCGGCCGCGTCGCTCTCGTGACCGACTCGATGGCCGGCGCGGGCAACGGTGACGGCTCGTACAGCCTCGGCGGGCTCGAGGTGGAGATCAGGGACGGAGTGGCCCGCGGCCCGGACGGCGTACTCGCCGGCAGCTCGCTGACGATGATCGAGGCCGTTCGCAATCTGCACAGCCTCGGCGTACCGCTTGCGGACGCCCTCGATGCCGCCACCGCGGTGCCGTCGCGGGTCATCGGGCACCCTTCGGAGG
>JBOGZW010000137.1:0-3648 GCA_050697575.1 Gaiellaceae bacterium | reverse complement strand
CCCTCGAGGCTGACGACGGCGAGATCGGCCTGCTTGCCGGGCTCGAGCGAGCCCAGCTCGTCGTCCAGGCCGAGCGCCGACGCCGAGCCGAGGGTCGCGAGCTCGAGGACCCGCTCGGCCGACATGGCGCTCGAGCCGCGGTCGCGCAGCCTGGCCATGGCGACCGCCGTCCGTAGCTCCTCGAACACGTCGAAGGAGGGAGTGGAAGCGGGGCTGTCGGTGCCGATCCCGACCCGGACGCCGGCGTCGAGCAGGTCTACGACCGGCGCGATGCCCAGGCCCAGCAGCGCATTCGAGCGGGGGCAGTGTGCGACCGCGACATCGTGCTCGGCGAGCAGCGCGATCTCCTCGTCGTCGGCCATGACGCAGTGCGCGGCGAGCACGTGGCGGCCGAGCCGCCCCGCGCCCGCCAGCGCGCGGATGCCGGTCGTGCCGAGCGGCTTCACGAGCATGTGGGCGAAGGCCTCCCAGGCGCCGCCGCCCGTGCGCAGGAACTCGTTCTCGTCCTTGCTCTCGGCGAGATGGGTGGCGACGGGCAGGTCGAGCTCGTCGCATGCGCCATAGACCTCGAGCGAACAGGTGTATGGAGCATGTGGCGAGATTCCGAGGCGAACGCGATCCGACAGCGCACCGGCGATTCGCTCGCGCATCGGCTGGAACCGTTCGGCCACGACGCCGCTCCCCTCGCCGAACACCTCGAGGTAGATCGTGCCTCGGAGCCCGAGGTCGGCGCAGGCCGTCGCCGCCGCCCCGCTGAAGCTGCAGTCGCCGACGGCCGTGATGCCCGAGCGTAGGCACTCGAACGCCCCCAGCCGGGCGATGTCCTCCATGTCGTCGACGTCGATACGCGCCTTGCGCTCGACGTGCATACCGATCCAGTCACCGAAAGGCAGCCCGTCGCCGAAGCCGGCGTAGACCGCGTACTCGAGGTGCGAGTGCGCGTTGACGAAGCCGGGGACGATGGCGGCATCTGCATACCGCGTTCCCGCCCCGAGGTCGGCGCTCGAACCCACGGCCGCGATGCGCCCGTCCTCGATCGCCACGGCCCCGCCGGAAATGGGCGGCCCCGAGACAGGGAGCACCCAGTCCGCCGAGATGATCATGGGGGAAACCAAGTTGGCGTCTGCGACGCCACTTCGGGGGTCTCACCGGGCCAACCAGCGGCGCTCTCAATGAGCTGAGTCAGCCGGTTTACTCCGACTTCGAACTCGAGGAGCAGTGGCTTAGCTGTCCGACTGCTTGGTGCCGGCGCCGACGGGCTGCTCGTCGTCTTCCTCGACGGCGCTCGCCGTGATCTCGGGCGGGTCCTGCGCGTCGTCGAGCTCCGGCCCTTCGTCCTTGCCGGTGACGGAGTTCTTGAACTCGCGCATACCCTTGCCGACCGAGCGGCCGATCTCGGGCAGCCGGCGAGACCCGAAGACGAGCAGCAGCACGACGACGAGGATGATGATCTCCCACGGGCCGAGGTTCGGCATGTGGCTAGGGTAGCACCGGCCCGTGCGGCGGTCTGGAGCCCGGCCCGACTCCGCTAGAATGCGTCACAAGCGAGGCGAAGTTTCGCGCGTTTTCAAGGAGAAAGGACTCACGAGCTTGGCTCTGCTGGAACTGAGAAACCTCCACGTATCGCTGGATGACGGAACGGAGATCGTCAAGGGCGTCGACCTCGCGGTCAGCCCGAACGAGGTGCACGCCGTCATGGGCCCGAACGGCTCGGGCAAGTCGACGCTGGCGTACGCGCTGATGGGTCACCCCGCGTACCAGATCACCGAGGGCCAGATCATCTTCGACGGCGAGGACCTCACCGAGGCGGGCGCCGACGAGCGCGCGCAGCGTGGCCTCTTCCTGGCCTTCCAGTACCCGCACGCGGTCCCCGGTGTGACTGTGACGAACTTCCTGCGGAGCGCGATCAACGCGATCCGCAAGGCGCGCGCGGGCGGCGAGGACGACCCGATTCCGATCCCCGAGTTCCGCGAGGAGCTGCTGGCCGCGATGGACCGGCTCAAGGTCTCGCGCGAGCTCGCGTCGAGGTACATCAACGACGGCTTCTCGGGCGGTGAGAAGAAGCGCGTGGAGATCCTCCAGATGGCGATGCTCAAGCCGAGGATTGCGGTGCTCGACGAGACCGATTCCGGACTCGACATCGACGCGCTGCGGGTCGTGGCCGAAGGCGTCAAGTCGCTCGTTTCCCCGGACATGGGCGCGCTGCTGATCACCCACTACCAGCGGATCCTCAACTACATCGAGCCGGACTTCGTCCACGTGTTCGTCGACGGGCGGATCGTCGAGGAGGGCGGCCCGGAGCTCGCGCACAAGCTCGAGGCCGAGGGCTACGAGGCGTTTGCCGCGGCGCCCGTCGGGGGAGGTGACGACTAATGGCGCAGACCGAGACCGAAGTCGTCAAGGGAATCGGCTCCGACTACGAGGTCAAGTACGGGTTCCACGTCCCCGAGGACTACTTCTTCAAGTCCGGGCGCGGCCTGTCGCACGAGCTGATCGACGCCATCTCGAGCCACAAGGACGAGCCCGACTGGATGCGCAAGTTCCGCCACAAGTCGCTCGAGTACTTCAACGCGCGCCCGCTGCCCAGGTGGGGCGGCGACGTCACGACGATCGACTTCGACAACATCTACTACTACATCAGGCCCACCGAGACGCAGGCGTCCTCGTGGGAGGACCTGCCCGCAGACATCAAGGACACGTGGGACAAGCTCGGCATCCCCGAGGCTGAGAAGAAGTACCTCGCCGGGGTCGGTGCCCAGTACGAGTCGGAGGTCGTTTACCACAAGCTCAAGGAGGACCTCGAGAGCCAGGGCGTCCTCTTCCTCGACATGGACTCGGGCCTGCGCGAGCACGAGGACGTCGTGAAGGAGTACTTCGGGAAGATCATCCCGCAGAACGACAACAAGTTCGCGGCGCTGAACTCGGCCGTCTGGTCGGGCGGCTCGTTCATCTACGTCCCGCCGGGCGTCTCGATCGATATGCCGCTCCAGGCCTACTTCCGCATCAACGCGGAGAACATGGGCCAGTTCGAGCGCACGCTGATCATCGTCGACGAGGGCGCGTACGTGCACTACGTCGAGGGCTGCACGGCGCCGATCTACTCGACCGACTCACTGCACTCGGCGGTCGTGGAGATCGTGGTGAAGAAGGGCGGCCGCTGCCGCTACACGACGATCCAGAACTGGTCGACGAACGTCTACAACCTCGTCACGAAGCGCGCCGTCGCCTACGAGGACGCGACGATGGAGTGGGTGGACGGCAACCTCGGCTCGAAGCTGACGATGAAGTACCCGGCCATCTGGCTGCTCGGAAACGGGGCCCACGGCGAGGTGCTGTCGATCGCGTTCGCCGGCAAGGGCCAGCACCAGGACGCAGGCGGCAAGGCCGTCCACGTGGCCCCGCATACGACGTCGGTGATCACGTCGAAGTCGATCTCGAAGGACGGCGGCCGCGCCGGCTACCGCGGCCTGCTCGAGGTGGCGAAGAACGCGCGCGGGTCGCGGTCGAAGGTGGTCTGCGACGCGCTGCTGCTCGACGAGGACTCGCGCTCCGACACGTACCCGTACATCCGCATCGACGAGTCCGACGTCGACATCGGCCACGAGGCGACGGTGTCGAAGATCGGCGAGGAGCAGCTCTTCTACCTCA
>JBOGZW010000136.1:0-3683 GCA_050697575.1 Gaiellaceae bacterium | reverse complement strand
GGGCTGCCGGTCGACCCGGCGACGGTGGAGACGAACTTCGTCGGCCTCGACGTCGAGCCGCTACGTCTCACCACCGAGGAGGCGACCGAGCGCATCGCGTCCCAAGGGGTCCTCGTCGGGTGGCTCCGGCCGGGCATTATCCGCCTCGCGACGTACCTCGGTGTCGAGGACGACGACATCGACGCCGCGGTGGACGCGATTCCGCGCGCCCTCGCCGTCCGCGTGGCCTGACGGCTAGCGGTCGCCTACGAGGAGGAACGAGAGCGCCGCCAGCGCGTAGGCGGCGATGAGCACGATGCCCTTAGTAGTCGTCGACCGGCCGTCGCGCAGGAGGATCGCCGTAAGAGCCGTCGCAGCCGCCAGCACGCCGAGCTCCACAGGGCGGAAGGCGAGCGAGAGCGGGTCGATCGCCCACGAGATGATGGCGACCAGCGGAATGAGAAAGACGGCCACCTGCGCGCTCGAGGCAAGGGCGATCTCGGCGGCGAGCTTGATGTTGCCGCGGCGGGCGATGACGACCGCGCCGCCGTGCTCCGCCGCGTTGCCTACGACCGCGACGATGACGGCGGCAACGAAGAAGTCGCTCACGCCCAGCGCGTCGGCGAACACCTCGAGCGAGCCGACGAGAATCTCGGCGACGAAGGCGGTGACGACCGTTGCAGCCCCTAGCACGAGCAGCGAGAAGCGAAACGACCATCCCGCCATCGCGACTGCGTCGTCGGATACGTGCAGCCCGTGGTGGCGTCGCAGCGACACCCAAGTGACGGCGACGTAGACGGCGAGCAGCGCGATCGACACGGGCAGCGAGATGGCGGCCAGCGAGTCGCGGTCTGGGTCGCCGTTCCAGCCGGGGATAGAGGGAATGAGGAATGCGACTGTCGCCAGGCCCACGAGCGTGAGCGACGTGAACGACGACCGGCGGTCGAGCTCACCCGTCCCGCCCAGCGCGAGCGAGAACCCGAGCACGAGCAGGAGGTTGCCGACCACGCTTCCGGTGAGCGATCCCCGAACGACCTCTGTCAGGCCCTCGTTGACGGCGATCAACGCGATGATCAGCTCGGGCGCATTCCCGAACGTCGCGTTCAGGAAGCCGCCGATGCCGGCGCCGGTGTGGTGCGAGGCGTGCTCCGTCGCCTCGCCGATGAGCCACGCGAGGGGGATGAGCGCGAGCGAGGCGAGCACGAACTCGGCCTCCTCGCCGATGTCCGCGAAGTAATGGAGGAGGATGACGAGCGGGCCGAGCGCGAGCGAGGCCCAGAGGAACCGGCGTACCACGTCGGCAACCCTATCCGGCTGCCGTGGCGCGCTTCACGCGTACGAACCCCCCTCTATGCCTGAATGTGCCCCGGAAGTCAAGTCTTGCGGCGGACGACTCCATATGGCCACAATCCAGGCATGCGGCAACTCGCCAGCGCGCCCGACACGCTTCCTCTCCGGCCTCAGGACGAGACCCAGTGCAGACGTTGCGACGTCCACTGCGACAAGGTCGTGTACCCGGCCGCGTGCCTCGAGCGGGAGTGCTCGTTCGTCTACGCGTACGAAGAGTTCGGCCACACGTACGTCGGTTGCATGCAGAAGGTGTACGACTGCGAGATCGACCTGCACCTGCTTCTCGCAGCCGAGCGGACGCGTGCGGGATTCGGCGCGGTGCGGGCGACCCGTCGCCCGCTGCCGATGTGCAAGGCCGAGGTCGTCTCGTGCTACGAGCGGCGCCAGGGATCGCTCGGGTGCATCAACCCCGAGTTCTCCGAGCTGCCGGTCGGCGAGCCCGCCTTCCGCGTCCTCGCGGTCGTTAGCTCATAGCCAGCGCGCGTGTAGCTCACGCAGGGCGGTGATGTCCGAGCCGTCCGGACTGCGGTTGGCGGCGCCGGTCTCGATCACCGCCGGCAGTCCCTGAAGCTGCGGGTGGCTGACAAAGACGCCGAGGCGCTCGCCCATGAGCCCGGCGAGCACGCCGTCGTGGCGGTCCCGGTTCGAGCCGAGCGGCGCCTTCGAGTCGTTGATGTGCAGCAGGCGCAGACGGTCGAGTCCGATCTTCGCGTCCACCTCCTCCAGCAGCCGGTCGAGCTCGTCGCGATCGGTGATGTCGTAGCCCGAGGCGTACAGGTGGCACGAGTCGAGGCAGAGACCGAGGTGCGGATGCCGTCCCAGGCGATCGACGATCGTCGCCAGCTCGTCTACCGAGCGGCCAATCGTACCGCCCCCGCCCGCGGTGTTCTCGACCAGCAGCCACGTCGGCCCGTAGCACGCTTCGAGCGCGGGCTCGAGCGCGGCCGCGATGCGGTCGAGCGATCCCTCCAGACCGGCGCCGAGGTGGGAGCCGGTGTGGAAGCAGACACCCTCGGCCGCGATTGCGCTCGCGGTCTCGGCCGATCGGCGCAGCGCCGTCACGCTCTTTTCGTAGAAGTCCGGGTTCTCGCTCGCGAGGTTGAGGAGATAGAGGGCGTGGGCGAAGACGGCGCCGATGCCGGCCTCCTCGCGACGCTCGCAAAACGACGCGAGGTCGGCGGGATCGTGGTCGGGAAAACGCCACGCCCGGTTGGGCTGCAAGAAGAGCTGGAGCGCGTCGGCGCCGATCTCGACCGCGCGGTCGATGGAGCCTTTGATCCCTCCTCCGCAATGGCCACCGATCAGCACCCTGCCCCGTAACCTACTTCCATGGCCGTCCGTGTCCGCATGGCACCAAGTCCAACGGGGTTCTTGCACGTGGGCAACGTGCGCACGGCGCTCTTCAACTGGCTGTTCGCGCGCCACGAGGGGGGCGAGTTCCTCCTGCGGATCGAGAACACCGACACCGGGCGCGAGGTGGCCGAGGCCACCGCGCAGATCCAGGGCTCGCTGCGCTGGCTCGGGCTCGAGTGGGACGGCGAGGTGACCTTCCAGCTCGACAGGCTCGAGCGGTGCCAGGTTGAGGCGCACAGCCTCGTCGACGAAGGCCGCGCGTACGTGGACGATGGCGCGGTCCGCTTTCGCATGCCGGACGAGGGCTCGACCGCCTGGGAGGACCTCGTGCTCGGGCCGATCGAGGTCCAGAACGAGACGATCGAGGACCTCGTCATCCTCCGCTCGGACGGCCGCCCGACGTACAACTTCGCGTCACCGGTCGAGGACTGGCTCGACGGCATCACGCACGTCATCCGCGGCCAGGACCACGTCCCGAACACGCCGAAGCAGATTCAGATCCTCACCGCGCTCGGCGCCGAGCCGCCGCGCTATGGACACGTCCCGTTTGTCCACGGCGCGGATGGGGCGGGCCTGTCCAAGCGCCACGGCTCGGTGACGACGGACGAGTTCCGCACCCAGGGCTACCTGCCGGACGCGCTCGTCAACTACCTCGCGCTGCTCGGCTGGAGCTACGACGACAAGACGACGATCATGTCCCGCGCGGAGCTCGTCGAGCGCTTCTCGCTCGAGCGCGTGTCGAAGAGCCCGGCCGTCTTCGACTACGAGAAGCTCACGTGGATGAACGGCGTCTATCTCCGGGCGCTGCCGGAGAATGAGTACGCGGACGCCCTCGTCGGCTGGCTACGGGAGCAGGGCTACGACTGGGACGAAGCGCTCGTCCGACGCGCCGCGCCGCTCGTGCAGGAGAAGATCGGGCTGCTCTCGGAGTTCCCCGCCTTCGCGGGCTTCCTCTTCGCGCCGGTGGAGCCTGACGTGGCCCAGCTGGACGGCAGCGGCGA
>JBOGZW010000135.1:0-3715 GCA_050697575.1 Gaiellaceae bacterium | reverse complement strand
GGTTCGCGGTGGCGGTCACAGCGTGCCCGGCTTCGGAACCGCCGACGACGCGGTCGTGGTCGACCTGGCCGGCATGACGGACGTTCAGGTCGATCCTGAGGCGCAGACGGCCCGCGCCCAGGGCGGCGCGACGTGGGGCGTGTTCAACGACGCGACGCACGCTCACGGCCTCGCGACGACCGGAGGCATCGTCTCCACGACCGGCGTGGGCGGGCTCACGCTCGGCGGCGGCATCGGCTACCTGGCGCGGGGGGCCGGCCTCTCGTGCGACAACCTCCTCTCGGCCGAGGTCGTCACCGCCGACGGGCAGACGCTCGTCGCGAGCGAGAGCGAGAACGAGGATCTGTTCTGGGCGCTCCGCGGCGGCGGCGGGAACTTCGGCGTCGTCACGTCGTTCGAGTTTCGCCTGGACCCGCTCACGGACATCTACGGCGGGCCGCTGTTCTTCGCCGCCGAGGACGCGGGCACGGTCCTCCGCGCGTATCGCGAGTACATCGCCGACGCCCCCGAGCAGTTCGGTGGCTTTCCTGCCTGGCAGATCGCGCCCCCGCTGCCGTTCATCCCGGAAGAGCGGCACGGGGAGACGATGCTCGCCTTCGTGTCGTGCTGGGCAGGCCCACTCGACGAAGGGGAGCGCGCGCTCGCGCCGATTCGCGACGCGGCCCCCGTCGTCGCAGAGCACGTCGGGCCGATGCCGTACCCGGCGCTCAACAGCGCCTTCGACGCGCTCTATCCGCACGGTGGCCTCCAGCACTACTGGAAGGCGAACTTCGTGACGGAGCTCACCGACGCGGCGATCGACGCGCATCTCGAGCACGGTCCCAAGGTGCCGGTCGTGAACTCGAGCGTGCACATCTACCCGATCAACGGTGCCTGCAACCGGGTTGCCTCCGACGCGACGGCCTTCGCGTATCGCGACGCGACGTTCGCCTCGGTCATCGCCGGCATGTGGCCGGATGCCGCCGACAACGAGGCCAACATCAAGTGGGTGCGCGACTACTACGACGCGACAGCGCCGCTCTCGGAGGAGGGTGGCTACGTCAACTTCATGGCCGAAGACGACCAGGACCGGATCAAGGCCAACTACAGGGGCAACTACGCCCGCCTCGTCGAGGTCAAGCGGAAGTACGACCCCGACAACCTCTTCCACCTGAACCAGAACATCAAGCCGTAAGGCATCACGCGGCGACACCGAGCGTCAGCGACAGCGACTCGCCGTCCTCGGTGCGGTCGAGCACAACCCATGGGCTGTTCCTGAAGAAGACGGCGTCGCCGACCCGCCAGTTCGTGACGGGCGACTCCATGCCGGGCCAGAGGAACGCGCGTCCCTCGGGGAAATGGATGGTCACGACCGATTTGTTCTCGCTGGTTCGGGGCAGCTCGTCCCGTGCCATCGGGTCCTCCTGTGGGGTTGTTAGCCTTAAGGGGACCGAAAAGATACGAAATAAAAGTCATGTATGTCAAGTCCTGAAACTACTAGCCGTTCTTGGCACTTCCTCACGAGCCACACGCAAGTGTTGCTGGCGATCCACAGGGACCCTGATGCGCGCCTGCGGGACGTCGCAGCGACCGTCGGCATAACCGAACGAGCGGCCCAGCGGATCGTCAACGACCTCGTCGACGCCGGCTATCTCGAGCGCGAGCGCGTCGGACGGCGCAACCGGTACCTGCTCAACACGGAGCGACCCATGCGGCATCCCGAGCAGTTCGAGCACGAGATCGGCGAGCTGCTCGACGTCATGCGGAGCCCGCCCACGTAAGCGCGCAGCGCTGCGTTTCGGCGGACGCCGCGGGCGGGTACCTCTTGGCAGTGACGGCGCTCCCCGACCACCTCGAGCGGAAGCAGCACATCGACGTCGAACGACGGTCGCTCGAGTGGTGGCTCGTCAGAGCCGGAGTCATCATCTTTGCGGCGTTCCTCGGCGTGGGGCTCGCGAACGTGTTCGGCCAGCGCGTCGAGACGACGTCGGTAGCTGCGGCGATCGCCGACCTCGAGGTGAAGGCGCCCACTGCCGTGAGAAGCGGCCTCGTCTACGAGGTGCAGTTCACGGTCGCGGCGCACGCGGCGCTCGAGGAACCGACCCTCGTGCTCGACAGCGGCTGGTTCGACGGTTTCACGATCAACACCATGAGCCCTGACACGAAGGACTGGACACAACGGGACAGCCGCCAGGTCCTGTCATATGACGCTGTGCCGGCGGGAACCGAGCTCGTCGTGCGCCTCCAGTACCAGGTCAATCCGACCACCATGGGCACTCGGGATCAGGGTGTCGCGCTTGAGGACGACGGCGAGCAGATCCTGACCCTCGACCACGAGACAACTGTCTTTCCCTGATGGACATCGTCATCCGCGCCGCCGTCATCTTCGTCTTCATCTGGGTGCTCATGCGCGTGATCGGGCGTCGCGAGCTGTCGAGCATGGAGCCGTTCGACCTGATCATGCTCGTCGTGATCGGCGACCTCGTTCAGCAGGGCGTGACGCAGCAGGACCTCTCGGTCACCGGCGCACTCCTCGCCGCCACGACGATCGGCCTGCTGACGGTGCTCCTCGCCTGGCTCAACTACAGCTTCCCGCGAATACGACCGGCCCTCGAGGGACGGCCCGTCGTGCTCGTGGAGGACGGGAAGGCGATCGAGCCGAATCTCAAGCGCGAGCGGATCACGCTCGAGGAGCTCGCCGCTCAAGCGCGGCTGAAGGAGATCGACTCGATCTCCGACATTCGGTGGGCCGTGCTCGAGACGTCGGGCGCGATCAGCTTCATCTCGCGGGCGAAATAGCCCGGACGGCGGACCTCACGTCATCGCGGCGTCATCGTCGCCGTCGATGCTTGCGGCCATGGATCCGACAGGAGCCGGTCGGCGCCACGGTCCCGCCGAGCAAGTTGCCTTCTCGGACGCGTCGGCCTACTCTGGCGCTCTGGAAACGACTGTCATTAGTGGGGAACTTCAGCCGGGTGACCAACTTGCCGGCTACGAAATCGGAGCGGTCCTTGGGCGCGGCGGGATGGGCGTCGTCTACCGGGCGTTCGACGCACGGCTCGGACGACCGGTCGCGCTCAAGCTGATCGCGCCCGAGAAGGCGCAGGACGAGCGCTTCCGCACGCGCTTCCTCGGTGAATCGCAGCTTGCCGCGAGTCTCGATCACTCGAACGTCGTACCGGTTTACGACGCGGGAGAGGCGGACGGCCATCTCTACATCGCCATGCGCTACGTCGAAGGCACCGACCTCCGCACGCTGCTCGCTCGCGACGCGCCGCTCGATCCAGCGAGGTCGTTGGCGCTCGTCGGCCAGGTGGCTGCCGCGCTCGACGCCGCGCACGCCCGAGGGCTCGTTCACCGTGACGTGAAGCCGGCCAACATCCTCGTCACCGAGGAGACGGGGAGAGAGCACTGCTACCTGTCGGACTTCGGCCTGACGAGGGGCCCCGATCCGACCGGCTCTCAGAGTGAGCCCGCACATCTATCGGGCACGGTGGCGTACACGTCCCCCGAGCAGATTGCAGGCGACCTCGTTACCGCGAAGGCCGACGTCTATTCGCTCGCGTGCGTCCTCTACGAGTGCCTGTCCGGCCATCCGCCGTTTGCGGGTCGGAGGTCCATGGCAGTCCTTGTCGCCCACGTACAGGAGCCTCCACCAACCCTGCCGGCTCACCCTGCGCTCGGTCCGGTCCTCTCGAGGGCTCTCGCCAAGGAACCATCGGATCGTTACGCCACC
>JBOGZW010000134.1:0-3845 GCA_050697575.1 Gaiellaceae bacterium | reverse complement strand
TCCCAGCCGGCTTCCCACGCGGCACGCCTGGCTTCACCACGCCGAAGGTGATCGTGGCGAAGGCATTCTTCCCCGAGAACTCGACGTCCGAGTCGAGACAGCCCCTCGACGAGTCGGCCTCCTTCCACGGGACGTTCGTCGCCGGCGTCATCGGCGGCGTTGAAAACACGACCGCGCCTGCGAGCGTGCCCACGTCGTGTGTCTCGAGCTCAGGCGGCTGCCACGGCCGCATCACAGGCCTGGCGGGCGTCGCCCCGCGGGTGCACATAGGCAACTACCGCGTGTTCAGCCAGCCGGCGCCGCTGGGGGGTGGCAACAGTGCGAACACGCCCGAGATCATCGCCGCCTTCGAAGCAGCCGTCGCAGACGGGATGGACATCATCAACTTCTCGGGCGGCGGGCCGCAGAGCGATCCCGCGCGGGACCCGATGGTGCAGGTCGTGTCGAATGTCGTGAAGGCCGGCGTCGTGCCGGTGATCTCCGCCGGCAACGACCGTGACCTTTTTGGCCTCGGGACGGTCGGCTCACCTTCGACGGCCCCGGATGCGATCAGCGTGGCGGCAACGGCCAACAGCCACGTCTTCACGAGAGGGCTTGCGCTCACCGCTCCTGTCGGCCTCGGCCAGATGCCCTTCGTCCCCGCCCCCGGGAACATCCCCTTCACGTGGACGAACACGGACCAGCAGATCGTCGACGTCGGCTCGATCAATGGCACGAACGGCGCTCCCGTCAGCCGCCAGCTCTGCGCGGCCACGCTGCCCGCTCGCTCGCTCGCCGGCGTCGTCGCGCTCGCGTCACGCGGCGGCTGCTCGTTCGAGCTGAAATTCCGAAATGCTCAACAGGCAGGGGGGATCGGGCTCATCCTCGCCGATGACCATGCCGGCGACCCCACTGCGATTCCGTTCAACCTTTCGGTTCCCGGTGGCACGATCTCCGATCTCGACGGCGCCCGCATCCGCCAGGCGCTGGCCGGCTCGGGCGGCCGCGGCCGCTTCCGCGTAACCGCAGACGAGCACGCGGAGGTCTCGACGACCTGGGCCGGCGTGCCCACGAGCTTCTCGTCGGCCGGCCTCACGGCGTTCGGCCACAAGCTCAAGCCGGACATCTCCGCGCCGGGCGCGCAGATCATCTCTTCGACGATGGTCGAGTTCGCGGGCGACCAGTACGCCATCCTCGACGGGACGAGCTTCTCGGCGCCGCACGTCGCGGGCGCGGTCGCACTGCTCCTCCAGCGGCATCCGTCGTGGACGCCGAGGCAGGTGAAGTCGGCGCTCATGACGACGGCAGGCCCCGCTTGGGGGGACTCGAGCCGGACGGTCGAGGCATCGGTGCTCATCCAGGGAGCGGGCCTCGCTAACCTCGCCGCCGCCGATTCGCCGCTCCTCTTCTCCGACCCACAGTCGCTCGCATTCGGCGACCTCGCAGTGACGGCCAGCGGGGCAAGCTCCTCGCTCATCGTCGCACTGAGCGACGCCGGGGGCGGCGGCGGAACCTGGCAGGTGCAGGTGCAGCCGCAGGCGGCGACTGCAGGCGCCTCGATATCGACCCCGCCGGCCGTCACGATCCCGCCCGGCGGCCAGACGACGCTTCAGATCACCGCCGCCGCGACGAGCTCCGCCGTGGGGGCCGACCAGTACGGGTTCATCGTCCTCCGGCGCGACGGCGTCGTGCGGCGCATCCCGTACGGCTTCTCCGTCACGCGCCCGCAGCTCGGGAGCGCCCAGGTGACCCCGCTCGCAAGGACGCAGGTCGGCGACACGCGAACGGGCACGAACCGCGCACGCGTCTACCGCTGGCCGACGGAGCCGTTCGGCATCCTCTCGCTGTTCGGCCTCGAGCAAACCAACATCGAGGACGGTGCCGAGCGCGTGTACTCGATCGACATCCCGCCGAACACCGCGAACTTCGGCGCAGTGGTCACCGACCCGCCGCTCGACATCCGCGCCAACATCCGCGACCTCCTCAGCGCGAACGCGCCGATCCATCCATGGCTGCTCGGGTCACTCGACGAGAACAACGTCCAGGGATACGGCGGCACGCCGATCAACATGAACGGCTACATGCCCGACTACATCTACAACGTCGGGGCGACCGGCGCCGTGCTGCCCGCTCCCGGTCGCTACTACATCGCCGTCGACTCCGGCCGCAACCCGTTCACGGGCCGCCCACTCGCCCGGAGATACGTGCTGCGCTCTTGGATCAACGACGTCACGCCGCCCAGGGTCCAGGTGATCACGACGCGGCTCGCCACGGGTAGGCCGAGCATCGTCGTGCGGGTCACGGACGCGAAGTCAGGCGTCGATCCGCTGTCGCTCCTCCTGCTCTACAAGAACGAGCAGATCTCGGCCGTGCGCTACGACCACAAGACGGGCGTCGCCGTGTTCCCGATCCCGAAGGACTCACAGCCGCTCCTCCCGGGGCCCGAGTTCATGCGGGTCGTGGCCGGCGACTTCCAGGAGGCGAAGAACGTCTCGACCGAGGGGGACGAGGCGATGCCGAACACCCGCTTCCTCGGCGCTCGCTTCTCGGTCGTCGCCCGCCCGGTCGTGACGTGGGTCACGCCCACGAAGGGCTCCTGCGTACCGCGCAGGGCCGAGCTCGTCGTTGCCGCCTCCTCGCCCGCGACGATCTCCTCGATCGGCTTCTACGACGGGAAGCGCCAGGTGGCGCGCGTCAAGAAGTCGGAGCTGGGAATCTTCCGCGCGATCTGGCGCACGGGTGGCGCGAAGAAGGGCCCGCACGAGCTGACGGCCATCGTCTCGGACACCGCCGGGCGCGAGGCGGAGGCCCTCCGGCGCGTCCGCGTCTGCTGACCTGAGCATCGCGGTCGTCACGGGCGGCTCGAGCGGCATCGGCGCCGCTGTCGCGAGGCTGCTGACGGCACGCGGCTGGCGGTGCGTCCTCGTCGCGCGCGGCGCGGAGCGGCTGGCGAGCGTCGCCGGGGAGCTGGGCGCGGAGCACGAGACGTGCGACGTCGGTGACCGCGAGGCAGTCGAGGCGATGGCCGCGAGGATCATCGTCCGCCATCCTCGAATCGGCCTGCTCGTGAACAACGCGGGAGTCCCGGGCCGCACGGGGTTCCTCGACGCGGACCCCGACAGGATCGAGAACGTCGTCGACGTGAACTACCTCGGCGGCGTCTGGTGCCTCCGTGCCTTCCTGCCGGCGCTCGAGGCGGCGCGGCCGTCGCACGTCGTGAACGTCGTCTCGGTGGCCGGCGCTGTCTCGGGGGCCGGCACGTCCGGGCTGTACACGGCCTCGAAGCACGCCCAGCTCGCGTTCTCGCGCTCGGTGACGGCCGAGCTGAAGCCGCGCGGCATTCACGTCCACACGGTGCTCCCCGGCTTCGCGGAGACGGAGGGCTTCCCCCAGCGCGATGTCCTTCCCCGCCACGCGCACCGGTTCGTGATCGAGGCGGAAGACGTGGCGAAGGCGATCATCGACGCGATCGAGCACAACCGCCGCGAGTTGCACGTGCCTCGCTACTACCGCCTTGCGACGCTCGCGCAGGCCGTCGCGCCCGGCCTCGTGGCGCGGCTCGGCGGCTCGCTGAGCAAGCCGGCCTAGCTCAGCCGCGGCCGTTTCGGACACGGCCGGTGCCTGGCACTGATGTGTGCTAATTGCGTGCCGATTTGTCCACAGGCAAGCCGGCCAGAGCGACTACAGCTGCCAGCTGCCGTCCCGAAGGACGGGCACGCGGGATCCATCGCGCGTCACGCCCGTGACGTCGACGTCGTCGCCACCGATCATGAAGTCGATGTGGGTCACGCTCTCGTTCACGCGCGAGCGGTCCTCTTCCAGCACGAGCGACGAATCGCCGTCGCCGAGCGCGATGTGACTGACGG
>JBOGZW010000133.1:0-3848 GCA_050697575.1 Gaiellaceae bacterium | reverse complement strand
AGCGCCAGCGCGAGGGCGAGCCAGACCCGCCGTCGTACGCGCTCCTTGAAGACGAAGTGCGCCCAGAGTGCGACGAGCAGCGGCGCGGTGTACTGGATGAGGAGGGAGACACCGATCTCGAGTCGGGCGATCGCCGCGAAGTAGAAGAGCTGTACGAGCGCGACGCCGCAGACGCCGAACACGGCGAGGAACGCGAGCTCGCGACGCGTCGTGCGCAGGCTTCCAGGACGTGTGAGCAGCACGATGAGACCGAGCCCCACGAGCGCGCCCGCGCAGCGCGCCTGTGTGAGGCGGAGCGACGTGACTCCGGATTCGAGCACCACCTTCGAGACGGTGCCGTTGACGGCGAACAGCACCGCAGCCCCCATGACCATGAGGTAGCCGGCCGTCGGGCCGCGCGCGGTGCGGACGGCCTCGGCCGGGAGATACGGCGAGTCGACCACTAGCCGAGGCTACACAGGGCGCCCGAGGGACCCGGAGCGTCTCTTGTGTTGTCCTAGCTGCCAACTAGACTTGAGTCTGTGAAGAAGTGCGGCGCTTGCGGCCTCGAGAAGCCGCCGTCCGAGTTTCATCGTCGAGGACTAGGTCTGCAGAACCTGGTGTAAGTCTTGCCGCAAACGCTATGACCGCCACTACCACGCGAGGAATCGTCATCCGAGATTGGCTCAGAAGCGAACTCAACACGTGGCGCTCGTAGAGTGGTATCGCCCGCTCAAGGCGTCATCCCCATGTAGGGACTGCGGACGGTTCTTTCACCATGCAGCGATGACATGGGATCACCTGCCCGGTGCGACGAAGCTGACCGACGTCAGCTCCCTCTTGAGTCGACACAACCGGCAGATGATCGTCGCCGAGATCGAAAAGTGCGAACTCGTTTGCGCAAACTGCCATGCTGTACGAACGTACAACCGCCGACGGGACGTAGCTCAGCCTGGTTAGAGCGCTGCGTTTGGGACGCAGAGGCCGCGTGTTCGAATCACGCCGTCCCGACTTGCTGGATGTCCCTGCGACCTCACGGGTGGTGGCTGCTGCGATGCTGGCAGCCGTCACCGCCCTGGCACCCGCGGGCGCGACTGCGGCGACGCCGCCGTTCGTCGCGAAGATCGAGCCGCTCTCGTCCGCGCAGCGAGCACGGATGGCGGGAGTCTCGTGGCGGTCCGGCTGCCCGGTCGCACTGCGCGACCTGCGCCTGCTCACGGTCAGCCACTGGGGGTTCGACGGCCGGCGCCGCACCGGACGGCTCGTCGTCCACGAGACGGCGGCGAGCCCGCTGCGGACCATGTTCCGGCGGCTCTACGCCGCGCGGTTCCCCGTCCGGAAGATGGTTCCGATCGACGCGTACGGTGGCAGTGACTTTCGCTCGATCGAGGCCGACAACACGTCGGCGTTCAACTGTCGTCGTGCGACCGGCTCGAGCAGCTGGTCGGAGCACGCGTACGGCCGGGCGGTCGACGTCAACCCGATCGAGAACCCCTACGTCGAGAACGCGCGGGTGTACCACGACGCGAGCGGCGCGTACGTCGCCCGGCGTCCGGTGCGCAAGGGCATGGCCGTCGAAGGCGGGGCGCTCGTCCGCGCATTCGACGCGATCGGCTGGGGGTGGGGCGGACGCTGGTTCGGCTCCGTCAAGGACTACCAGCACTTCTCGGCCTCGGGGCGATGATCAAAGGGACGCTGGCCGCTGCGGCGACCCCTCTTCGGGACGGTGGCCGCGCGCTCGACGAGGGCGCCTTCGGCCCGCTCGTCGACTTCCTCGCGGGCGCCGGCCTCGACGGGCTGCTCGCTCTAGGCACGACGGGCGAGGGCATCCTGCTCTCGGTTGACGAGCGCCGCCGCGCGGCCGAGCTCTTCGTCCAGGCGGCCGCCGGGCGCGTGGATGTCGCCGTCCACTGCGGCGCCCAGTCGACGGCCGACACCGTCGCGCTCGCCGAGCATGCTGCGGGACTTGGCGTCGCTGGAGTCGCCGTCATCGCGCCCCCGTACTTCCAGCTCGACGACCGAGCACTCGTCGAGCACTTCGCTGCCGCTGGCGCCGCGTGCGCACCGACGCCGTTCTACGTCTACGAGTTCGCGTCGACGAGCGGTTACGCGGTACCCCCGAGCGTCGTCCGCGAGCTCGGAGGCAGGGCGCCGAACCTCGCGGGCCTGAAGGTGTCGGACACGCCGTGGGAGCGCTTCGAGCCATATCTCATCGAGGGGCTCGACGTGTTCGTCGGCCCCGAGTTGCTCATCGCCCGTGGGCGCGCTGCGGGTGCGGTAGGGGCGGTTTCCGCGCTCGCGACGGCCTTTCCCGAGCTCGTCGCCGCCTGCGTTCGGGAGCCGACGGACGAGCGTGCCGCGGGCCTCGCGGAGCTGCGGGCCACGATCGAGCGCTTCCCGCGCCACGCTGCGCTGAAGCACGTGCTCGTGCGTCGCGGCGTCCCGATTTCGGAGGACGTCCGCCCGCCGTTGCGCGCGTTGGCGGACGACGAGCGCTCGGAGCTCGACGAGTTGCTACCGAGCTGGCTCGACTAAACGGGACCAAAGTTTCGCCGAGCCGGTTTCGCTTTCGTCCACCCAACCGACTGACCTTCCGATTGCCCGTAGGGCCGCCCGGTTGAGCTTCGACCTACTCGCGCTCCGTGCTCGGCGCAATCACGACACTAGGGACTCTCGGCGGTCGGCGCAAGACCCCTCGGGAAGAAAGTTCACGCAATTTGCGAGGTCTGTTCGAGACGTGTCTCGCCCGCCTCCTCCGCGCGGAGCTGGCGGAGGACGAAGAACGCCGCCACGCAGAAGAAGACGACCGCCTGCTCGACCGACATCGTCACCCCGGCGATCTGCTGGTCCGCGAGATCGGACAGGCCCCACATGTTCGGGGCCGCCGCGTAGAAGTCGTAGGCGGGGCTCGACAGCAGCGAGAGGACGATGCCCAGCGGGCTGGCGAGGACGAACGCGGCCATGATGTAAACGGCCTTCGCTCCGTAGGAAAGCCGACGAGGAGCGTCCTGGAGCACAGGCCACCAGAAGAGAAGCCCGGTGACGAAGTACGTCGCGTGCTCGAGATGGAGCAGACTCGACTGATGCCGCAGCGCCGCGTCGTACGCAGCCGGCAGGTGCCAGGCCACGTACGTCGCGATCCAGAGCGGGAGCGCGACGGCCGGATGCGTGAGCAGGCGCACGAGGCGGCGACGGCCGAGCCGCACGGCGAGGCCGGCCGGCACTCCGAGCACGACGAGCGCCGGCGCCCACTCCGCGAGGACGACGTTCTGGAGCAGGTGCGCGCTCAGGAGCGACGTCGTCGCGAGCGAGTCGAGCGGCGTAACGGCGGCCGCGAGCACGAGGATTAGTCCGCCGCCCAAGCACGCGAGTCGCCAGCGCGGCACGACCTCGCCGCGTACGCCGATCGCGTACGCGGCGGCCAGCGCGGCAACAACGAACAACTCGTGCGGTGCGAAGTCCCACCGGATCGCGTCCATGCTGGCTATCGTGGCAGCGAACGCAAGCGGGCGTAGCTCAATGGTAGAGCCCCTGGCTTCCAACCAGATGACGGCGGTTCGACTCCGCTCGCCCGCTCTAACGTCTGGTTCGCTCGGTACCGTTGTCGGATGTGAGAACAGCCGAGCGAAAAGAGGCGCGCCGCCTGCGTTGCGAAGGGTGGTCCATCCGAGACATTGAGCAGCTACTCAGCGTGTCGCGGTCGTCCGTGAGTCTGTGGGTTCGTGACACCGAACTGACCGAGGATCAACGCGAGACGTTGAGGCTAAGCGGGCGGCGAGACCGCTCGACAGCCCGCTCGGAGCACTTTAGAGCGAAGCGACGTGCCTACCAAGAAGAAGGCTGTGCGGCGGCGAAACGGTGCGATGCCT
>JBOGZW010000132.1:0-3868 GCA_050697575.1 Gaiellaceae bacterium | reverse complement strand
CCCGTCAACCGTTGCGCCACGGTGGGGTTCGCGCTCAGTGCTACGACGTCGCCCGGCGGCAGCGGCCCGTGGTACTCGGGGAGCGACGAGTACTCGTCGGCGATGGAGCCCCGGTCGAAGAGGACGTAGCGCACGACCGCTGCCTCCTCCACGCCGAGCGTCAGCACGACACCGCCGGTGCGGTAGGAGAGCTCCTGCGCGAGCCGGCGCAGCAGGCTCGGGTCGCCGCTGCAGAGCTCGTCGTCGACGGCGATCCAGCCGTTCGCCGGAGGGTGGACGTCGGTCCGCGCGGAACGGCCCAACCGTGGCACGTACGCACGGACGGCCTTCGTGACGCGCGTCTCGTCGTCAGTCTGCGCGAACACGAGCCCGTGGGAAGGCGCCGGCGCGTCCTGGGATAGGCGCTGCTCGAGGTCATGCGCCTTCGTCGCCAGCGTGAGCTTGCTCTGGTGGAAGCCCCAGCGCTCGTACACGGCGCGGGCTTCGTCGTTCCACGGCCGGACGTCGAGCTCGATCACGTCCGCCCCCCGCTCGCGTAGCGCCGCGGCCGCGTCGCGAACCAGCCGGCCGGCGGCGCCGCCTCGCCGGAAGTCGGGGCTCACGTAGAGATCGCTGATCCAGCCGTGCCGCGTCCCACGCATGCGCGCGAGCACGAAGCCCTTGGCCACCTCGCCGTTCTCCACGATCAGCGCGATGTGCTCGCGGACGTAGTCCTTGACCTCGGACAGTTCGACGTCCTCGTCGACGTCCTCGTAGTCGGGCGAGGGATTCTCTCGGTCGAAGGCGAGCCAGAGCTGCTTCAGCGTCTCGAGATCCGACTCGCTGGCAGGCCTCACGTGCACGATGTCCACATTAGCCCCTGAGGGCACGAACGATGTCGTGGAAGTCGTCGAACGGCTCGTACGGCAGGCCGTGCTCGTCGAAGTAGCGTGCGAGGCCGCGCGTCGCGAAGACCCGATCCGCGGCGCGGGCGGCGCAGCGATCGGAGATGCCGTCGCCGATGTAGACGACCTCACCGTCGGCGGGCAGCCCGGCTCGCTTGCAGGCCTCGCTGCATTCGGCGCAGACCGTCTCGTCGCGCCACTGGACGCGCCAACCGTCGGGGCGCGCGTCGATGCTGTTCGCGAAGACGTCGACGCCGTCGACGCCGGCCGCCGCCAGGACGGGCCGGATCATCTCCTCGAAACCGCTCGAGAGCACGCTGACGCTCCAGCCTCGCTCACGGGCGAAGGCGACGAGCTCCCGCAGACCTGGGCGGACGCGGACTCGCTCGAGCACCCAGGCGACGGCGTCGTCGAGGGGGAGCGTCACTGGTTCGTACTCGCGGGTGATGCACTCCTGAAGCGTGACCGTTCCGGCATGGAGGCCCTCCTCGACCTGCTGGTAGACGGCGGGATCGCCGAACTCGCGCGCGATTCGGTCGAGGAGGTCGTCCTCCGTGATCGTGCCGTCGAAGTCGAGCACGATCGTCGTAGGCTGGTTGGACGTTGTCACAGTGCTGGTGGTGTCGCCTTACACACAGGCGCGAGCTTCCGAACTATGCTCGCAGTGGGGAGGAGGTCAGGAGTACCTGTGCGATGTCCGTTTCGGGCACGTCAGGAAGGGGTGACAGGGCCGATTGTGTTGCGAAGGACGCCTATGCCCTCGATCTCGAGCTCGACGATGTCACCGGGTCGCAGCCACCGCCCGTCACCGTGCTCGAGGATGCACCCAGAACCCACCGTCCCCGACCCGAGGACGTCCCCCGGAACGAGCCGGGTGTTCCGCGCGGCATGGAACACGATCGCCTGCCAGGAGTGGTGCATGTCGCGCGAGTTGCCACGCGAACGCTCCTCGCCGTTCACGCGGCCAACCATCTCCGCGCCCGACCCGTCGAGCTCGTCGGCCGTGACGAGCACGGGGCCTAGGCTCGTCGCGAAGTCCTTGCCTTTCGCCGGCCCGAGCCCGACCGTCATCTCCGCCCGCTGAAGATCGCGTGCCGACCAGTCGTTCATGATCGTGAAGCCTCCGATCTCGCCGTCCGCACCTATCACGGCAGCGAGCTCGAGCTCGTAATCGAGCTCCTCGACGCCGGCCGGAAACGGGATCGCGTCTTCAGGTCCGTACACGGCGGCCGGGTTCGAAAAATAGAAGACCGGGATGTCGTACCACTCCTGAGGCGGCGGGCCGGCATCTCGGAGCTCCCGAGCTCGCTGCACGTGCTCCTCGAACGCGTAGAAGTCCCGGATCGACGGAGGTCGTAGCACGGGAGGCAGCAGGCGCACCGCGTCGAGCCGGTATTCCGCGTGCTCGCGGGCCCGGCCTCCACCCGTAAAGAACGACTGCAGCGTCTGCGCGGCAAGCTGGATGACACGGTCGCCTTCGATCCGGCCCGGCCAGCCTCGCGGCAGGTCGCGGTCGAGCGGACGGAACATGCAGAGCCGCATCGGAGAAGCCTACGGCTCTGTATGCACGTGGACGTCGGCGACGGTGGGGCGCTCGCGCCGGATTCGCTCCTCGACTGCGCTCGCGGTCCGGTGCGCTTCGACGAGCTCCGTATGCGGATCGAGCGCGAGCGTGAGGAACACAACGAGGCCATCGCCCGTTTCGAGCATCCGCAGGCCTCGCGGCGGGCCGCCCGTCTCCTCGTTGACGATCCGCAGCACGGCCTCCGCGTGCTCGTCGACCTGCCAGCCGCTCGGCCGCCATCCCTCCGCGGGCTCGGGGAGAGGCTCGAGGTGCGTCCGGACGGTCGCAGCCTCGGGAACTGCGTCGAGGATCGACTGCTCGACGTTCTCGGCGACACCGTGCGCTTCGTCGAGGGTCAGGTCGCCCGGAAGCTTCAGGTGGAGAGAGATCTCGGTGCGCCCGTCGATCGTCAGGACGTTGACGTTGTGCACCTCGCGCACCTGCGGCACGTGGAGCGCGGCTTCCTGCGCACGCTCGCGAATCTCTGCCTCGCCGGGCGCTTCCGGCTCGACATGGACGACGACGTCCGCCTCGGGAAGCGCCCGCCGAACCGCATCCTCCACGGCGTCCGCCGCGGCGTGTCCTTGCGCCACAGCCGCGCCGGGAGGGACGCCGATGACGACGTCGACGAAGTGCCGCCCGGCCGCCTGGCGGAGCCGCAGCCGGTGAAGCCGTACCCCTGGCACGTGCACGCGAATCGCCCGGCGCGCCGCCTCCGTCGCATCCGCCGGAGCGCGATCCATGAGGACATCGATGTTGCGGCGGATGAGCCTGCCGGCCGCCGTCACGACGAGCACGGCGACGAACAGCGCGGCCACAGAGTCGCCCTGGGGCCAGCCGAGCGCAGCCGCCGCCAGGCCCCCGAGGACGGCGAGCGTCCCGGCGAGGTCGCTACTGAAGTGGAGCGCGTTCGAGAGCAGCGCCGCGCTCGAGTAGCGCCTGGCAGACCGCAGCGACACCACCGTGCGCGACAGATCGATGGCGATTATGGCGATCACGACGGCGAACGCCCACCACGCCGCGTTCACGTCCGTCTCGATATGACCGGTGAGCCTGAGCACGGCGAACACGGCCACGCCCACAGACACGATGACGAGGACGGCCGCCTCGGCGAGCGCCGCGAGGTGCTCCGCCTTGCCGTGCCCGTACGGATGACCGGGATCCGCGGGCCGGACGGCGACGCCGACGGCGAAAAACGTCAGCAGCGCCGCGACGAGGTCCGTGCCGGAGTGGACGGCCTCCGACACGAGGCCGAGGCTGCCGCTCGCGAGGCCCGTCGTCAGCTTGAGCGCGATGAGTGCGCAGGCGGCGCCGACCGAGACGAGCG
Organism: Gaiellaceae bacterium; assembly: GCA_050697575.1. GTDB lineage: Bacteria > Actinomycetota > Thermoleophilia > Gaiellales > Gaiellaceae > PALSA-612. The sequence continues at coordinate 93 of JBOGZW010000132.1, read as the reverse complement.
CGGTGCGCCGCTGCGGTGTCACGCTACGATCCGGACGCGCCGGCTGAAGCGCTTCCATGTGGCGTCCGTCGTCAGCACCTCGTCTGCCTCGAG
>JBOGZW010000131.1:0-3873 GCA_050697575.1 Gaiellaceae bacterium | reverse complement strand
GTCGTGCCGCATCCAGGGCGGCTCGGCGGCGTTCAGGGGATAAGGGTTGTGGCCGAATGTCGTGATGATCGGCCGCTTGCGTCCGCTCTCCCGGTACGCGGCGCCGACCGCGCGTATGAAGCCCGCGCCGTCGTGGCGAGCTGCCGTGGAGGAAATGAGGTTGACGTACGGGCGGAGCCGTCGCGGCCGGTCCCAGCACTCTGCGAGCAGCGCCTCGTAGGCCGCGGCGCCACCGGCAGCGGGCCAGAAGTCGGGCGAGTTGGCCTCGTTCCAGACGACGACGTCACGGATCTTCGGGATCCGCTCGAGTACGTGATGGAGGAACTGTGCGTAGTGCCGGCGCTGGATGTCGTCGAGCGGCGCCTGCCACGGGTGGCCGTACAGGGCGAGCACGACGCGCTGGCCGCGGGCGACCATGCCGCAGCCGGTGAAGGTAGATGCCGGCCTCTACGGTCGGCCTGGCCTGCCCACGGCGCCATGGGATCGTCAGCCGGACGGCGTCGATGCCGAGGTGGCGGTACCTGGACAGAAGCTGGTCGGGCCGTGTCCGCCACTTGGCAGTATCGTCGTCGAGGCCGACGAGGAGGTGCCTGTCGACGGGTTTGGCCGCGGGCACCGCAGCGTGCGCGGCGACAACGCACGCACACCCCAACAACGCCGCCCCTACAGCTGCCGCCCCTCCCCACGGCCGCGGGACTCTCTCACCTCGCGGCTCCGCGAGTCAAGTGACAACCGTTCAGTTGTCTGAGAGGACATCGAGCGCGGCGAGTGGACGCCTGAACGGCGTCGCGATGTAGATGCCGTCGGCCTTCTCCTGAAGCTGCCGCACGAGCTCTCGCGCGTGTGCCGTGCCGATGTCGGCAGCTCCGGGACCGGCGTCACGCAGCTCGGCCTGAAGCGCGTCCGGCACGAGGATGCCCGGCACCTCGTTGTGGAGGCGGAGCGCGAGCCGGTACGTCGAGAGCGGAAAGATCCCGACGAGGATGGGTATCGGCCAGCTCCCCCCGATTCGCTCGCGGAACTCCTCGAGGTAGCGAAGATCGAAGAGGATCTGTGTCATCGCGAACTTGGCTCCCGCCTCGACCTTGCGGCGGAAGCGGTCGGCCTCGAGCTCGAGGTCGTCGGCTGTCGGGTTCACCGCGACGCCGATGAAGAACGACGTCGGGGCGTCGATCGGCTTGCCGTTGTAGCTCTGGCCTGCGTTCAGATGCGCGATCAGCTGCGTGAGCCCGATCGCGTCGACCTCGTAGATGCCCTTGCTGCCTGGGTAGTCGCCCACCTCGGGTGGGTCGCCCGTGACGGCGAGGATGTTGCGCACTCCCTCCGCATGTCCGCCCAGCAGCAGCGCCTCGAGTCCCATTACCGAGTAGTCGCGTGAGGTCAGATGCGGGATCGTCTCGACGCCGAGGCGGCGCTCGATCGCCGCCGCCATGATCATCGCGCTCAGCTTTGCGCTCGCGGTCGCGTTGTCGTTGATGTCGACGTAGCCGGCCGAGCCTGACTCGCGGATGGCCTCGACGGTTTCCAGCAAGCCCGTGTAGTCGCCCCCGAGCGGCGGGTCGATCTGCACGGAGACGACGAACCGCCCCTCGCGGAGATCGCGGGCGAGGGCGGTCTCGACCCGCTCCGGCGCCATCGACGCTACGGCGAGCGTCCGCTCGACGACCTCGAGCGGAGCCGACGGCACACGCTCCTCGTCGAGGGCGGCGCGTATGGAGGCGATCTCGATCGGCGTCGTCCCGCAGCAGCCTCCGACGATCGCGGCGCCGAGGCTGCGCGCGTGCGCCGTGAACTCCGCGAAGTACTCCGGCGTCGCGTGGGGGTAGATGACACGTCCGCCCGCGAGGCTGGCCAGGCCGAGGTTCGGCAAGGCTGCAAGCGGCATGCCCTCGCCGCCCATCCGCTCGAGCGCCGTCAGCGCTGCCTGGAGCCCCGCGCCGTGGTTCGCGCCCATCGCCGCCACGTCGAGCCGGCGCAGGTGCTCGGCCGCAGCCTGCGCCGAGACGCCTGCAAGCGTCTCTGCGTCCTCGTCGAACGTCAGCAGCGCGACGATCGGCAGCGACGAGACGCTGCGCACCGCGTCGATTGCCTGATCGAGCTCGGCGAGGTCGTAGAACGTCTCCACCATGAAGAGGTCGACGCCGCGGCCCTCGAGCACAGCGGCCTGTTCCGCGAACGCCCCGAAGCGCTCGTCCTCGGCGTCGCCGACGTCGCCGAGCGGCCCGATCGAGCCGCCGATGTAGACCTCACGGCCGGAGACCTCGCGCGCGTCGCGCGCGAGCTTCACACCTGCGGAGTTGATCTGCTCGAGCTCCTGCTCGAGGAAGTGGGTGGCGAGCTTGCGGCGGTTCGCGCCGAACGTGTTCGTCTCGATGAGCTCGGCGCCGGCGCGGATGAACCCGAGATGAAGGTCGACGACGCTCTCGGGAGCGCGGACGTTCGCCTCCTCGGGGCAGCGAAGGCGCGGCACGGCGCTCGAGACGAGCACGCCCATGCCACCGTCGGCGGTGATCGGCGGCCCTGATCGAAGCCGTTCCAGGAAGCCCGTGGCCATTGCAACTCACCCTAAAGGTCGGTGGGAGGGATGCCGATAAAGGCGGCGAACTCCTCTTCGCGCCGGGGGACTAACGGCAAATTCTCCTGCGGCACAGTGGAGTCGGACGGCGGGCCCCGGCCCGCCGTCCGCGTGGTCCGGTACGAATCGGCAATCCGCGAAACCGGTTCTTCACAAACGGCACGTCCGTTTGTATGATCCGCCCCCAAAGGTGAGCCGGACGGAGAGGCGGCCGGCTCTTTGCGTTTCGGCAGGTAAGTCCCACTATCGCCTAGCGCGAGAAAGCCGAGGTAGCGTGCTCACCGTAGACATTTCACTGCCTGACGTTGAGGAGCTTCACAAGCTCGTGGGAGAAGGCGTCGAGAAGGGCTTCCTGACCTACGACGAGATCGTGTCGGGTATCGAGGAAGTCGAGCTGACGAAGGAGCAGGTCGAGGACTTCTACACGTATCTCATCGATCACGGTATCGAGCTCATGGAGGGCGAGCAGCACAAGCATCCGCCCCACGAGCAGCCACCCCCGGAGGACGAGAAGGCGATCCCGAAGCTCGATCTGTCGGTCGAGCCATCGCTCGACTCGCTCCGTCTCTATCTGCGTGAGATCGGCAAGGTGCCGCTCCTCACGGCCGACCAGGAGGTCTACCTCGCCAAGCGCATCGAGCGAGGCGACATGGTTGCCAAGCGGCAGATGATCGAGGCGAACCTCCGCCTCGTGGTGTCCATCGCGAAGGCGTACCTGGGGCGCGGGCTGTCGTTCCTCGACCTCATCCAGGAAGGGTCGCTGGGGCTCATCCGCGCCGTCGAGAAGTTCGACTACCGGCGCGGCTACAAGTTCTCCACGTACGCGACGTGGTGGATCCGCCAGGCCGTGACGCGCGCGATCGCCGACAAGGCACGCACGATCCGCATCCCCGTCCACATGGTGGAGAAGCTCAACAAGGTCGTGCACATCGAGCGCCAGCTCGTCCAGCGGCTCGGCCGCGAGCCCCGCCCGGACGAGATCGGTGAGGAGCTCGAGATCACGACCGAGGAGGTGCGCGAGATCCTGCGCATGGCGCAGCACCCCGTGTCTCTCGAGAAGCCGATCGGCGAGGAGGAGGATTCGGAGCTCGGCGACTTCGTCCAAGACGATCAGGCCGAGTCCCCCTTCGACACGGCGTCGCTGTCGCTTCGCCGCGAGGACATCGAGCGGGCGCTCCACTCACTGCCCGACCGCGAGCGGCTAGTGATCGAGCTCCGCTATGGCCTGACCGGAGAGCCGCCGTGCACGCTCGAAGAGGTCGGGCAGGCGCTCGGCGTGACGCGCGAGCGCATACGGC
>JBOGZW010000130.1:0-3889 GCA_050697575.1 Gaiellaceae bacterium | reverse complement strand
GGGTGGAGCAACTGCTCGAGCCACTCGAGCTCGGCAGGTTGGGCGAAGACGACCTCCGCGATGCGTCCACGGTCGGTGGTGCCGAAGCGCTCGTCGAGGGCAGCCCTGACCTCGGCATTCCCGGCGTAGAGCTCGTGGACGACCTCGTCCGAGGAAAGAACGGCCGCACCGCGGCGGCGAAACGCCTCGAGCGCCTCGCTCTTGCCGGCGCCGATGCCACCGGTGATTGCGAGCCTAACCGGCGTCTTCTTCGTCGTTCTCGGCTGGCTCTTCCGCCGCTGCCTCGGCCACTGGTTCGGCGGCCGCCTCGGCGGCGGGTGCTTCGTCGGCAGGCTCTCCGGCTTCAGCCTCGGCGACGGGCTCTGCGGCTTCCGCCTCGGCGACGGGCTGTTCTTCGGAGTCCTCGGCTTCGGCTTCTTCGAGGGGCGGCGCAGGCTCCTCCGAGAAGACCTCCTCGGAGAGCGCGAGCGGTGGCGCATCCTCGGCCCGCGGCTGACCGCCCTCCGAGTCCTCCACGCGCTTGAGCGACAACGAGAGGCGCCGACGCTCGGCGTCCATCTCGATGATCTTCACCTGGACGGCCTGGCCCTGTGCCACGACCTCGCGGGGATTCTCGACGTGGTGCTGTGCGAGCTCCGAGATGTGCACGAGCCCCTCGACGCCAGGCAGGATCTCGACGAACGCGCCGAACGTGACGACCTTCGTAACCTTGCCGTCGACGACGTCGTTCAGCGAGTAGCTGTCGAGCACCTGCTGCCAGGGGTCGCTCTGCGTCTGCTTGAGCCCGAGGGAGATCCGCTGGCGCTCGCGGTCGATGTCGAGCACCTTGACGTTGACCTCCTGCCCGATTTCGAGCACCTCGGACGGATGGTTCACGTGACCCCAGGAGAGCTCGGAGATGTGGATGAGGCCGTCCATGCCGTCGAGATCGACGAAGGCGCCGAAGTCGACGATGTTCGAGATCGTCCCGTCGACGACGTCGCCGGGACTCAGGCGGTCGAGAATCGCCTGGCGCATCTCCTTGCGCTCGTCCTCGAGCACTGCGCGGCGCGAGAGCACGACGTTGTTGCGCGACCGGTTCAGCTCGATCACCTTGCAGCGAAGCTCCTGGCCGAGGAACTCGTCGAGATCCTGGACTCTGCGGATGTCCACGAGCGACGCGGGCAGGAAGCCGCGCACGCCGAGGTCGAGGATCAGCCCGCCCTTCACGACCTCGATCACGCGGCCGGTGATCGGCTCGCCGCTCTCCGACTTACGCTCGATCTCCTTCCATGCGAGCTCGAAGCGGGCGCGCTTCTTCGAGAGGATCAGCCGGCCTTCGGCGTCCTCCTTCGTGAGCACGAGCGCGTCGATCTCGTCGCCGACGCCGACCTCGTCGTCCGGGTTGATCGAGCGGCGGATGGACAGCTCAGCCGCCGGGATGACGCCTTCCGACTTGTAGCCGATGTCGACGAGCACCTCGTCCTTGTCGACGCGCACGACGGTGCCGTGGACAACCTCGCCCTCGGTGATCTCCGGGAAGGTGGCGTCGTAGTCGGGGATGAGCTCACCGTCCGGACCGGTGGTCCAGACGCCGGGCTCAGCCGTATCCGCTTCGGTGGTATCGATGGTGTCGTTGGCCATGCGAAAAGGCCGGTCAGTATAGCGGCGGAGCCGAAATCGGCACGCCCGCAGCGCGGGCGTTCCAGTCCAAACTCGTCAGTCTTTGGCTTCTGACCAGTTCTCGCCGACGCCGACGTCGACGGCAAGCGGCGGGTCGAGGTCGTAGGCCCTCACCATCTCCTCCTGCACGATCGCGCGCACGTCGCGCACCTCGGCCTCGGGCGCCTCGAGCAGCAGCTCGTCGTGCACCTGAAGGACGAGACGTGCCGAGCGGCCCTCGTCCCGCAGCCTGCGGTCGATGCCGATCATCGCCACTTTGATGATGTCGGCGTTCGAGCCCTGCATCACGAAGTTCACAGCCAGTCGCTCCCCGAGTGCCCGCGTCTGGCGGCTCGACGTGCGGATCTCGGGCACCGGTCGCCGCCGGCCGAGCAGGCTCGTCACGTAGCCGTCGCGCGTCGCCTGCTCGATCGTGCGGGCGATGAAGTCCTGCACGTGCGGGAAGCGCGCGAGGTACGTGTCGATGTACGTCTGAGCCTCGTCGCGGGGGATCTGGAGGTTCTGCGACAGGCCGTGCGCCGAGATGCCGTAGACGATCCCGAAGTTGATCATCTTCGCGATGGCCCGCTCGTCCTTCGTCAGCGCCGACGGCTCCCTGCCGAGGACCTCAGTGGCCGTTGCCGCATGGATGTCCTCACCGGCCGCGAAAGCGGCCTTGAGCTTCGGCTCGCCGGAGACGTGGGCGAGGATGCGCAGCTCGATCTGCGAGTAGTCGGCCGATACAAGGCGGCTGCCTTCCTCGGCGACGAACGCGGAGCGGATCTCGCGGCCGAGCTCGGTGCGGATGGGGATCGCCTGGAGGTTGGGGTTGGACGTGGACAGGCGTCCGGTGGCCGCGACCGCCTGGTTGAAGGTCGTGTGCAGCCGACCGTCCTTCCCGATCATCTCGGGTAGCGGGCCTAGGTACGTGTTGACGAGCTTCGTCAGCTCCCGCCACTCCTCGATCACGGGGACGATCTCGTGCTCGTCGCGGATCGTCTGCAGGACGCGCGTGTCGGTCGAGTAGCCCGTCTTGCCCTTTCGCCCGGGCGTGAGCCCGAGCTGATCGAAGAGGACGTTCGCCACCTGCTGGGTCGAGCCCAGCATGAACTCCTCTCCGGCCAGCTCGTACGCACGGCCCTCGAGCTCGTCCACTCGCTCCCGTAGCCGCGCGGTGATCTCGCCCATCCGATACGTGTCGATGTGGACGCCGGCGTCCTCCATGCGCGCCAGCACGCTCGTCAGAGGCAGCTCGATTTCTTCATAGAGCGGGACGAGCTCGCGCTCCTCGAGCCGCGCGCGCATGAGCGGAGCGAGTCGCAAGGGCAGCGCCGCGCGGCGGACGAGAGCCGTCGTCTCCTCCTCGGTCGGCGGCGACGGGTCGAGCGCGATGCCGTACTCGGCGGCCAGATCGGTGAGGTCGTAGGCCGTGCGCCCCGGTTCGATGAGGTACGCGGCGAGGAGCGTGTCGTCGACCGCCGACACGCGAAGCGGCTTCGCGTCGTGGGCGACGATCTCGCCCTCGATGCGCTCCGGTCGTGGCCCGACGACGACCTCGTCGCCCAGCGCGACGGCACAGCGACCGTCGTCCACCGCATACCCGAACGCCCCCACCGGTTCGGGGAGCTCGCCTTCGCGCCAGGGCAGCTCCTCTCCCGAGACGACGGGCATCTCGGCTGCGGGCAGCGCCTCGTCGAGCTGGTCGAGCCGCTGCAAGAGCGCCCGGAACTCGAACCGCCGGAACATCTCCTGGAGCTCCGAGCGGTCGGGCGGCGCCAGCACGAGCTTCGCCGGGTCGCAGTCGATGTCGAGGTCGCGCCGCATCGTCGCCAGCACCTTCGATTCGCGGGCCTGGTCTGCGTGCTCGCGGAGCGACTTTGCGCGGCCAGGCGACAGCTCGTCGACGTGCTCCAGCACGCCCTCGACCGAGTCGAACTGCTGGATCAGCTGCGCCGCCGTCTTGTCGCCGATGCCGGGCACGCCCGCAATCGAGTCGGAAGTGTCCCCCTTGAGGCCGATGAGGTCGGGCACCTTCTCGGGCGGTACACCGAGACGCGCGGTGACGCGCTCGGGCGTATAGACGTGGACGTCGGCGACGCCGCGCGGCGTCATCATCAGGCAAACGTTGTGCGTCACCAGCTGGAACGCGTCGCGGTCGGTCGAGACGACGCACGTGTGCACGCCGGCATCGTCGGCTCGCGTCGCCAGCGTGGCAATGACGTCATCCGCTTCCCAGCCCTCGAACTCG
>JBOGZW010000129.1:0-3913 GCA_050697575.1 Gaiellaceae bacterium | reverse complement strand
GGGCATCAGCCGCCGTGAGCTCTTCGACGTCGCCGGCAGGGCTCAGGTCGAGCGTCTCCAGTGCTGCGGCCACGATCTCCGCGATATCGGCAAACCGGATGCGCTCCTCCAGGAACGCCTCGACAGCGACCTCGTTCGCGGCGTTGAAGACGCACGGCGCCGTCCCGCCGCGTTCCCCCGCCTCGCGCGCGAGCGCGAGCAGCGGGAATGCCTCGAGGTCGGGCGCGTGGAACTCCAGCATGAGCGCTGTTACGTCGAGGGGTGGCACCGGTGTCGCTGCCCGCTCCGGATACGTGAGCGCATACGAGATCGGGACACGCATGTCCGGGTAGCCGAGGTGCGCGAGCGCGCCGCCGTCGCGAAAGCGCACGATCGCGTGCACGATCGAAGCCGGGTGCACCACGACCTCCAGGCGGTCGTACTGGAGGCCGAAGAGGAAGTGCGCCTCGATCAGCTCGAGCCCCTTGTTCGCGAGCGTGGCGGAGTCCACCGTGATCTTCGGGCCCATGTTCCACGTGGGATGGGCAAGCGCCTCCTCTGGCGTCACGTCCGCGAGCTCTTCCGCCGACCGGCCGCGGAACGGCCCGCCGGACGCCGTGAGCACGAGCGAGTGGACGGTCTCGCGGTCCCGGCCCTCGAGGCACTGGAACGACGCCGAGTGCTCGGAGTCGACCGGCAACAGCAGCCCTCCACCCCGCTCCTGCGCGGCGAGCGCGAGCTCACCGGCGGCAACGAGGCTCTCTTTGTTCGCGAGCGCGAGATCGACGCCGGCCTCGAGCGACCATAGGGTCGCCGGCAGGCCGGCGAATCCGACGACGGCATTCAGGACGACGTCGGGCTGAGCGCGCTCGAGCAGCTCCGTGAGATCGCCTCCGACCTGCGTCAGCGGTGCCAGGCCCTCGACGGACTGCGTGCCGGAAGCGGCGGCGACGAGCTCGAGCTCCGGGTGACCGGACACGATCTCGATCGCCTGGCGACCGATCGACCCGGTCGCTCCCATGAGGGCGACTCGCTTCACGCCGCCAGTGTACGGGGCTGCTTGTTGTACCTACGTTAGGAACGCGTAGACCGCGAAGTACGCGGCCGGGAACGCGAAGAGGATCGCATCGATGCGGTCGAGGACGCCTCCGTGCCCTGCGAGCATGCGACCCGAGTCCTTTACGCCCATGTCGCGCTTGAGCATCGATTCGAACAGGTCGCCCAGTGGAGCGGCCAGAGCCACCACGACGCCGAGGAGGAGCGACTGCCCGATGGTGAGAAACGCGTCGCGGTCCTCGTACAGCGCGACGAACACCACGAGCACGGCGGCCATCGTGCCGAAGACGAATCCTTCCCATGTCTTCCCTGGCGAGATTGCCGGCGCGAGCTTGTGGCGCCCGAGCGCGCGGCCGCCAAAGTACGCCGCGGTGTCGTCGGCGAAGATTGCGAGCAGCACCGCGAGCGAGACGACGAAGCCGAACTCGGGCGTGTCTCGGAGGAGGAGCACGCACCCCAGCCCGAAGCCGATCCACGCCGTTCCGAGCAGCGTGACCCCGACCGACACCGTCGACGAGCCCAGCGTTGCGGCGAGCCCCTTGAGGAGGAACGCGAGGGCGAGGGTGGCGAGCAGCGCGGAGATTGCCCAGACGAGATCGCCGTCCTGAACGGCTAAGAGCAATCCCGCAATGCCGGCATGACCCGCCAGAGGGATCGGGCGCAGCGGCTTCGTCATGGCGAAGAACTCGTGGAGCGCCAGCAGGGCGGCCGGCAGGACGAGCGCGAACAGCCACCAGCCCCCTGCCCAGAGCGCCGCGAGCACGAGCGGTAGCCCGACGGCCGCGACGATTACGCGGGACGCGAGCAGGCTCATCGACCGCCGAAGCGGCGGCGGCGGCGGGCGTACGCCGACAGTGCGGACTCGAGATCTCTCGGCGAGAAGTCCGGCCAGTGGCTCTCGACGAACACGAGCTCCGTGTACGCGAGCTGCCACAGCAGGAAGTTCGAGACGCGCAGCTCGCCTGACGTGCGGATGAGTAGGTCAGGGTCGGGCATGTCGGGGGCGTTGAGGTACGCGGCGAAGACGTTCTCGTCGATCTCCCTCGGCTCGACGCCGGACTCGACGAGCCTCCGCGTCGCCTCGACGATCTCGGCCCGCCCGCCGTAATCGAACGCGATCCACAGCCGGAGCCGCGTGTTCTCGGTCGTCTGCCGCTCGAGGCTCGCCATCTTGCGCTGGAGCTCGTCGGGGGCACGGTCGCGGCGCCCGATGAAGCGGACTCTCACGCCCTGTCGAACGAGGTCGGGAAACTCCCGGTCGATCGTCTCACCGAAGATGTCCATGAGCGTGTCGACCTCGTCGCGGGTGCGCGACCAGTTCTCGGTCGAGAAGGCGTAGACCGCGAGCGACTCGACGCCGAGGTCGATCGCCGCCTCCACCGCCCGACGGAGCGCCTTGGTGCCGGCTCGGTGACCGTCGGCCACCGACAGCCCGTGCCGGCTTGCCCAACGGCCGTTGCCGTCCATGATGATCGCGACCGAGCGCGCGCAATCGGGAAGCTCCGACTCCTCCTCGGGAGGCCGAGTCGTCCAGAGCGAGCGGATGCGCGTCAGGAGCCTCACGGAGGCTCTACACCTCCATGATTTCCGCTTCTTTGCGCTTGAGCAGCTCGTCGATCTTGTGCGTGTGCTCGTCCGTGAGCTTCTGGACGTGGTCCTCGGCCCGGTGCTCCTCGTCGACACCGACCTGCCCGGAGTCGACGAGCTCCTTCAGCTGGTGCATGACGTCGCGGCGGACGTTGCGCACCGCGACGCGGCCCTCCTCGGCGAGGTTGCGCACGACCTTCACGAGCTCCTTGCGCCGCTCCTCGGTCAGCTGCGGGATCGGGAGCCGGATGACCTTGCCGTCGTTCGAGGGCTGGAGCCCGAGATCGGACTCCATGATTGCCCTCTCGATGCCCTTCAGCGAGGTCGGATCGAAGGGCTGCACGGTGAGCAGCCGCGGCTCGGGAACGTTGATCGTCGCGAGCTGCTTGAGCGGCGTCGCCTGGCCGTAGTACTCGACCTGGATGCGGTCGAGGAGCGCGGCGGACGCGCGTCCCGTACGCACGCCGTTGAACTCCTGCTGCGTCGTCTCCACGGACTTGTCCATGCGGCGAATGGCGTCCGCGATGAAGTCGTCGATCATCGGCTGGCTCCCTCGGTCGCGGTTTCGTGGCTCTGAATGATGGTTCCTACACGTTCTCCGCGCGCCGCGCGCCCGATCGTGCCTTCCTCGAGCGCAAACACAAGGATCGGCAGGCCGTTGTCCATGCACAGCGACAGCGCTGTCGTGTCCATGACCTTGAGGCCTCGCTCTATCGCCTCCAGGTGCGTCAGCTCGGGGATGAACGCCGCGCTCGGATTCACGCGCGGGTCGCCGTCGTAGACGCCGTCGACGGCGTTCTTCGCCATGAGGAGCGCCTCGGCCCCGATCTCGAGCGCTCGCAAGGCGGCGGCCGTATCGGTCGTGAAGAACGGGTTGCCCGTCCCGCCGGCGAACAGCACGATGCGGCCCTTCTCGAGGTGGCGCATCGCGCGCCGCCGGATGTACGGCTCGGCGACCTCGGCGACGGTGAGCGCCGAGAGCACGCGCGTCTGCGCTCCCCGCCGCTCGAGCGCATCCTGCACGGTGAGCGAGTTGAGCACGCTTGCGAGCATCCCCGCGTAGTCGGCGGTGGCGCGGTCCATGCCCGCCGCCGCGCGCTCCATGCCGCGGATGATGTTTCCGCCGCCGACGACGATCGCGATCTCGACGCCCGATTCGTGCACGGCCACGATCTCTCCCGCGAGGGATTCGATCCGCTCCTGATCGATGCCGAACTCGCGGTCGCCGCTAAGAGCTTCGCCGGAGAGCTTGAGGACGACGCGGGAAAAGGGTGCGCCCACGACGCTACGA
>JBOGZW010000128.1:0-3917 GCA_050697575.1 Gaiellaceae bacterium | reverse complement strand
GTAGTACTCCTTCACCATTCCTAGAGTACGACGCGTGTCCTTACCGCTCGAGGCCGTCCCGAACTTCTCCGAGGGGCGGTCGGAGGAGACAATCGCAACTCTCGGCGACGCGCTCGCGCGTCACGCCCACGTGCTCGACGTTCACGCCGATCCAGACCACCACCGTTCGGTCTTCACGATCGCGGGATCGGCGGCGGATCTCGTCGACGCGCTCGTCGACGGCATCGCGTGCGCGCGCGAGCGAATCGACCTCCGCCTACACGACGGCGTCCATCCGCGCGTCGGCGCTGCGGACGTCGTGCCCGTCGTAGCCGTCTGGCCCGAGCAGGTCGAGGCGGCGAAGCGCGCAGCACTCGAGCTCGCGAATCGCGTGGGCTACGAGCTCGACCTGCCTGTCTTCCTGTACGGGGATGTCGCGCCCGGAGTCAGGCCGGCATTGCTTCGGCGTGGAGGTCTCGCCGAGCTCCAGCGGCGCATCGACGCGGGAGAGCTCGTCCCAGACAGCGGCCCAGCGCGGCTCGATCCGCGTGCCGGCTGCGTCCTCGTTGGGGCCCGCCGGCCGCTGATCGCGTTCAACGTCAATCTCGCGACCGGGGACCTGGGAGTGGCGCAGGGGATCGCGGCCGTCGTCCGCGAGACGGGCGGCGGCTTCCGAGGCGTCCGCGCCCTGGGCTTCCCGCTCGCGAGCCGCGGGGTCGTCCAGGTCTCGATGAACGTCGAGGACTGGGAGGCGTCGCCGCTCGATGAGATCGTCGCCCGAATCGTGACCGAGGCAGCGGCGCGCGGCGTCGACGTCGCCGGCTCAGAGCTCGTCGGTCTCTTGCCCGAAGGAGCTGCGCGGCCTGGCGCGTCGGCGCTGCGGCTCGAGAGCCTGGATGAGTCGCAACTTCTCGAACCAACCCTGTCTAGACTCGCCACGTGAAGGCTGAAATCGTTCTTTCCGGCGATGGGCTGACGGTGGACGACGTCTGGGCGGCAGCTGTCGGCGGGGCCCCCGCGGCGCTCTCGGACGAGGCGAGAGACCGCATGCGCGCTGCCCGCGACGTCGTGACCCGGGCGGCTCACGGCGAGCGCGAGCACACGTACGGCATCAACACCGGCTTCGGGCGGTTCGTCTCGCAGTCCATCCCGGCCGAGCAGACAGAGGAGCTTCAACTGCGCCTCCTCCGAAGCCATGCGTGTGGGGTGGGGGAGCCGTATCCGCCGGAGGTCGTGCGTGCGGCGATGCTCCTGCGGGCGAACACGCTGGCGAAGGGCAACTCCGGCGCCCGTGTGGAGCTCGTGGAGCTGCTGATCGAGTGCCTGAACCGTGGCGTGCTCCCGGTCGTGCCGAGTCGCGGCTCCGTCGGCGCGAGCGGCGATCTCGCACCGCTCGCTCACCTCGCGCTACCCCTCGTCGGCGAAGGCGAGGCTTGGGTCGAGGGGCGCCTGCTGCCCGGCGGCGAGGCGCTGTCCGCCGTCGGTCTCGAGGCGATCGTGCTGCACGCGAAGGAGGGGTTGTCGCTCGTCAACGGCACGCAGTTCATGGCTGCCGCCGGCGCGCTCGGCCTCCTGCGGGCGCGGAGGCTCCAGGTCGCGGCCGACCTCGCCTGCGCGATGTCCGTCGAGGCGCTCAACGGCACGCGCACGAGCTTCCTGCCCCAGATCCACTCGCTGCGACCGTTTCGCGGCCAGCAGGCGTCGGCGGCGAACCTCCTCCAGCTGCTCGAAGGCTCCGCGATCATCGAGGCGCACCGCTGGTGCGACAAGGTTCAGGATCCGTATTCGCTCCGTTGCGCGCCGCAGGTACACGGCGCCGTGCGCGACCTGCTCGATTACGTCGACTACGTCGTCTCGATCGAGCTGAATGCCGCGACCGACAATCCGCTCGTGCTCGTCGATGACGACATGCTCGTCTCGAACGGGAACTTCCACGGTGAGCCCGTCGCGTTCGCGCTCGACTCGCTTGCGACGGCCGTGGCCGAGCTCGCGTCGATCTCCGAGCGGCGCACGGAGCGGATGGTGAATCCGACGCTCTCCGACGGGCTGCCCGCGTTCCTCACGGTCGACGGTGGGCTCAATTCCGGGTTCATGATCCCCCAGTACGTGTCGGCGGCGCTCGTCAGCGAGAACAAGGTGCTCGCACATCCGGCGAGCGTCGACTCGATCCCCACGAGTGCCGGCCAGGAGGATCATGTGTCGATGGGGAACGCCGCGGGGCTGAAGGCCTGGCAGGTGCTCGCGAACGCGGAGAGCGTGCTCGCGATCGAGTTGCTCGCGGGCGCGCAGGCGGTGGAGTTCCACGCGCCGCTGGAGCCCGGAGCCGGCGTAGCCGCGGCGAGGCGATTCGTGCGCTCGCTCTCGGCTCGGCTCGAGGAAGACCGCTCGCTGTCGGGCGACATCGGCGCGGTGGCGGCGGCGATTCGCGACGGCTCGCTCGCGGCTGCGGTAGCGGACGAGGTCGGAGCGCTCGCATGACCGTCGCTGGGTCGGTCGACGCTCTCGTCGAGGCGCTCTGCGGCGACCTGACACGCGTTCGCGCGCCTCGCGGCGCCGAGCTGCACGCGCGCTCGTGGCAGACGGAGGCGCCCCTGCGGATGCTGCTCAACAACCTCGATCCCGAGGTCGCGGAGCACCCGGAGGCGCTCGTCGTCTACGGCGGCTCGGGCAAGGCCGCGCGCGATCACGGCAGCCTGAAGGCGCTCGTCCGGACGCTTCTGCGACTCGCCGACGACGAGACGATGCTCGTCCAGAGCGGGAAGCCGGTCGGCGTCTTCCGGACACATCCCCAGGCGCCGCGGGTGCTCATCTCGAACGCGATGCTCGTGCCCCGCTGGGCGACGTGGGACGAGTTCCGGAGGCTCGAGGCGCTGGGGCTGACGATGTTCGGTCAGATGACCGCCGGCAGCTGGATCTACATCGGCACGCAGGGAATCCTCCAGGGCACGTACCAGACATTCGCCGCCGCGGCCGAGCAGCACTTCGGGCAGCGCGACCTGCGGGGGCGGACAGTGCTCACCGCGGGCCTCGGCGGGATGGGCGGCGCGCAGCCGCTCGCTGCCGCGCTGCTCGACGGGGCCATCGTCTGCGTCGAGGTCGACCCTTCGCGGATCGAGCGACGGCTCCAGACGCGCTACCTCGACGAGGCGACGGAGTCGATCGACGAGGCGGTCGCGCTCGTGCGATCCGCGGCGGACGAGGGCCGGGGGTTGTCGGTGGGGCTCCTCGGGAACGCGGCCGACGTCGTGCCGGAAATGGCGCGCCGCGGCGAGCATTTCGACCTCGTGACCGACCAGACGGCCGCTCACGATCCTCTCACCGGCTACGTGCCGCAGGGGCTCGGCGTCGCGGGCGCGGCTGCGCTTAGGGTGTCGGATCCGGACGAGTACGTGAGGCGCGCCCGCGCTTCCATAGCGGTGCACGTCCGCGGCCTGCTCGAGTACGTCCGGCAAGGCAGCTATGTTTTCGATTATGGCAACAACCTCCGAGGTGAGGCCCGTGACGCCGGCGTAGACGACGCGTTCACATACCCGGGCTTCGTCCCGGCCTATATCCGGCCGCTGTTTTGCCGCGGGATCGGGCCGTTTCGGTGGGCGGCCCTGTCCGGAGACGAGGCGGACATCTCCGCGATCGACGACGCGATGCGCGACGCGTTTCCGGACGACGCGGTGCTGCAGCGGTGGCTCGAGCTGGCGCCGGGGCGGATGGCGTTCCAGGGGCTTCCGGCGAGGATCTGCTGGCTTGGCTACGGCGATCGGGCCCGCGCCGGGCTCGCCATCAACGAGCTCGTCCGATCGGGGCGCGTCCGCGCTCCGGTCGTCATCGGACGCGATCACCTCGACGCAGGGTCCGTAGCGTCGCCGTACCGCGAGACCGAGGCGATGCGTGACGGCTCCGACGCGATCGCCGACTGGCCCATCCTCAACGCGCTCCTCAAC
>JBOGZW010000127.1:0-3985 GCA_050697575.1 Gaiellaceae bacterium | reverse complement strand
GACGCGACAGGTGCGCCTCGAGCCCGGGCAGGTGGTGCTCGTCCACGCAGGATCGGGCGGTGTGGGCACGGCCGCCATCCAGTGCGCGCGTCACCTCGGCGCGCGGGTCGTCGCAACCGCGTCGACCGAGGAGAAGCGGCAATTCTGCTTCGAGCAGGGCGCCGAAGAGGCGTTCGGCTATGACGAGTTCGCCGAGGCAGTGCGCCCGGACGTTGTCATGGATCCGGTCGGCGGCGACCTCTTTGCACCCAGCGTCTCCATCCTCGCGCCGTTGGGCACGCTCGTCTCGATCGGCTACGCCGGCGGCTGGTGGCAGGAGCTCAACCCGGCCCTGCTCGTGGGAAGGAACGTCGGCGTCCAGGGCTTCTACCTCGGCCGGCTCATGGCGCGGCGGGCCGACGTCGTCGCGCAGGCCGCCGGCGAGCTGCTCGAGCTGTGGGCCTCGGGCGCGGTGAAGCCCGTGGTCGGCGCGGAGTTTCCGCTGGCCGAGGCGGCCGGCGCACACCGGCTGATCGAGGATCGCAAGCATGTGGGGAAGGTTGTCCTTGTTCCGTAGCGCAGTCGTCACTGGCGCGGCGTCGGGGATCGGAGCGGCGGTCGTCCAGGCGCTCGAAGGGGCAGGCGTCTCCGTGCAGGCGCTCGACCTCGCAACCGGCTTCGACGTCTCGGACCCGAGTGCCTGGAACGACGTGGCCGGCGCCGACTTCGCGTTCCTGAACGCGGGCGTAGGCGGCTCTGGGGACGACCTCGCCGGCTACCGGCGCATGCTCGGGGCGAACGTCGACGGTGTTGTCTTCGGCGTGCGACGAATGGGGCAGGTCATGCCGCCAGGAGGCTCGATCGTGGCGACGGCGTCGCTCGCAGGGCTCGTGCCGATGCCCGCGGATCCGATTTACACGCTGACAAAACACGCGGTCGTCGGATACGTGCGTGCGATGGCGCCACACCTGGCGGAACGGAACATCCGCATCAACGCAATCTGCCCCGGCTTCGTCGACACGCCCATCGTCACGCCCGAGCTGCGTGAATGGATCGTGTCGGAAGGTATTCCGCTCATGGCGCCAGAGCGGGTCGCCGACGCCGTGCTCGCCGCCGCGCGGTCCGAGGACACCGGGCAGGCGTGGGTCGTGCAACCCGGCCGCGAGCCGTTGCGCTACGAGTTCCGTGGGGTGCCGGGGCCGCGATGAGCGTCTACCGCACGCCTGACGAGCGCTTCACCGCGCTCCCGGACTTCCCGTTCGAACCACGGTACGCAGACCAGGACGGGCTGCGGATGCACTACGTCGACGAGGGTGACGGCGATCCCGTGCTCTGCCTGCACGGCGAGCCGACGTGGTCCTACCTCTACCGGAAGATGATCCCGGAGCTCTCGCGTGTGGCGCGAGTCGTCGCGCCCGACTACTTCGGGTTCGGCCGCTCTGACAAGCCCACCGGGCGCGACTGGTACACGTTCGACCGGCACTACAGCTCCATCCTCGGCCTCGTCGAACGACTCGATCTCCGTGGGCTCACCGTCGTCGTCCAGGACTGGGGCGGGCCGATCGGGTTGCGGCTCGCCGTCGAGCAGCCGGAGCGCGCGGCGCGGCTCGTCATCCTCAACACCGGCGTCGGCGGCGGCCGTGCACCGAACGAGGTGTGGCTGCGCTTCCGCGATGTCGTGCGGGCGGCCGGGGGCGACTTCCAGGCGGGCCGCCTGATCCGCCGCGCGTGTGTGCGCGGGCTTTCAGACAACGCGATGGCCGGCTACGACGCGCCGTTCCCCACGCCCGAGTCGAAGGCAGGCCCGCTGATGTTCCCCGAGCAGGTGCCGACCGAGCCGGAGCATCCCAACACGGCTCCGTTGCTCGCGATCCGGGAGACGCTGAAGGCGTGGGAGAAGCCGACGCTCGTGCTCTTCGGCGACTCCGATCCCATCTTCCCGCCGCAGGTTGCGGAGCGGATCGCGGAGCTGATCCCCGGAGCGCTCCCCGCGGAGACGATCCAGAACGCCGGCCACTTCGTACAGGAGGACGCGGGCGAGGAGGTCGCCGTCCGGATCGTCCGCTTCCTCGAGGCGACTTGACACGGATGCGGTGCCAGGCACCAGTTCCATGTCTGTGACACCTTTGGGCCAACTCTGATGGACACCGACGCGCTCAACCAGGCCATGCCGTTCGGTAGCCGGCTCGGGCTCGAGCTCGTGTCCGCGTCACCGAAGCAAGTGGTGCTGCGTCTGGCGTGGGCGGAGGACCTCTGCACGTCGGGCGGCGTGCTGCACGGCGGCGCCATCATGAGCCTCGCCGACTCGGGCGGCGGACTCTGCGCGTTCCTGAATCTCCCCGAGGACGCGAAGGGCACGGCGACGATCGAGTCGAAATCGAACTTCTTCGGCGCCGTCCGCGACGGCCACGTGACATCGACGTCCCGCCCGTTGCACAAGGGCAAGACGACGATCGTCGTCGAGACGGACGTCCACGACGCGGACGGCCGCCACGTCGCCCGCATCACGCAGACACAGGCCGTACTTCGCTGACCGCGGCCGCGTTACAGTGACGCCGTGAAGACGATCTGGCAGGGGCGGGCAGCACAGGTCGCAGCGAAGTACGGCGAGCAGGCGCCATGGCCGCCGTCTGCTGCAACGCGTGCCGAACGTGCGTCACGACGAACGTCGTCGGGCTTGCCACGGCCGCCCTGGCCGGCGTCGGCTACGCCGCTCTCCGGCTCACCAGGCGCGTCACGAGAATCGCGTAGCTACGAGAAGCGCCAGGAGCCGCCGACAGCGTACTCCTTGAGGATCCGGCGGCTGACGACCATGCGGTGCACCTCGTCTGGCCCGTCGTAGATGCGGGCGCCGCGTGCTTGCCCGAGCATGATCGAGAGCGGTGAGCGGTCGGTGAGGCCGAGCGCGCCGTGCACCTGCACGGCACGGTCGATCACGTCGTTCAGCACGCGCGCGGCGTAGAACTTGATCAGCGACACCTCGACGCGCGCCTCGTCGTCCCCGTCGATCTTGTGTGCCGCGTCGAGCGTCATCAGGCGACACGCGTGGATCTCGGCCGCCGAGTCGGCGATCCAGTTCTGCACCGTTTGCTTCTCGGCGAGCGGCCCGCCGAACGCCTCCCGCTCGAGCGAGTACGAGCACATGAGGTCGAACGCGCGCTGCATCTGCCCCAGCCAGCGCATGACGTGGTGGATGCGCCCAGGCCCCAGGCGCTTCTGCGCGATGCGAAAGCCGTCGCCCGGCTCACCGAGGACGTTCCCGGCAGGGACGCGCACGCCGTCGTATGTCACCTCACAGTGCGTCGTCCAGCCGCGGCCGCGGTGCCCCATAACCGGTACCGGCTCGATCGTGATGCCCGGGGCGTCCGCGGGCACGAGGATCTGGCTCGCTCGGCGATGCGGCTCCCCGTCGGGGTCGGTGATCGCCATCACGATGCCGAAGCCGGCACCGTCCGCTCCCGAGGAGAACCACTTGTGCCCGTCGATCACCCACTCGTCCCCGTCCCGCACGGCCCGCGTGCGCAACAGCGTGGGATCCGACCCCGACACCTCCGGCTCCGTCATGGAGAAGAAGGAGCGCGTCTCACCCTCGACGAGCGGCCTCAGGAACCGCTCCTTCTGCTGATCCGTCCCGAACAGGTGGAGGATCTCGCCGTTGCCGGCATCGGGCGCCTGACAGTTGAAGACGAGCTGGCCCCAGAAGCTCCGCCCGATCTCCTCGTTGAGATACGCGTACGCGAGGAAGCCCTGGCCGGTGCCGCCGGCTTCCGGCGGCAGGTGCGGCGCCCAGAGCCCCTCCGCCTTCGCGCGCGAACGCAGCGACGTCATCAGCTCCCCGGCCGCGGCGTCCTCGCGGTTCAGGACCGCTTCGGCCGGATAGACGTGCTCCTCGAGAAACGCGCGGTACGATGCGCGCAGCTCATCGAACTGCTCGAGCGCCGGGAGCTCCGCGATCGCCACGAGCCTATTATCGCCTCGTGAAGCTCGGCATGTACCTCGGTTATGC
>JBOGZW010000126.1:0-4041 GCA_050697575.1 Gaiellaceae bacterium | reverse complement strand
CCTGTGTCGGGTGCTTGGGCGTGCGGGACGCCTTCGCGATCATCGACTTCTTGGCCATCAGACGGTGTCTCCTTCGGTTGATGCGAACGGAAGGCCGAGGCCGGCGAGGAGCGCACGCGCCTCGTCGTCCGACTGCGCGCTCGTCGTGATCGTCACGTCGAGGCCACGGATCTGCGCGACGTCGTCGTAGTCGATCTCGGGAAAGATGATCTGCTCGCGCAGGCCGATCGAGTAGTTGCCGCGGCCGTCGAACGAGCGCGGGTTGAGCCCGCGGAAGTCGCGGATACGCGGCAGCGCGATCGAGACGAGCCGGTCGAGGAACTCGTACATGCGCGCGCCGCGAAGCGTCACCTTCGTCCCGACGGGCATGCCCGTGCGGATCTTGAAGCCGGCGATCGACGTGCGGGCACGGCGCAGCTGAGCGCGCTGGCCTGCGATCTGCGTCAGCTCGTCCATCGCGGAGTCGAGCAGCTTCGCGTCGGTCTTCGCGTCGCCGACTCCCATGTTGAGCGTGATCTTCTCGACCTTCGGCACCTGCATGAGCGAGCTGACGCCCAGCTCGTCCTTGAGCTGCGGTCGTAGCTCCTGCTCGTACAGCACCTTCAGGCGCGGCTCGTACCCGTTCGTCTTCGTCACTTGTGCTCGCCCTCGTCGATCTCCTGGAGACAGTCGGCGCGGCGGCAGACCCGGAGCTTCACCTGCTTGCCCTTGATCTCTTTGAACGTCATGCCTACGCGCGTCGGCCGGTTACAGACCGGGCAGATGACCATGACGTTCGAGACGGGGATCGGCGCAGGCTTGTCGATGACGCCGCCGGGCTGGATCGTCGTGCCGCCCATGCGGTTGGCGTCCTTCATCGGCCGCGGCTTCGTGTGCCGCTTCACGACGTTGAGGTTCTCGACGATCACGCGGCCCTCGGTCGGGCGCGCTTCGAGCACGCGACCCTGCTTGCCGCGGTCCTTACCGGCGATCACGTGCACGGTGTCGCCCTTCTTGATTCGCATCGTTGTGGCCATTAGAGGACCTCCGGCGCGAGCGAGACGATCTTCATGAAGTTCCGCTCACGCAGCTCGCGCGCGACCGGCCCGAAGATGCGGGTGCCGCGCGGGTTCTGGGCCGTGTCGAGGATGACGGCGGCGTTCTCGTCGAACGAGATCGTCGTGCCGTCGTCGCGGCCCTGTGGCTTTCGAGTGCGGACGACGACCGCGCGCACGACCTCGCCCTTCTTCACCTGGCCCTGCGGCGTGGCCGTCTTCACGGTGCCGACGATGATGTCGCCCACCCGTGCGTAGCGGCGGTGCGAGCCCCCGAGCACGCGGATGCACAGGAGCTCGCGCGCTCCCGTGTTGTCGGCCACCCGAACTCTCGTCTCCTGCTGGATCACTTCGCGGCCTCCACGACCTCGGCCAGGCGCCAGCGCTTCGTCTTCGACAGCGGGCGCGTCTCGACGATCCGCACGAGATCGCCGACGTTCGCCTCGTTGCGCTCGTCGTGGGCATGGAACTTCGTCGAGCGGCGGATGATCTTCTTGTAGCGCCTGTGGGCTTTCAGCGTCTCTACGCGGACGACGATCGTCTTGTCCATCGCATTCGAGACCACGACACCGCGCCGCTCCTGACGGGCGCCGCGCTCGTGCTCGGGCTTCGGCAGGCGTGAGAGGGACTTGCGGCCTTCGGACGCGCGCACAGGCTTCGGGCGCTGCCGGCGCTCAGGCCGCGGCAGGCGCTTGCGCTTCTTCTTGGCCGGCGCCGCCGGAGGCTCTTCCGCCTCTGCAGCAGGCTCTTCGACCTCCGCTGCAGGCGCCTCCGCCTCTGCTTCTGCAGGAGCGGGCTCGAGTTCCTCGGCCGGCGCCTCTTCGACGACCGGTTCCTCGGTCTCCGGCTTCTCGGCCAGGGGCTCCTCAGGCGTCTCCGCCTCGGCCACCGGCTCTTCGGTCACGGGCTCGTCGACGGTCTCGTCAACCGTCGCCTCTGCGTCCATGGGGGAACCTCCCGGTTCCCCCGGATCCCCCTCCACCTGTCCGCCGTCGCGGACGGGCGGCTGCCCCGCCGTCTCGTTCTCGTTCTGCTCGTCGTCAGCCATGTCTACGTTCGCTCCAACTGGGTCTCTCGCTCGCGCTGAACCGTGAGGATCCGCGCGATCTCCCGCTTCGCCAGCCGCAGCCGGGCGCTGTTGTCGAGCGCGCCTGTCGCCGCCTGGAAACGGAGGTTGAACAGCTCCTGCCGCGTGTCCGCGAGCTTCTGCTGCAACGCGTCGTCGGTCAGGTCGCGAAGCTCCCTCGCCCTCATCTCTCGCTCCTAGAGGTCCGATCAGTCAAAGAGCTCACCTTCCCGCTTGACCACCTTCGTGCGGATGGACAGCTTGTTCCCGGCCAGCCGCAGCGCCTCCTTACCGAGCGCCTCTGGGACGCCCGCGAGCTCGAACATCACGCGGCCGGGCTTGACCACGGCGACCCAGCCCTCGGGCGAGCCCTTGCCCGAGCCCATCCGGGTCTCGGCCGGCTTCTTCGTGAACGGCTTGTCGGGGAAGACGTTGATCCACACCTTGCCGCCACGCTTGATCTTTCGCGTCATGGCGATTCGGGCGGCCTCGATCTCGCGGTTCGTGAGCCAACCGGCGTCGAGCGCCTTGAGGCCGTAGTCGCCGTACTGGACCGTGAGCTGTCCCTTGGACGTGCCACGGCGACGCCCGCGGTGCTGCTTGCGGAACTTCGTCTTGCGCGGCATCAGCATTACTCCGACGCCTCCTCGGTGGTCTCGGGCGTTTCGGCGGTCTCCGGCGCCTCGGTGGGAGCCTCTTCGACAACAGGCTCGACCTCGGCGACCGGCTCTTCGGTCGTCGCGGGGGAACCTCCCGGTTTCCCCGGGTCCCCCTCCACCTGTCCGGTGTCGCGGACGGGCGGCTCCGCCGCCTGCTCGGTGGTCTCCGTAGCCTCGTCCACGGCCTCCGTCGACGCCTCCGGCTCCTCGCGGCGCTTCCGCCCACGACCGCGCTCGGGACGACGGCGGCGCACCGGGCCGAGGCCCTCGCGGTCCGGGCCACGACGGCCTTCGCGCTGGCCGAGACCCTCGGGTCGCGTCCCGCGGCGGCGCGCCTGATCCTGCTCGGACAGCCGTACCTCGCGGTCGCCCGTGGCGCCCTCGTAGCCCTCGGGCATGATCTCGCCCTTGTTGATCCAGACCTTCACGCCGATGCGGCCGAAGGTCGTCTTCGCCTCGGCGAACCCGTAGTCGATGTCTGCGCGCAGGGTGTGCAGCGGCACACGCCCCTCGGAGTACTTCTCCGAGCGGGACATCTCGGTGCCTCCCAGCCGGCCCCCGCACTGCACCTTGACGCCGTGAGCTCCGGAGCGCATCGCCGACGCGAGGGAGCGCTTCATGGCGCGCCGGAAGCTGACGCGGTTCTCGAGCTGCTCGGCGATCGACTGGGCGACGAGCTTCGCGTCGAGCTCGGGCCGCTTGATCTCGTTGATGTTGATCTGGACGTTCTTCTGCGTCATGCCGTGGATCTCCCGGCGCAGCGCGTCCACCTCCACACCCGACTTGCCGATGACGATGCCCGGCCGCGCGGTGTAGACGTCGATGATCACGCGCTGCTTGTCCTTGCGGATGAGGATGTCGGACAGGCCGGCGTGGGTGAGCTTTCCGTAGATGTGCTCGCGGATTTTCACGTCCTCGAGCAGCGCGCCGGCGAACTCCTTGTTCGACGTGTACCAGTTCGACTTCCAGTCGTGGATCACGCCGACCCGCAGGCCGCCGGGGTGGACTTTCTGGCCCATCAGCTGTTGGCCTCCTCGGTCTCCTCGTTCTTCTTGCGCCGGGTCGTCTTCGCGGGCGTCGTCTTCGCCTCCGTCGTAGCCTTCGGCTTCGTGGCCCGCGGCTTCCGCGCCGGCTTCTCGGGCTGCGTCGCGGCAGCGGGCTTCGCCTGCGGCCGAGCCGGCTTCGCCTCGACGGCGAGCGGCGCGAGCTTCACGGTGATGTGGCACGTGGGCTTCCGGATGCGGGCGACGCGCCCGCGCGCGCGGGCGCGCCAGCGCTTGAG
>JBOGZW010000125.1:0-4043 GCA_050697575.1 Gaiellaceae bacterium | reverse complement strand
CAAGGGCTTCCAGATCGGTGGTCATCTCGAGCCTCCATCTCGAGGGACACGTCTGGAAGCCCTCTTTCGTGCGCAAACGGCGGGTCCCTGCCGGAACCCGCCGTTTCACATCAAGCCTCTAGTCGTCGTCGCTTTGGTCGTTGTCCAGCTGAGCTCGGATCTCACCGGCAGGCCACAGGGTCGAGTGGACGTTCGCGTATGTGGCGCCCGCACGCATAGCCCTGACGAGCTCGTCGAACTGGCCGGCCGCGATCCCCTGTCCAGCAGGCCCGATCACATCGGCCGCGGTGATCGTTCCGGTCACCGTTGCCGGCGCCGCCGGACACAGTTGGGTGCCCGCCGGCCCGTTGCCCAGGTTCGTGCACAGGAAGGCGGAGATGCCTCCACTGACACCCGTCTGCCCAAAGTGGATGTGCGCCTGGGTCACGTTGCCTTCGAGACCTGCGTACGACAGCCGGTAGCTGATCTCGGTGCCGTCGTTCGAGAGGTCGGTATTGAACGTGCCGTTCCCGGTGGACGAGAGTGACGGAATCTCCTGGTAGCTGTCCAGGTCCTCGTCGAACTTCCCAGAGCCGCCGCCGGCGATTGCGTACGACACGACGGCAAGTGCCGCGAGCACCGGGACCAGCGCGATCGCAGGGCGCTTGTGCAGCCTCATCATTCTTTCCTCCCAGTTCGGGGACGCTGAGGTGTCGCCCGGAGATACGCGCGGAACGGGAAGGTGGATTCCGGCGCGTTTGGGCGATCGCTCTCCGGCGCTGAGCCCGTCATAGGGCCTCGGTTGGGGAGGGGGCGACGTCCGGAGCCAGCCTTCGATGCCAGGGCGTCGCCGCAACGACGACGCCACTTGCGGTGGTGAGCGCAGCGACGACCACGATCGCCTCGCCGCTTCCCGCAGCGTCGGCGGCGATCCCGGCCGTGAGACCCCGACGATCGAGTCGCTAAGTGGGCTTGCGTCCGCGCGCGATCTTGACGGGCGCGGGAACGGTGTAGCCCTCGCCGCTGCGCCAGGGAGCGAGCCGTTGCTCGAGAGCGACACGGATGCGGCTCCGCTGCGACTCATCAGCGGCCCGCAGCAGGGCGCCGGTTCGCACCGTTCCGTCGGCGAGGGCCGTGATCAGGTCTTCCGCGGACCCGAGCGGAACCTCGACGGGAGCGGTGCCGGTCTCGACTTCCACAAAGCCGGCCCGCTCGAGCAAACGCCGGAACGCGGCGTCGTCCGCGAACTCGAAGAACGACGGGCCAGGCGGAACTTCGCTCGGCGGAGGAACCTCGGCATCGGCGGTCGCACCGAGCAATGCAGCAAAGAACGGAGACCGTTCGGGCAGGTCCCACGTGGAGAGCGCGACGCGTCCACCCGGCGCGAGCACTCGCGCGAGCTCACTCGCAGCTCGATCCGGATCTCCGACATGCTGGATCACGATGTTCCCGATTGCGACGTCGAACGACGCGTCGGGGAAAGGCAGCTCGGTGACGGACGCCTGGACGAATGACGCTGCCGGGTGGCGCCGCTGGGCGATCTCGACCATCGCAGCTGCGACATCCACGCCCGTCGCCTCCGCGCCTCGCTCCGCCGCCTTGGCCGCGGCATCTCCCGCACGGCGGCGTCGGCTTGCGTCATATCCGCGCAGTCAAGCAAGCGCGGGCCGCGGGAGGTTTTGGTTGACAAGACCATAACCTGCCAGTAGAGTAAAGGTCGTGATGACCAAAACTTCGGACGCAGGAGCCCCGCCGGGCTACGACCCGTCGCAGTTCCCACCGTTCGCAGTCACCGTCGACATCGTGATCCTCACGATGTCCGACGGCGCGCTTCATCTACTGATCGTGCGGCGAGGTGAGGCGCCGTATGAGGGGATGTGGGCGATCCCGGGCGGCTTCAAGCGCCCCACGGAGACGCTCGACGAGGCAGCGAGGCGGGAGCTGGTCGAAGAGACCGGCGTCGACGTCGCGAGCCTCCTGACGCAGTTCGGTGCCTACGGCGATCCCGGCCGCGACCCGCGGATGAACGTCGTGACGGTCGCGTACCTCGCCGTACTTCGCGACGTGGGCGCAGTCGTCGCCGGCACGGACGCGGCCGAGGCAGCGCTGACACCCGTTTCCGATGTGCTCAACGGCAAGCTCGATCTTGCGTTCGACCACCTCCGCATCGTGCGCGACGCGGTGGAACGCGTTCGCGTAGAGCTCGAGGTCTCGGGCATCGCGACCGCGTTCGTCGGGACGACGTTCACGATGGCCGAGCTCCGGGCCGTGTACGAGGCCATCTGGGGCGTGCAGCTAGACGCCGCCAACTTCCGGCGCAGCGTCGTCGCCGAGGACGGTTGGGTGATCCCCACCGGGCGCCGGGCTCGGCCAGGATCTGCCGGCGGCAGGCCCGCAGAGCTCTATCGGGCCGGGCGGGCGTGGAAGCACGGTGGGCCGATCCACCTCCGATCCGAGGAGAGGAAGTAAGGCATGAGAGCCGTCGTGCATGACAGGTACGGGCCCCCGGAGGTTCTGCGGATCGAGGACGTCCCGCGGCCGGTCCCGCAGGAGGACGAGGTGCTCGCCAAGGTCCACGCCACGACGGTTACGCGCGCCGACGCACATCTCCGCGCCGGAACCCCGCTTGTGATGCGCTTCCAGTCCGGCCTGTTTCGGCCGAAGCGGAAAATCCTCGGCCACGAGCTGGCCGGCGAGATCGAGGCGGTCGGCGCGGACGTGACAGAGTTCCACGTGGGCGACCGTGTCTTCGGCGCGCTGCCGTACCTCGCGCTCCGGACCGGCGCGCATGCGGAGTTCATGTGCATCCCCGCCCGCTGGCCGCTGGCGCCGATCCCGGACGGGATGGAGTTCGAGGAGGCGGCCGCGGTCGCCGACGGAGCGTTCCTTGCGCTCAACGCGTATCGGCCGGTCGGCGACTTGAAAGGCAAGGAGATCCTCGTCTACGGCGCGTCCGGCTCGATCGGCACCGCGGGCCTCCAGCTCGCCAAGCACTTCGGCGCGCACGTCACGGCGGTCTGCAACACGAAGAACGTCGAGCTCGTGCGCTCGCTCGGCGCCGACGTGGTCATCGACTACCTGCAGGACGACTTCACGAAGAACGGCAAGACGTATGACGTCATCTTCGACGCGGTCGGCAAGCACTCGTTCAGGCGGTGCAAGGGCTCGCTCGAGCCGGGCGGGGTCTACCTCCCCACCGATGGCTTCCGGAACGTCGCCCTCTGGATCTGGCACAAGCGCTTCGGCGACAAGAAGGTGGTTTTCGAGCTCCCGCCGCGCTTCCGGAAGGAGGACGTCCTCTTCCTCAAGGGGCTGCTGGAGAAGGGGGAGTATCGGCCGGTCGTCGATCGGGTCTACCCGCTCGAGGACGTCGTCGAGGCCACGCGGTACGTCGAGACGCAACAGAAGGTCGGAAACGTCGTCCTTGCCGTGCCCGGCGGCCGATCCCGATGAAGGCGGTCGTCTACGACCGGTACGGCCCACCGCAGGTGCAGCGGCTCGAGGAGGTCGACCAGCCGGTGCCGAAGGAGGACGAGCTGATCGTCCGGATCCGCGCCACGACGGTCAACACGACCGACTGCGGCTGGATGAGGGCGCGGCCGTTCATCGTCCGCTACTTCATCGGCATCCGTCGGCCGAGGCAGCGGATCCTCGGCATGGAGTTCGCCGGAGACGTCGAAGCGGTCGGCTCGGCCGTCACCGAGTTCGCTGTCGGTGACGAGGTCTTCGGCGTCAAGGGCTTCGGCGCACACGCGGAGTACGTGTGCGTCCGGGAGAGCGCTGCCGTGGCCCACAAGCCGGCCGGCATGACGTACGACGAAGCCGCGGCCGTCTGCGACGGCGTGTGCATCGCCCTGTCCTGCCTGCGGAAGGCGGATCGTCGAGATGGGCGAACGCTCCTCGTCTACGGCGCGTCCGGCTCCGTCGGCACGGCTGCGGTGCAGCTCGCCAGGCACTTCGGCGACGGCGTCACGGCTGTGTGCAACACGAAGAACCTCGAGCTCGTGCGGTCACTCGGAGCCGACCGGGTGATCGACTACACGCAGGAGGACTTCGCGAAGAAC
>JBOGZW010000124.1:0-4079 GCA_050697575.1 Gaiellaceae bacterium | reverse complement strand
CTCGCCGGAGATGAGCAACAGGCCGACGCGCTCTGGCGCTCCTGCGACCCCCTCGCTTGCGGCTTCCCACGCGGCGGCGACCCCGCGCCCGTTCGGCGTAGCGGGGAGGAAGTACGCGGCGCTGCCGGGCTTGTCCCCGAGGCCCAGCGCCTTCGCGAGCGGGGCGAGCGCAGCGCCGCCGCGGCCGCCCGGGCCCAACCAGATGAGCGCCACGCGCTCGGCTGCGTGGAGCCGCTTGCCGACGGCCTTGCGCTTGTCGGCCAGTTCTGCGACGACCGCGGCGCCGTCGCCTGGCGGCCGCGGTACCGTCCCGGCGGGGCCGAAGGTCATGACCGCGGCGCCGTTGCGCCGAGCGGCGCGGATCCAGAGGTCGACGACCGGCGCGCGCTCCGCCACGGGGTCGTCGCCCACGACGACGACGATCTCCGCGTCCGCGATCGCCGACAGCGGCGCGCGGAAGGGATCGAGCGCCGTGCTCGTCTCCTCGGGCAGCACGACGCGATGCGAGCCGAAGCCTCTGCGCACGAGCTGCGAGAGCGCCGAGGCGATCTCCACGGTCTCCGACCCGGAGAGTGCGAGCACGACCGAGTCGCCCGCCGCCCGCGCCAACCGCTCGAGCTCGTCGAGTGCCTCGTCCCAGCTTGCCTCCGCGAACCGCCACGTGCCTTGAACGCGGATCCCGGGGGCGGTCACACGGTCGCTTGCGCGGAGCGCCGGATACGTGAAGCGGCCCTTGTCGCAGATCCAGCCCCGGTCGATCTCGGGGTGGTTGCGGCTCGACACGCGGCGCACGTGGCCCTCGCGGATGGTCGCGCTGACGTTGCAGCCGACCGGGCAGAGCCCGCAGACGGTCGGGACGTTCACGATCTCCCAGGGCCGGGCCTCGAAGCGATAGAGCGTCGAGGTCAGGGCGCCGACGGGGCAGAGCTCGATGACGTTCCCCGAGAACGGCGCCCGGTACGGCAGATCCTCGTACGTCGCGATCTGCGAGAGGGCGCCGCGGTCACGCGCGATGAGCTGGCCATCTTCCGCCACGTCTTCCGAGAAGCGCGTGCAGCGGTAGCAGAGGATGCAGCGCTCACGGTCGAGCGCGATCGTCGGCGAGATCGGGATCGGCTTCTCGAACGTCCGCTTGTCGAACGTCATCCGTGTCGAGCCTGGCCCGTAGCGGAACGTGAGGTCCTGGAGAGGGCACTCGCCGCCCTTGTCGCAGACGGGGCAGTCGAGCGGGTGGTTGACGAGGATGAACTCGAGCGTCGAGTTCTGGGCCGCCGCAGCGAGCTCCGACGTGTGTGCCGTCTTCACGATCATGCCGTCCTGGGCCGTCAGCGTGCAGCCGGCCTGGGGCTTCGGGATGCCCTCGATCTCGACGAGGCACATGCGGCAGGCGCCCACAGGAGCGCCGAGCCGGGGCTCGTAGCAGAAGACGGGGATCTCGATGCCGGCCGCGGCCGCCGTCTCCACGAGCCCCGTGCCCGCCGGCACCTGGATCTCGCGGTCGTCCACGGTGAGCGTCACGAGTTCAGGCATGCACAGCCTCGGCGTGATGAGCGTGCTGATCAGAGGGGGCGCGAATGCCGTCCAGCGTCGACGAGTCACCGAACGGGCAGCTGCCGCGCTCGACGTGGGCGCGGAACTCGTCAGGGAACTTCCGCATGAAGCTCGACACCGGGTAGACGGCGAAGTCGCCGAGCGCGCAGAGCGAGCGGCCGAGGATGCCCGTTCCGATCGACTCCAGCAGGTCGACGTCGGCGTGCGAGCCATCCCCCGCCTCGATCTTCTCCAGCAGCTGCACCATCCAGCGCGTCCCCTCGCGGCAGGGTGTGCACTTGCCACAGGACTCGTGCATGTAGAACTTCGCCGCCCGTAGCGCGAGCTGCACCATGCAGCAGCGGTCGTCGACGACGATGAGCGACGCGGCGCCGAAGAACGAGCCGGCGGCCTGGATCGAGTCGTAGTCGAGGGGCGTGTCGAGCTGGTCGGGCGTGAGCGCCGGCACCGACGAGCCGCCGGGAATGATGCACTTCAGCTGGCGCCCGTCCGGGACGCCGCCGGCGATGTCGTACACGAGCTCCCGCATCGGCGTGCCGAGCACGAGCTCGTAGTTGCCCGGGCGCTCGATGTTGCCCGAGATGGAGAAGATGGCCGTGCCCGGCGAGGACTCGGAGCCGATCTTCGCGAACTCGGCAGCGCCCAACTCCATGATGATCGGCACCGTCGCGATCGTGCAGACGTTGTTGATCTGCGTCGGCGCGTCGTAGAGGCCCTGTACCGGTGGGAACGGCGGGCGCGGGCGCGGCTGGCCGCGGCGGCCTTCCAGCGAGTCGAGCAGCGCCGTCTCCTCGCCGCAGATGTACGCACCGGCACCGCGGTGGACGAGGATGTCGCATGAGCCGAAGACGCCTGCCTGCCGTGCCTCGTCGACGGCAGCCTGGAGGATCTCGTACTCGGCGAGGTACTCCCCGCGGATGTAGATGAAGACGCGGTCGGCCTCGATCGCATGGGCCGCGATGAGGCAGCCCTCGATCAGCCGGTGCGGCACGCGGGTCATTACCTCGCGGTCCTTGAAGGCTCCGGGCTCCGACTCGTCGGCGTTCACGACGAGGTAGGCCGGCTTGTCACTCTTCCGGTCGATGAGCGAGGCCTTGCGACCCATCGGGAAGCCGGCGCCGCCGCGGCCGCGAAGGTTCGCCTCCTGGAGCTCCGTGATGAGGTCGTCGGGGGTCATCGCCCGTGCCTCCTCGACGCCCTTGTAGCCGCCGATCGCGCGGTACTCGGCGAGCTTCGTCAGGTCGCGCTCGTCGGCGCCTGCGAGCAGGGACTCAAGAACCGGCACGGAGCTCCTCGACGATGCTCGGCACGTCCTCCGGCTGCACGGGGTGACGATGGCGGCGGTCGACGGTGGCGACGGGCGCGTAGCCGCAACCGCCCAGGCACTCGACGACGCGGAGCGTCACCCGCCCGTCCTCCGTCGTCTGACCCGCGCTGATGCCGAGCTCGGACTCGAAGGCGCGCACGACCTCCTGTGCGCCGACGAGGGCGCACGAGAGGTTCGTGCAGACCTCCACTTCGTGCTCGCCGACTGGTTCGAGGTGGAACATGTCGTAGAACGACGCGACCGACAGGCAGTAGGCCGGCGTATACTCGAGCGCGTCGGCGACCTCGGCGAGTGCCTCCGAAGAGAGCCAGCCGTAGCGCTCCTGGGCCATCCGGAGCGCCGGGAGCATCGCCGAGCGGCGGTCCGGGTAGCGGGCAGCGACTTCCTGGATCTGATCGATCAGCACCATTAGCGGTCCACTTCTCCCATGACGGTGTCGAGCGAGCCGACGACGGCGATCATGTCGGCCACGAGCGCGTGGCCCATGCAGGTCGCGGTCGCCTCGAGCGCGACGAAGCTCGGCGCCCGGAAGCGCACGCGCCAGGGCCTGGGGCCGCCGTCCGAGCAGACGTAGCAGCCGAGCTCGCCGCGCGCGGACTCGACGGCCACGTACACCTCGCCCTCGGGCACGGTGAAGCCCTCGGTCACGAGCTTGAAGTGGTGGATGAGCGACTCCATGGACGTGTGCAGCTCCTCGCGCGGCGGCAGCACGACCTTCTGGTCGTCCGCGATCCACGGCCCCGGCGGCATGCCTTCGAGGGTCTGTTCGACGATGCGCACCGACTCGCGCATCTCGTCCATGCGGACCTTGTAGCGGTCGTACACGTCGCCGTTTTCCCTGACGGGAACGTCGAAGTCGACGTCGCCGTAGGCGAGGTACGGCGCGGCCTTCCGCAGGTCCCAATCGACCCCGGAGCCGCGCAGCACGGGCCCTGACTGGCCGAGCGCGATCGCGTCCTCGGCTGACAGGAGCCCGACGCCCTTCGTCCTGGCGAGCCAGATCGGATTCTCGGTGAGCATCGACTCGTACTCGTCGACGGCCTTCGGCATCACCTCGCAGAACTCGCGGCACTGCGGGAAGAAACCGCGCGGGATGTCGTCCGCCAGGCCGCCGGCCTGGAAGTAGCGCGTGTGCATGCGCGAGCCGGTGACGAGCTCGAAGAGGTCGAGCACTCGGTCGCGCTCGCGGAACGTGTACCAG
>JBOGZW010000123.1:0-4094 GCA_050697575.1 Gaiellaceae bacterium | reverse complement strand
TCTCCGGCTTGCGGTCACGGCGGGTGGCGATCCGACGCTTGGCCTTCAGCCAGGCGTTGGTGCGCTCGATCGGCCAGCGCCGGCGGGCCGCAGGATCGGGAACCTTGACGTGACGGACGCGACCGCGCCAGACCTCACGCTGGGGCTGGTCGGCGGGGACGAGTTGGCGGCGGGGACGGCGCCTGGAGATGCGAGGCTCGAGCTGGCGCTCGATGAGCGCCTGGCGCAGCGCTTCCGAGTCGTAGCCACGATCGGCCCACACCTGGCCGGGGTTGAGGCCACGCTTCCTGAGCACGTCCACGAGCGGCAGCAGGTAGCGCCCCTCGTGCTCGTTGCCGGCAGAAAGACGCACCGCCAGCGGCGCCCCGCCGGCGTCTACGGCCAGGTGGTGGCGGCTGCCGGGGCGGCCCAGGAGCGTGCGCGCGACCTGCGCGCCCCCTTTTTCGCCTCCACCAGCGAGGCATCGATGATCACCCGCGACCAGTCGAGCCTGTCTGCCTGGGCCAGCTCCTGCTGCAAGAGCGCCAGCGCCTGCTCGATGAGGCCCCGGCGCGTCCACTCCTCCAGCCGCCGGCGGCAGGTCTCGCCCGAGGGCAAGCCCAGCTCGCGGTAGGGCAGCTCCAGCCAGGGCGTGTCCGTGTACAAGACGTACAGGATCCCCTCCAGGCAGGCGCGGGGGGAGTAGCGCAGCCGGCCGGGGTGACGGAAGCGCCGCGGGGGATCGGCGAGCAGAGGCTCCAGCTTGGCCCACAACTCGTCCGTGACCCGCCACTTCAACGGCTTCGACCTCCCGACCCTTCGCTTCTTGGGCCTTCGCAAGGTATCGATGCAGGCGGACTTCGACGGCACGCGCATGGTCCCTCCTCAATCTGAGATCACTTCCTGACACTGAGTTGTGCCAAGTCTGCGCCAATCGATCCACAGGACTAGCCGAACGGGCACGGCCGCCGCGGCCGCCGAGTAGTCGTCGGGAGAGGACGAGCCTGGTTAGGCGTCGTCGTCGCGGGGCGCCTCGCCGATGCGCTCGGCGAGCGCCTCGGCCGTGAGCGTCGGCTCCTCACCCTCGCGGCGCAGCTCCTCGACGGTGAGATCGGTCGAGGTGTAGACCTCCGCCCGGGGAATCATCCGCGTGGGACGGTTCTTGTCCCAGACCCACACGTCCTCCATCTTCACGTGGAAGAAGGGGTATGACGGCTGCGGCGCGTAGTTGATGTCGAGCGTGTTGCAGAGGTACGTCGCGTCCTGCGTGAGCACGCAGTAGCGGAAGAGGGCGAAGACCGCCGAGTACTCCCTCTTGAGCCGCAGCTCGAGCTGGGCCTCGTAGTCGTCGAGCTCGTCGAGGTGACCCATAGGCGCGTCAGTCTAGCGCCGCGAGTAGCTCTGCCACGGTGCCGCGACCGGGAACGACGAGCCGCGCGTCGAGGTCGGCCAGCGGCTCGAGCACGAAGCGGCGTTCGTAGAGACGAGGGTGCGGCACGGTCAGCCCCAGCTCCTCGATCACCTCCGAGCCGAAGAGCAGGAGGTCGAGGTCGATCGCCCGCGGGCCGTAGCGCGGCCCGGTGCTGCGCTCGCGGCCGAGTGCTCGCTCGATGTCGAGCAGGAAGTCGAGCAGTTCGCGTGCCGCCAGCTCGGTTTCGACCTCCGCGACGGCGTTGAGGAACAGCGGCTGATCGGCGTAGCCCCACGGCTCCGTCTCCCGGATCTCGGACAGCCTCGTGGCGCCGATCCGCTCGGACGCCTCCCTGATCGTCCGCTCACGGTCGCCGAGATTCGCGCCGAGCCCGACGTACGCGCGCGTCACGGCCGCTCGACCGTGACGGCCGAGTACTTCGCCGGCGGGTCGAGCTGGACGTGCGGCTTCCGCACGCGAACGCGGACGCACTCGACGGGAAAGTGCTCAACCAGCTCGTCGGCGATGGCCACGGCGAGCGTCTCGAGCAGCTGAACGCGCCGCCGACTGGAGACGTCCCGCACGCACGCCGCCACGTCGCGGTAGTCGATCGTCTGCTCGATGTCGTCCGCTTCCGGCTCGCGACGCAGGTCCAGGACGACGTCGACGAGGAACACCCGGCCTTCTCGCTCCTCGACCTCCGTGGCGCCGTGGTAGCCGAAGACCTCGAGCCCGTGGAGCTCGATCTTCACGAGGACAACGCCTCTACAGTCTCGGGGACGTCGTGCACGCGGACAATCGTCGCACCTGAAGCAACGGCCGACGCTGCCGCCGCGACGCTTGCCGAGACGGGACTCACCGTCGCGTCGGGATCGCCGAGCAGCCGGCCGAGAAAGCGCTTACGCGACACCCCTACGAGCAGCGGGCGTCCGATCGCCACGAGCTCGCCGAGCCGGCTCAATAGCTCGACGTTGTGCTCGACGGTCTTACCGAAGCCGATGCCGGGATCGAGGCAAATCCGCTCCTCGGGAATCCCTGACGCAACGGCGAACGAGAGCCGCTCTTCGAGGAACGCGCGAATGTCCGACACGACGTCGCCGTAACGCGGGTCGTCCTGCATCGCCCGCGGCTCGCCGAGCATGTGCATCAGGCATAGGTAGGCGCCCGACTCGGCGACGGCCTCAGCCATGCCCGGGTCGCCCCGCAGCGCCGTGACGTCGTTCACGAGCTCTGCCCCGAGCGCGAGAGCGCGTCGGGCGACCTCGGCCTTCGACGTGTCGATCGAGATCGGCACCTCGCCCGCGAGCCGCTCCAGCACCGGCACGACGCGACGCAGCTCCTCCTCGGTCGAGACTCCTTCCGACCCGGGCCGCGTCGACTCGCCGCCGACGTCGACGATCGCCGCTCCGTCGTCGACCATGCGCCGGGCCGCGTCGGCCGCGACGTCGGGATCGAGATGCACGCCGCCGTCCGAGAACGAGTCCCGGGTGACGTTGACGATGCCCATCACCGACGGGCGCTGGAACCGCTCCTCGATCGGGATCAGAGCTACGGCTGCGAAGGCTCGGGCGGAGGCGGCTGCATCGTCGCCCCCGGGATGGGGAACGGCTTCGGCCTGGGCTCCGGCTTCTTCTTCGGCTCTTCCGCGGGAATCTCGGGCTCGGCGACGGGCTCCTCGGCGAAGACCTCGGCCTCATCCTCCCCCGCCAGCAGCCGCTCGAACTGATCCTTGTCGATCGTCTCGCGCTCGATGAGGATCGCCGAGAGCTTGTGCAGCTCGTCGATGTGGTCGCGGAGCACGCCGCGCGCCGTCTCGTGCGCCTCCTCGATCACGCGGCGGATCTCGTCATCGATCTCGCGCGCCATCTCCTCCGAGTAGTCGGGCTCGGCCGACATCTCACGGCCCAGGAACGGCATGTCGTGATTGCGGCCGAGCACGCGAGGCCCGAGCTTCTCGGACATGCCGAAGCGCATGATCATCTGCTTCGCCGTCGACGTGATCTTCTCGATGTCGTTCGCGGCGCCCGTCGTCACCTCGTTGAAGACGAGCTCCTCGGCGGCACGCCCGCCGAGCGACATCGCCATCTGCGACAGGAGCGACGCCTTCGTCGTCAGATACCGATCCTCGCGCGGCAGGGAGATCGTGTAGCCGAGCGCCTGGCCACGGCTGATGATCGAGATCTTGTGCACCTCGTCGGTCTCGTCAAGGTAGAAGCCGACGAGCGCGTGGCCCATCTCGTGGTACGCCGTGATCTTTCGCTCCTGCTCCGAGAGCAGGCGGGTCTTCTTCTCGGGGCCGGCGATCACGCGCATGATCCCCTCCTCGAGCTCCTCCTGCTCGACGAGCTTCTTCCCCTTGCGGGCGGCGAGCAGCGCGGCCTCGTTCACGAGGTTCGCGAGGTCGGCGCCTGTGAAGCCCGGAGTTCCGGCGGCGAGCGTGTCGAGCTCGATGTCGCTCGCAAGCGGCTTGCCCTTCGTGTGCACTTCGAGAATCTTGCGGCGGCCGACGCGGTCGGGGCGGTCGACGACGATCTGGCGGTCGAAGCGGCCCGGGCGCAGCAGCGCCGGGTCGAGGATGTCGGGCCTGTTCGTGGCCGCGATGAGGATGATGTTGTCCTTCAGCTCGAACCCGTCCATCTCGACGAGGAGCTGGTTCAGCGTCTGCTCGCGCTCGTCGTGGCCGCCGCCGAGGCCGGCGCCGCGG
>JBOGZW010000122.1:0-4104 GCA_050697575.1 Gaiellaceae bacterium | reverse complement strand
GAACTACGGCGGCGGGGGCACCACGCCCCAGAGCATCCCGAACCTCACGCCCGCAGTGCGACCGCACGTCCATCAGAACCAGGCCGTCTTCGTTGCGAGGGCGGTCACGGGCGCCTCGCTGCTCGAGGTGCGAAAGGGCGGTGTCGCGGGAGAGGTCCTCTTCCAGGGAACGCTCGAGAAGGGCGAGAAACAGCGCTTCGTCGCGAAGCGCCTGTGGCTCAACGTCGGCACGCCCGAGAACCTCGTCGTCACCCTCGGCGGTCGGCCGGCAACGCTGGGGACGGGTTGTCCCCAGGTGGTGACCGTCACCCGCAAGCAGGTGACGTCGACGTCCAGCTGCAACTAGCCGCCTCATGGCGCGGCCGCGCGTGGCGATCGTTGCCACCGGGAGCGAGCTCGTACGCGGAGACCGATACGACCGCAACGGGCCGTTCCTCGCGCATGCAGTGCTCTCGCTCGGCCTCGATCCCGCGCG
This sequence comes from Gaiellaceae bacterium, assembly GCA_050697575.1. Classification (GTDB taxonomy): domain Bacteria; phylum Actinomycetota; class Thermoleophilia; order Gaiellales; family Gaiellaceae; genus PALSA-612. The sequence continues at coordinate 3,629 of JBOGZW010000122.1, read as the reverse complement.
GATCACGATCGTCGGCGATGCTCCCGAGGATCTCGAGTCCGCGCTACGCGACGCCTTCCAGGCCGATCTCTGCGTCGTATCCGGGGGGCTAGGACCGACTCACGACGACCGAACGGTGGAGATGGTCGCGAGGGCCGCAGGCACGGAGCTCATCGTCGACGGAGGCCTCGAGGCGGAGATCGAAGCCGTGTCGCGGTCGTTTGCCGAGCGCCTCGGCAGGCCGTACGCCGACTTCGCGCACGGCGTGCGGAAGCAGGCGACGCTCCCCACGGGCGCGATGTCGATCGGCCTGGCCGGTACGGCGCCCGGGTTCGTGCTCAAGACCGACCGCGCGGCTGTGGTCGTGCTCCCGGGCCCGCCCGGCGAGCTCCAGCGGTTGTGGCCCGCCGCATTGAAGACCGCACCCGTCCGCGACGTCCTGGATCGCGCCCGCCACCGCGAGCGGCGGACGCTTCGCCTCTACGGCGTGAGCGAGTCGTCGGTCGCCCGGACGCTTCACGACGCAGGGGGCGACGGAGACGGCCTCGACGTCACCGTCTGCGCGCGGGACTTCGAGATCCACGTCGACGCGCTTGCGGAGCCCGGTGCGGAGTCCCGGGCAGAGGCGCTCTTCGGCGCGCTACGGGCGGAACACGCGCGGCACGTGTTCGCAGAGGACGGGCGACCGGTGGAGGAGATACTCCTTGGCCTGTGCCGAGCGCTCGGCTTGACTCTCGCCACAGCGGAGTCTTGCACGGGCGGCCTCGTGGGCGAGCGGCTCACGAGCGTGCCGGGGGCGAGCGACGTGTATATCGGAGGCCTCGTCGCGTACGCCGACTCCGTCAAGGAAGAACAACTCGGCGTCTCGAGCGATCTCCTGCGTGAGCATGGAGCGGTCTCGGCGGAAGCGGCCGCGGCGATGGCTGAAGGCGTCCGGGAGCGGCTCGGCGCCGACGTGGGCCTCGCTGTGACCGGTGTCGCGGGGCCGGGCGGCGGAACGCCCGAGAAGCCCGTGGGCCTCGTCTTCATCCACGTGGAAGCTCCTGGCGCGAGCTGCACGGCGGACTTCAGCTACCCGGGCGATCGCGACTCCATTCGCAGGAGAGCCGCAATCGCCGTGCTCCATCTCGCACGCCGAGTCTTGTCACAGACCCGGCACGAATCCGCGTGACCCCTGCCGCTACGGTGGCGGCTCATGGACGTCTGCGCATCTTCTGTGGCCTCACGCTCCCGGCGGACATGCAGGACGCGATCGGCGAGTGGCAGCGCGACTCACTGCGTGGTGATGCCCGGCTCGTCGAGCCTCGCAACCTCCACGTCACGCTCGCCTTCCTCGGCCATCGCCCAGTCGAGGACGTGGGCCGTGTCGCGGAAGCGCTCGAAGCATCGGCTCGCTCCATCTCTGGGCCTATCGTCTTCAGCGCCGTGGGCTACCGGGAGACACGCAGCGTCGCCATGCTCGTCCTCTCGGACGAGGAAGAGCGTGCGGGGCGGCTGGCACGCGACCTCCACGAGAGGCTGGAGCGCATCGGGGTCTACGAGCCGGAGAAACGGCGATGGCTCCCGCACGTCACGGTGCTGCGCTTTCAGTCTCCGCCCAAGCTCCGGCCGCCCCTGCCCGCTCTCACGCCGTTCAGTCCGTCCGAAGCCGCGGTCTACCATTCTGTGCTCGCGCGCGGAGGAGCGCGATACGAGTTGTTGGAGTCCGTTTCTCTAGGAGGCTGATGACGGTGGATCGCGAAGAGGCTCTCGAGACGACACTCGGCCAGATCGAGCGGCAATTCGGCAAGGGGTCGGTCATGAAGATGAGCGACCGCCCACAGGTCTCGATCGGGGCCGTTTCGACGGGCTCACTCGCTCTCGACATGGCGCTCGGCATCGGTGGGCTTCCGCGGGGCCGCGTCGTCGAGATCTTCGGCCCCGAGGCATCGGGCAAGACGACCCTCGTCTACCACGTGATCGCCGAAGCACAGCGCCGCGGCGGGATCTGCGCGTTCATCGACGCCGAGCACGCGATTGATCCCCAGTACGCACGGCGCATCGGCGTGAACATCGACGAGCTGCTCGTCTCGCAGCCCGACACTGGCGAGCAGGGCCTCGAGATCGCCGAGCTCCTCATCCGCTCGGGCGCGCTCGACGTCGTCGCCGTCGACTCCGTGGCCGCTCTCGTGCCGAAGGCCGAGATCGAAGGAGAGATGGGCGACTCACATGTTGGGCTCCAGGCGCGGCTCATGAGCCAGGCGCTCCGGAAGCTCGCCGGCACGCTCAACCGCACCGACACCGTTTGCATCTTCACGAACCAGCTGCGCGAGAAGATCGGCGTGATGTTCGGCAACCCGGAGACGACACCAGGCGGCCGCGCGCTGAAGTTCTACTCGTCCGTTCGCCTCGACATCCGCCGCATCGAGACGCTCAAGGACGGCGTCGAGGCCATCGGCAACCGCGTGCGCGTGAAGGTCGTGAAGAACAAGGTGGCGCCGCCGTTCAAGCAAGCCGAGTTCGACATCTACTTCGGCACCGGCATCTCGTGGGAGGGCACGGTGCTCGACGCGGCCATCGAGGAGAAGGTCGTGCAGAAGTCCGGCTCGTACTTCTCCTTCGACGACGAGCGCCTCGGCCAGGGGCGCCAGAACGCGACCGCCTTCCTCCGCGAGCATCCCGACGTGTGTCAGGGCATCCTCCAGAAGCTCCAGGTGGCCGCCGGTTCCGATCAGGTCGTCTCGGCGAGGCTCCTGCCGAAGGCCGACGGCGCCGAGGCTCCGGCGGAGCCGGCTGCCGAGGAGTTGGAGGAGGAAGAGGCGGTCTCGAAGGCCTAGATGTGAGCGAGCCCTCGCCGCAGGCTCTCGAGGCGGGGATCAAGGCCCTTTCCCGGCGCGAGTTGTCCCATGCGGAGCTCATCGCGCGCCTGGAGCGATCCGGCATCGATTCCGAGGACGCCGAGCTTGCCAGCTCGCAGTTGACGCACGCCGGCTATCAGTCCGACGAACGCGCGGCCGAGGAGCGGGCCCGCGTGCTCGCCACGAGGCTGCATGGCGATCTCGGGATCCGCGCCGACCTTCGTCGACGGGGCATCTCCGATGTCGACGTCGACGCGGCGCTCGAGGGCATCGATCCCGAGCTCGCGCGTGCGGAAGCGCTTGTGCGCAAAGCGGGTAGCGCGGAGCAACTCGCTCGCGCGCTTCACCGCAAGGGCTACACCGACGACACGATCGAGGCCGCGTTGCGGATCGCAGGTGCACAGGAGTAAGATGAGCTCACGACTCGTCCTTACTGCGTAGACGAACCTCCAAGAATCGGGACCTGAACACCAAGACACCAGTGACCTCGAAGGCGCCGACAACAAGACGAAAGGAGCATCCGGCAGCGGCCTGAGCAGCTGCTTCCTGGGCGGCCCTCGGCGCCGCTCCCCCGATTTGCGGCATTCGCCCGCGCGGGCTCGGTATCGAGTCGGTCCCGTCACTTCCGACGGGACGAACGATTGGAGGGCCTGTGCCGTACGTCGTCGGAATCCTCATCGGTCTTGTCGCAGGCGTCGTCGGCGCTTGGGCGATCGTGAGCTTCTTCACCGATTCGAAGCTCGCAGCGGCACGGCGCACCCGCAGCTTGCTGCTGGAGGAGGCCCGACGCGAGGCGGACGCTTTGCGACGAGA
>JBOGZW010000121.1:0-4144 GCA_050697575.1 Gaiellaceae bacterium | reverse complement strand
CACGCTCGACACACCGATCCTCGGCTGGCGGCCCCGCGATCTCCGCAAGTCGTACCTCCCGTTCATCAAGGGTGAGGGCTGCGCGCAGTTCTTCAGCGACCCGGTCTTCCGGGAGAAGCTCGCGAAGGCGCCGGAGGAGGACATGCTCACGGCGGCCGCAACGATGCTCTCGACGTTCCCGCATCTCTCGCTGACGTGGGATGACCTCGCCTGGCTCCGCGAGCTGACCGACTTGCCGATGCTCGTCAAGGGCGTGCTGACGGCGGAGGACGCGCAGCGGGCCGTCGCCGCAGGCGTCGAGGGGATCATCGTCTCGAACCACGGCGGACGGCAGGTGGACGGCGCTGTCGCGGCTCTCGACGCGCTCGTCCACGTGCGTGCCGGCGTCGGGGACGAAGCGACGGTGCTGATGGACGGCGGCATCCGCCACGGGGCCGACGTCATCAAAGCGATGGCTCTCGGCGCGAACGCGGTGCTCGTCGGCCGGCCGTACGCCTACGGGCTCGCGGTCGGCGGTCAAGAGGGTGTGGAGACAGTGCTACGCCAGCTCTGGGCGGAGACCGACATCACGATGGCGCTCGCCGGAATGTCGTCAGTGCGCGAGCTCGACGGCTCGGTCCTCGATCAGCTCTAGGTAGTCCGGGTCGCGTTCCGGGTCATAGCCCGGGACGAGGTGCCTGCGGATGTGCAGCTCGGCTGTGGGCGCGCCCGCGCGAACGAGGCTGCCAGCCTGGACAGCGCGCACGAGCATGTCGAGCTGGCGGCGGATGTGCAGCGGGTCGAACCGGGTCAGGCGCTCCCGCAGTGAGTCGAGAGCCGCATCGACGCGGGGATCGACGCCCTGCGAGCGCGCGAGCACGAGGTCGAGCGTGCCGAAGCGCTCGAGGTCTCGCGCCACCTGCGCGCAGAGGACGTTGTGCGTCCCTTCCCAGCTCTCGAAGACGATCGCGTCGCGCCACAGCCGCGGCAGCACCGAGAAGTCCTCGATCGTGCCGTTGCCGCCTAGTACCTCGATGCCGCGCCGGACAGCGCGCGTCGCCGCCGCGGAGGTCGAGAACTTGTTCGCGTTGACAAGGATGCGGTGGTAGGCGAGGTCGGCTGGATCGGTGGAATCCACAAACCGTGTCACCTCGAGGCTCGAGGCAAGCGCAGCCTCCGCCTCCGACCGCATGACGGCGAGGCTCTCGCGAACGAGCGGGAACTCGACGATCGCCTGCCCAAACGCCGTCCGCTCACGCGCGAACGCGGCGGCTTCAAGGTATGCGCGCCGCATCACCGCCGCCGAGCCGACCGCGTTTAGCCAGCGCGACGTGTTGAGCACGACGCCGGCCGCGATCTTGAAGCCGTCCTCGAGCGCGCCGATCGGGTACGCGAGCGCGCCGTCGAAGACGATCTCGCCGGTGGCGAGTGCGCACGTGCCGAGCTTGTCCTTGAGCTTGCGGATCCTGAAGCCGTTCGGCCTGCCGTCGACCGTGCGCGGGACGAGGAAGCAGCCGATGCCGCGCGTCCCCTCCGGCGCGCCGTCCGGCCGCGCCGTGATTGCGAACTGGTCGGCGTCTGCCACCGAGCAGAACCACTTCTCGCCGTGCAGCCGCCAGGTGTCTCCGTCCCGCACGGCGCGCGTGAGGTTCGCGCCCACGTCGGAGCCGCCGTGCTCCTCGGTGAGGAACTGCGACCCGCGCTGGCAGGCGTCGTAGTCCGTCTCGAGCAGCGGCGGCAGGTACCGCTCGCGAAGCTCGTCTGAGCCGTGGAGACGGAGCGCGCGAATCAGCCCGGCCGTGCACGTGACCGGGCACGCGTGGCCGCCCTCGCCCGCATGCGTGAGCAGGAAGAAGAGCCCTGCCTGCTCGAGCGGTTCGGAAGCGAGGATCCCCGAGGCCCAGACGGCTCGCCCGGCCTGCGCGTACGAGGGGTGGAACTGCACGTTCGAGCCGTCCGTCGTCGGCGCATCCCGCTCCAACTCGTACACCAGTGGGTCGACTCCCTGGGCGACGACGGCGCCGAACTCGACGAGCCGCGGCGAGTTCCCGAACCAGCGATCGAGATCGGGACCCCAGAAGGTCTCCACACGCTCAATCTACTCCGTTAAGTTGTGAGCATGCAGCTGCGCGACACGCCGGACGAAGCCGCCTTCCGCGCCGACCTGCGCGCGTGGCTCGAGGAGAACAATCCGGGCCTGGACGGCCTCGCTGACACGGAGGCGAAGAAGGCGTGGAGCCGGAAGATGTACGACGCGGGCTACGCCGGGCTGACGTGGCCGAAGGAGTACGGCGGACAGGGGGCGTCGTACTCGCACCAGGCGATCATGCTCGAAGAGTGGGCGCGCGCCGAGGCCCCTGGCCCGCTAGGGGTGATCGGCCTCGGCATGGCAGGGCCGACGATCATCGCGCACGGCACCGAGGAGCAGAAGCAGCGCTACCTCGCGAACATCCTCTCCGGCGAGGAGATCTGGTGCCAGGGATTCTCCGAGCCGGGAGCGGGCTCGGACCTGTCCGCGGTGAGGACGAGCGCGGAGCTGCGCGACGGCCACCTCGTCGTCAACGGGCAGAAGGTCTGGTCGTCGTACGCCCACCTCGCCGACTGGTGCATCCTCCTCACGCGCTCCGACCCGGAGTCGCAGCGGCACGCCGGCCTCACGTACATGGTCGTCGACATGCACTCGCCGGGGGTCGAGGTGCGACCGATCCGGCACATCACGGGCGACGCCGACTTTAACGAGATCTTCTTTGAGAACGTCGAGGTGCCGGTCGAGAACGTCCTCGACGAGATCGGCAATGGCTGGGCCGTGGCGATGACGACACTGCTCCACGAGCGCGGCACGCTCGGTTTCGCGCTGACGGGCACGCTCGAGGTTTCCGTGCGCCGGCTAGTAGCGCTGGCGAAGGAGCGCGACGTCCAGGACTCACGCCTCCGTGACATGGTCGCGCGCGAGTGGATCGAGCTCCAGGCGCTGAAGCTCACGAACGTCCGCGCGCTGACGCAGCTCGTCGAGACGGGCATCCCCGGGCCGGAGGGCTCCGTCTCGAAGCTCCACTGGTCGGAGCAGAACCAGCGCCTGACGAAGCTCGCGATGGAAATCTCGGACGGCGACGCCGACGAGTACTGGCGCTACAACCAGCTCCGCAGCCGCGGCAACACGATCGAGGCCGGGACGTCGGAGGTCCTTCGCAATATCATCGCCGAGCGCGTGCTCCACCTCCCGAGGTCGAGATGAGGTTCGCTTTCACGGAGGAGCAGGACGAGCTTCGCCGTCAGGCCCGTGCGCTGCTCGACGAGCGCGAGCCGACGTGGGAGGAGCTGGCCGAGCTCGGCTGGCTCGGCGTGTCCGTGCCGGAGGAGGCGGGAGGCGCGGGCCTTGGCTTCGTCGAGGAGGCGGTCCTGTTCGAGGAGCTCGGCCGCGCCCTCTACCCCGGGCCGTATTTCGCCACCGTCGCGCTCGCGCTGCCGGGGCTTCCGCCCGAGGAGCAGGCCCTCGTGGCCCGCGGCGAGCGCAGATTCGAGGACGACGAGGTCTCGCTGGACGGGCCTGTCACCCGGACGCGCGCGTTCGCGGCGCTGGCCGCGGAGGCCGTCGGCATCGCGCAGAAGGCGCTCGAGCTGGCAATCGAGCACGCGAAGAGCCGCGAGCAGTTCGGCAAGCCGATCGGCATCTACCAGGCCGTGTCGCATCCCATCGTCGACGCCTACATCGAGACGGAGCTCGCACGCTCACTCGCCTACTGGGCCGCGTGGTGCGTCGCGGAGGGCGACGAGGGCGCCGAGATGGCCGCGCTCGCGGCGAAGTCGTATGCGGCGGAGGCCGCTGTTGCGGCCTGCGAGCGGTCGATCCAGGTGCACGGCGGCATCGGCTTCACGTGGGAACACCCGCTGCACCGCTATTACAAGCGTGCGCAGTGGATCGAGGCGTTCGGCGGCTACCCCGCGAAGCAGCGCGCCGAGATCGCATCCAAGCTGCTGGACTGAGTTGAAAACCGTCCTCGTCACGGGCGCGTCGACGGGGATCGGCGAGGCGTGTGCGCGCCGTTTCGCGAAGCGCGGCGCGCGGGTGCTGGCGGGCGTGCGGAAGCCGGGCGACGCCCCCGAAGGCACGGAAGAGCTTCTGCTCGACGTCACCGATGCGGACGCCATCGCTTCGGCAGCTAGC
>JBOGZW010000120.1:0-4152 GCA_050697575.1 Gaiellaceae bacterium | reverse complement strand
GCCCTGGAGCGCCCGCGCGGCGACGAGCGCCTCGATCGAGGGCGCGAGCGCGGCGAGCGCGGACGCCGCGGTGAAGATTCCGAGGCCGATGACGAACACGCGCCGCCGGCCGAAGCGGTCACCGAGCGCCGCGCCCGTCAGCAGGAAGACAGCGAACGTCAGCGTGTACGCGTTGACCGTCCACTCGAGGCCCTCGATCGACGCGTCGAGATCGGTGCGGATGACGGGCAGCGCCGTCGAGACGACGAGGTTGTCAAGCGTGACCATGACGAGCGCGATCGACGTGATCACGAATGTCCAGAGCGTCCGGTGTCCGATCCTCTCTACCATCGTGCCCCCTTTGTGAATAGTGACTACTAACTCACTTCCCTGGCAAAAAAAACACGCCTACGTCACGTGCCCTTTCATGCAGTTCTCCACCAGGCGCTTCGCCCACGGCCGGTCGTAGTCGTAGAGGCCCATCGACGTCATGACGTTGATGAGCATCCCGATGGCGAAGAACTTCACGACCCGCTCGCCGGAGACGCCCTTGCTCTCCACGAGCTCGACGAGCCGGCCGAACCCCGTCCGCATGACCTCGCGGATGTCGGCGTCGTCAGCCGCCGCGTAGCCCTGCATCTGGGCCTGGAGCCGGCGCGGGTCCTCGGCGATCATTTGCTTGTAGGCCATGCCGATCGCCTCGAGCGCCTCGTCGCCGGATAGGCCCTCGGACGCTGCCCGGAACGTCTCGTACGTGTCGGCGAGGCAGCGCTCCGCGGAGGCGAGGTACAGGCCCTTCTTCGTGCCGAAGAGGCGGAAGAGGTACGGCTGGGAGATGCCCACCGTGCGGGCGATCGTGTCGGTCGACGCGCCCTCGAAGCCGTGCTGAGCGAACTCCGTGAGCGCGGCATCGAGGACCTCTTCGCGCCGTTCCCCGGCCGTCTTCCGTGCCGTCGTAGCAACCACGCGTAGTAAGTTAGCACTCACTATCTAGCGCGTCAACCGGTGGTTCCCGGTGCTACCTCCACGGAGGCGCTACCCAGGCTACCCAGAGTCGCGGCGGCGGAGGCCGATGACGGAGAGCAGGAACGAGGTGAAGAAGATCTGCGCGCCCACCGCGATCACGGTCAGCGCCACGATCGCCAGCCGTTCCTCCCGCAATGTGCCGAAGCCGCGCGAGGCCCACGATTCCAGTAGGACGCCGACGAGCGTGAGACCTGCGATAACGACCACGGCCGCCAGGGCGAGACCGTGCTCGAGCCGCAGCCGCGCCCGCGCACGGTCGAAGAAGTGATCCTCGCCGCCGATGAAGTACGCGCTGTACGCGCGTGCGCAGATGCCGAAGCTCATCGCCTGCACGCCGACGATGACGAGCAGGCAGCCGAGGATCAGCGAGTGAATGTACAGGTCCCTGCCAAAGAGAGGAAGGTGTGCGAACACGGCGATCGCGATGACGAAACCGATGACGGCCATCACTGCGCCGGGAAGTGTGAACAGGAAGTTCGGGTTGTAGACGAGCATCAGGCGTAGGTGTCGCCAGCCGTCGCGGAGGGGAGAGAGCTTCGACGCGCCCACGCGGGGATGCAGCTCGATGGGGATCTCTCGCACGTCGAGCTTCTCCCGGGCCGCCCGAATCACCATCTCGGAGGCGAACTCCATACCGGTCGCCCGCAGGTCGAGCACCGGCAGCACGTCACGGCGCAGGGCACGCATGCCGCAGTGCACGTCGCCGACGTTCGTCCGGTAAAGGACGTTGAGGAAGCCTGAGAGGATGGGGTTGCCGATCCGGCTGAGAACGGGCATCGCGCCCGCCTGGATGCCTTTTAGCCGGTTGCCGACGACGAGCTCGGCGCCAGCTTCGAGCTCTCGTACAAACGCCGGGATCTCGCGGAAGTCGTAGGTCAGATCGGCGTCCGCCATCACGATGTAGTCACCGTGAGCCGCCGCCAGCCCGGCCAGGTACGCGCTGCCGTACCCGCGCCGCGGCTCGTAGACGACGGCCGCCCCGGCCGCCCGCGCGATGTCTCCGCTGCCGTCGTCTGACGCGTTGTCGACGACGATCACCTCTCCCCGAAGGCCGCTCTCCTCGAGGACCGCACGCGCACTGGTCACGCACTCTGCAATCGTCTCGGCCTCGTTGAGACAGGGGATGACGACGGAGACGCGCGCGCCGTGCTCGTCATGTGTGGGTACCGCCGTCACGCCTTCCCGGCTGGGAGGATATGTCTCGTGCGCGTCTGCATCGTCTACGACTGCCTCTACCCGTACACGATCGGCGGAGCAGAGCGCTGGTACCGAGGGCTTGCCGAGCGCGCTGCAAAGGACGGACACGAGGTCACCTACCTGACCAGACGACAGTGGCGGACGGGAGGGGAGCCGACCGTGGCCGGCGTTCGCGTGGTCGCCGTCTCCCCGAGCGCCGAGCTCTACACGAGGGAGGGGCGCCGTCGGACGACACCACCGCTCGCCTTCGGGGCGGGGGTGTTCAGGCACCTCCTCGCCCACGGCAGCGCGTACGACGTCGTCCACACCGCGTCCTTCCCGTACTTCTCGCTCCTGGCCGCGGCGGCCGCCCGTCGCCGGCACGAATTCAGGATCTTCGTCGACTGGCACGAGGTGTGGACGCGCGAGTATTGGGAGTCATATCTGGGCCCGACCCGCGGGAGACTCGGCTGGCGGATCCAGAGGCTCTGTTTGCGCGTCCCCCAGCGGGCGTTCTGTTTTTCGCGGCTCCACGAGCGCCGTCTGCGGGAAGCGGGGCTCGAGCCCCTGTTGCTCGAAGGTCAGTACACAGGGACGACAGGGGCCGGGAAGCGGGCGCCGGCCGAGCCGGTCGTGGTCTTCGCCGGCCGGCACATCCCTGAGAAGCGCGTCCGGGCCATCGTGCCGGCTATCACGAACGCCCGCGCGCAGATTCCCGGTCTGCGCGGCGACATCTACGGCGACGGCCCCGAGCGCCGCGAGGTCCTTCGGCTGATTGCCGAGTCCGGTCTCGACGCAGTCGTGGCTGCTCCGGGGTTCGTCGAGTCCGAGCGAATCGACCAGGCGCTCGCGACCGCGCTCTGCCTCCTGCTGCCGTCGAGTCGCGAGGGCTACGGGTTGGTCGTGCTCGAAGCCGCCGCGCGAGGAACACCTACCGTCGTCGTGCGTGGACCGGACAACGCGGCTGCCGAGCTCGTCGAGGAGGGCGTGAACGGCGTCGTCGCGGCCTCGGCGGCTCCCGCGGATCTCGCGGAGGCCATCGTCCGCGTCCAGCGGGCTGGACTGGGGCTGCGTGGCTCGACGCTCGACTGGTTCCGTCGCAACGCTGAGCGCCTCTCGCTCGAACGGTCGCTCGTAACCATCTTTGACGAGTACGCCCGAAGCTGAGAGGGCTCACGCTCTTCCCAACGCCAGCTCGTACGCCCGCAGCGTTCCCCTCGCAGTCTCGGCCCACGTGAAGCGGGCGGCGTTGGCAACACCTGCGCTCCTCAGTCGCTCACGCTCAGCCGCATCCGCGAGCAGCCGTTCGATGGCATCCGCGATTGCCCGGGGCTGCTCGGGATCGAACGTCAGGGCTGCTCCGTCGACAACCTCGCTGAGCGCCCCGCGGTCCGAGCATGCCACGGGCACTCCTCGAGCCATCGCCTCGAGCACCGGGAGCCCGAACCCTTCGTAAAGGGATGGGAAAACGAAGCAAACCGCGCTCCGGTAGAGACTCTCGAGCTCCTCGCTCGAGACCCAGCCGACGAAACGGGTGTCGGCCGCGACACCGAGAAAATCGGCGGACCGGCGCACCTCCCGCTCGTACTGGGTCGTGTAGCCGGGAAGGACGAGAATCGGTCTACGCTCTGTCGGAATGGCCGCGAGCGCCACGAGCAGTCGCACGAGGTTCTTGTGCGCTCGCTTCGCGGACACGGTAAGGATGAACGGCTTTGCCCCTAGGCGGTAGCGCTGGCGCAGCTCGTCTTCTGAGATCGAGCTCGACGCAGGAGAGAAGCCGATGCCGTTTGGCACCACCGAGATCTTCCCCTGGGGCACCTTGAGGATGCGGCTGAGATCGTTCCTGGTTGCCTGCGACGGCACGATAATGCGATGGGAACGGCGGGCTGCCAGTGGGACGAGCAGGCCCATTCCGAGTGACCGCAGGCCTGAATGCGCCTCCGGATAGATCCGGTAGATGAGATCGTGGAT
>JBOGZW010000119.1:0-4193 GCA_050697575.1 Gaiellaceae bacterium | reverse complement strand
CCGACTAGGCGCGAGGTAGTTCCACCGGACCCCTCGTCGCTGGCCCAGTGGCGGCGGAGTCATGCTCCACACAACGGGTGTCTATCCCCCGTACTCGGTTCACGTTTCCACGACGGAGCCCGACGCACTCTTCGAGCGGGCCGTCGCTGTTCGAGCGACCGCGGTGCGGGAGGTCGAGGACTCGCACGTGGGGACCCGAGGCTTCATTGTCAGCGACCCGAGGGTCTCTATGGAGCGTCGGCACACCGCTTCCCGCGCTCGAGCGCGACGGCGGCGGCAACTGGAGGCCGACGGAAGCGGCTTAGACCGGCCCGCCCCTGGCCTGGCCGTGTCGTGAAGGCTGCACGCCTCGTACAGAGGCAGTAGATTCACGCCGTCGTCTGACGTCGGAAGGGGAGGGGCCGTGAAACGGAGTGTCAGTTACGTCGTCATCGCAGGGGCCCTGATCGCAGGGGTGCTTGCCGCAGTAGCTACGGCAGGTGGAAGTGTGAGAGCAGCCAACGCTGCCGACCCACTGGCGGCAAAGGTGATCTTGTTTGCCGCGGACGGGATGCGACCTGATCTCGTGGACAAGTACGCGGCTGCCGGCGCGATGCCGGAGATGAAGAAGCTCATGGAAGAAGGGGTCAAGGGCCAGAACGGCCTTCGCCAGGCCTTCCCGCCGAACACCGGCGTCGGCTGGCACACGCTCGCAACCGGCACGTGGCCGGGAGAGCACGGCTCGACGAACAACACGTTCCACCGAACCGGCGAGGGCAACTTCAACAACTCGACGAGCTTCGCGACCACCGGGATCCTGCAGGCGGATCACATCGCGCAGGCGGCCGAGCGCGCCGGCAAGGAGGTCGTCTCGGTCGAGTGGGTTGCTTCCAGAGGGCTCGTTCCCGCGCTCAATGGGCCGGTGGTGGACTTCCGCTCGTTCTTCTCGCGGCGCGGGATCGTCCTGAACTACGACCTTCCCGGTCAGCCGGCCGGCGCGAACGCCTTCGGCGTCGACTACTTCAGGGTCGACCTCGATCCGGCCGCGGGCTGGACGAACGTGCCCGCGTCGTTCAGCCCCGCGATGCAGGAGCAGCTGACGAACACCACCACGTTCGCGGCGGCCAACCCGACGCGGGTCTACGACCTCTACATCTACGACTCCACCAACGACTCGACGACGAATTACAACCGCGTGCTCGTCGTGCCGGCAACGGCAGGCAAGGACGGAGACGCCGCGGTCGCAAACCTCGCGCAGGGCGACTGGGCGGACGTGAAGGTCGCGCTGATCGGGCCACGCGCTGGCCAGACCGCCGGCTTCTACCTGAAGGCAATCGAGATCGCGCCCAACCTGTCGCAGTTCCGCATGTACTTCACGTCGGTGGCGCGCGTCAACGCGTCCTACAACGCCCTTGGTCCTGCTGGCTCGCTGGCGTTCGAAGAGACGCTCGCGTCACAGTTCCCGAGCTCGACGGCCGCCGACTTCGCACCGCTCGAGGCCGGCATCGTTGACGAGGACACGTACGTCCAGCAGGGCCTCATGTGGAAGGACGCCCACTGGGCGTACCTCAATTACATCTTCGGCACGCTGGGGGTGAGCCCGGACTTGCTGTTGCTCGGCACGCCGGGCACGGACGAGTTCAGCCACCAGTTCATGGGCCTCTACACGCCGACGGACATCGACGGCAATCCGAACCCCTACTTCGACGACCTGACGAACGACAACATTCCGGACGGGCGCGTCGCTATCCGTGAGGGCTATGTCCGATCTGCGTACCACGAGGCGGACGAAACCCTGGCCCTCGGGCGCTCGCTGATGAACGACGAAACGACCTTCGTCTCCTCGGACCACGGCTTTGCGCCGCAGTGGTACGCGGTCAACACGTCAAAGGCGCTCGCCGACCTCGGATACGGCCCGGAGCAGATCTCCAATTGCCGCGTAGTCGCGGCCACGCTCGTCAAGGAGTGCCACGCGGGCGGCACCGTCCAGCTCTACATTGATCTCGCCGGACGAGATCCGGCCACGTTCCCCTGCTCGCCGGGCCCGACCTGCAGCAATGCGCCCCAGGTTCCGGCCGCGGACTACGAGACGGTCCGCAACAGCCTCGTCAACTACTTCCAGAACCTCGACGACCCGAACCTGCCCGGGCAGCAGCAGGTCGTCCAGGCCGTCTTCAAGAAGGAGCAGCTCCGGAACGTCGGCGGCTCCGACTCTCTGCACCCGAACCGTTCAGGAGACGTCGTCGTCGTCTTCAGGCCCCCGTACCAGTCGGATGCGGCGACGCCCGGCACGCTGATCGCGTTCAGTCAGTTCTTCGGCCAGCACGGGTACCTACCCGACCTCGTCGACCTTGCACACAACATCAACATGCAAGGCACGTTCATCGCCTCCGGGCCGGGCATCCGCAAGCAAGGCCCGGTCGCCGGTGTCCGTGCGATCGACGTCGCTCCGACGATCGCGTTCCTCATGAACATCCCTGGGCCTATGAACGCCCGCGGGAAGATCCTCACGGGCCTCGTGCCGAAGCCGGGGCAGTACAAGGAGGTGACGATCCTCGACATCTCCGACTACCACGGTCAGCTCGTGCCGCTGGCCGAAACCGCTGACAACCTCGCGGCTCCGGCCGTCAACCCGACGTTTGCCATCGGCGGATCGGCGTTCCTGAAGCCGTGGTTCGACGCCTATCGCGCCGAGGCACCAGGAGGCTCGATCACCGTCGCCGCCGGCGACTCCGTCGGCGCGACGCCCCCGATCTCCGCCTTCTTCGGGGACACGCCGACGATCGAGCTCATGAACCTCATGGGCTTCTCGGCCGACGGGCTCGGGAACCACAACTTCGACAAGGGAAGCGCGTACCTGAGGAATACGCTCATTCCACTCGCGAACTTCCCGTACCTGTCAGCCAATGTCGTCAACGCCCAGGGGAACACGCCACCGCAGTGGTCACCGTCGAAGGTGTTCGACGCGTTCGACGGCGCGAAGCTCGACATCGTCGGCTTCACGAACGAGGACGCGCCGACGCTCGTGTTCCCCGGCGCCTTCGACCCGTTCCATGTCGATTTCCGGCTGCCGCGGGTGCAGGAAGAGGTGAACAGGCTTAACGCGAAGAAGGACGGGCCGATCGTGGTGATGGGTCACGACGGCGCGACCGCCGGGACGTTGAGCAACCCGACGGGGCCGCTCATCGACCTCGCCGACCAGCTCACCGGTGTCGACGCCGTCATCGGCGACCACACGAACTTCCAGGTGCTCTCCACGCGCCCGAACGGCACGCTCGTCGTGGAGAACCTCTCGAAGGGCGTCCGCTTCACGCGCGTGCGGCTGGTCGTCGACACGAGCACGAAGCAGGTCGTCTACAAGACCGCTGATTTCCACAAGCCGTGGACCATCGGGGTCACGCCCGACCCGGCGATCCAGGCTCGGATCAACCAGCTCCTCGCGCAGCTGCAGCCGATCCTGGGCACGGTCATCGGCAATTCGACGGTCCAGATCCTCCGCTCAGACGTGTGCGGTCGTGTGGACGGCCGGCTGTGCGAGTCGCTCGTCGGAGACGTGACGACCGACGCCATGCGAACGAAGTACAGCTCGATCGGGACCGAATTCGCGATCACGAACTCGGGCGGGCTCCGCGACGCGTTGACGTGTCCGCCCGCCGGCGGCGGCTCCGGCCTCTGTCCCGCATACACGCCGCCGCCGTACCTCATCACTCGCGGCCAGGTGCTGGCGGTGCTCCCGTTCGGGAACGTCGTCGTCACCCTCGACGTGAACGGCGCCGAGCTGAAGACGATGCTCGAGAACGGCGTCTCCTCGATGCCCGGAGCGAACGGCCGGTTCCCGCAGATCTCCGGCCTCTGCTTCACGTACAACATCGAAGCCCCGGTCGGGAGCCGGGTCACCGGTGCAGTGCGCCAGGCCCCTGACGGCACCTGCACGGGCGCGCCGATCGACCTGACCGCCGGCGGCGGCCCGTACAAGATCGCCGAGAACGACTTCATGGCCAGCGGCGGCGACGGGTATCCGAACTTCATCAGCCGAGCCACGACGCAGGAGATCATGGATCAGGTGCTCGCCGACTACATCGACACGAGCACGCCTCCGGGAATCAGCCCGACGATCCAGGGCCGGATCAAGTGCGTCGATCCGAACCCGGCAGTCGGGAACAACTGCCCGCTCGGATCTCCCTGATCCACCGTTTCGTGGGCCGGCCTTCGGC
>JBOGZW010000118.1:0-4196 GCA_050697575.1 Gaiellaceae bacterium | reverse complement strand
CGTGATGTCCGTCGAGCGGGCGAGGCGGTCGGCGACGTTTTGCGATGTCGCGAAGACGCGGCGCGCCTCGCCGAGGCAGACGCGGTCGAGGCGCTGCACCTGCCGGCGTAGCGCGCGGTCAGGCGGCGACTCGGAGAATTGACCGAGCTCCGTGCGGTCGAGCTCGTACGCCTGGCGGAACTGGTGAAGGAGCCAGACGACCTTGTTCGGATGCCGCACGCAATACGACGGGAACTTCGTGGCGATCACCATGTCGATGGCGCGGCCGTCCGCCTCCGTCAGGTCGGCGAGCCGCCAGAGGAACGCCTGGCTCAGCACACGCGCGCCGGGGTACCACTTGAACGGGAGCGTGACGACGTCGGCCTCGTGCCCGCCCTTCCGCAGCTCCGTGGTGAGGTCGTCCGCGAAGATCTCAGCGCCCCCGCGCTCGAACGGCACCTGCGGGCGGCAGACGGCGATCCTCACGGCTGCGCCCGATCAACGCTCAGGAGCCTGGGTTGCCCCACCTCCCCTGCCCTCGGCTGCAGCCTAACGAGCAATCTCCGGCCGGGGAGTGACAATTCTGTGCCGAAAGTGTCCATCACGTCCGGGCGACAATCGCGTAGTCGAGCGGACCGAACAGGAGCTCGTTCAGCCTCCGCACGTTACCGGCGATGAGCGGGTCGTCCGGCACCGCCAGCCGCTCCTCGGGCTCGTTCACGTACCGAATGTCGACCTCGCGGAATCCCGCCTGTTCCGCGAGCAGCACGAGCGTCTCGGGGACGAGCGGCTGTGCGTGCGTGAGATCGGCAAAGTAGCTGCGCAGCGCCAGTGGCGAGAGGGGGTTGATCGTCTCGGCGACGAGAAGACCGCCCTGCCGGAGCTTCGCCGTTGCGAGCTCGAGCAGCCGGACGAGTGTTGCGGGAGGCAGGTGCTCGACGACCTGCGCCGCGAAGATCCCCCCGAGCGAGCTGTCGTCAAGAGCCTCGAGGTACGCCACGGCATCCGCCTGCTCCACGTCGAGCCCCTCCCCGCCGGCGTACACGACCATGTCCGCGTCGGCGTCGATCCCCCGGGCCTCGACGCCCGCCTCGCGCAGCAACGACAGGAATTCGCCGCGCCCGCAGCCGATGTCGAGCACGGGAGTTGCTTCACGGAAGTCGTCGACGTACGGACGCTGTCGATCGCGAACGGCGGCGGTGGAGCCACGCATCCGCGCCTCGAATGCGAAGTAGTCGGGCACGGCCGCAGCAGCCGGCTGCGCTGCCACCGTCGCGGCAGCGGGCGCAGCCACGCCCGCCGCGCCGCGCCGCTCGACGCGGCGAAGCCGTTCCTCGAGCTCAACGAGCGCTCGGCGGCTCGACTCGTCACCTGCCTTCGCCCGGTCGGCAGCCTCGTAGAGGTCGTCGACGAGCTTGAGGACGGCGTCGTTGAACGCGCGCTGCTCGGCCGCCAGCGGCTCGACGTACCACCGGAGCAGCGGCCGCAGCAGCCGCTTGACGGGATACGCGATCGCGCCCTTGATGCCCGGTCGCCGTTGCAGTGGACGCTCGGCCGACACGGGCCACATCCGCTCTGCCTGCGCACGCCACGTTGCACGTGCCCCCTCCGGACCGGCGCCGCCACGGCGGATCTCCTCGCGCAGATGCTCGAACAGCCCGACGGCGTCCACCTCCGCGGACGGCAGAGCCTGTGCAGACGCACCATCGTGCCCGCCGCCGTCCGGCATGGCCGCATGGTACTTCCAGCCTGTTACGGCGCCGTAAGCGTCGGTACGCTCGCCCGATGCGCGTCGGGCTGAGCCTGCTGACGCTCGTGCCCGGGGCCGTGGGAGGTTCCGAGACGTACGCGCGCGAGCTCTGCCGTGCCCTGGCGCGGGTCGGCGAGCTCGAGTACGCGGTTTTCGCGCCAACAGTCGCTCCCGGCGCCGGCGAAGCGCTCCCGACGACCGTCGTCCCCGAGTACCGTGCGCGGACGACGACCGGGGGCCGCATTGCCGCCATGTCGCTGGCGACGGCGATGCCGGCGCCAATCCGCCGCCGGTTCGAGGGCGCCGCCCTCGATGCTCTCCACTTCCCGCTCAGCGTGATGATTCCGCGCGTCGACACGCCGCCCGCAGTGACGACCGTCCACGACCTGCAGCACGAGCTCTATCCGGCGTTCTTCTCGCGCGCAGAGCTTGCATACCGTCGCGCCGTCTACGGGTGGACCGTGAAGCGCAGCCGGCTGCTGATCGCGATCTCCGAGCACGCCCGGTCGACCATGCTCCAGCGGTACGGGCTGCCACGCGAGCGCGTCCGCACGATCCACCTCGGCATCGACCGCGAACGGCTCACCCCAGATGACCGCATGCGTAAGCCCTTCCTGCTCTACCCCGCCAACCACTGGCCCCACAAGAACCACGACCGGCTGTTCGACGCGTTCGGGGTCGTGCGACTGGAGCGCCCTGAGCTGCGGCTCGTCCTCACCGGGCAGGGCCACGATCGGGCGCGGCTGCCGGAGGCCGTCGAGTCGCGCGGGCACGTGTCGGCGGACGAGCTCGTCGACCTGTACCGCAGCGCAGCCTGCCTCGTCTTCCCGAGCCTCTACGAGGGCTTCGGGCTGCCGCCGCTCGAGGCGATGGCGTGCGGGTGCCCCGTGGCCACGTCCAACGCGACCTCCCTCCCGGAGGTCTGCGGCGATGCTGCCGAGTACTTCGACCCGCTATCGACCGAGGAGATGGCTGCAGCGATCCTCCGTGCCCTCGAGGGCCGACTCGTGGAGCGAGGGGTGGCGCGTGCCGCAGCCTTTACGTGGGATGCGTGCGCCCGCGCGCACGACGCCGTCTACCGCGACGTCAGCGCCTGACGAAGGCCAGCCGCACGACGTCGCCGTCGGGTGCCGCGACCTCGCGGCCGAGCAGCCCGTAGAACGGCCCGAGGGGCACGAGCCACGGGAACGAGCGCACGTACGCGTCGTTCCAGTTCGGCGACATGCGGACGACCTCCCGTGAGACGAGCTCGAGCTCTGGCGCGGCTGCCACGAGTGCGTCCACGCGCGGCGTGTCGTACCAGCGCTGGAAGAACGAACGCCCTGCGCCCGGCTCGTTCGCATAGACGGGCGAGTCGCGCCAGTCCTCGCGATAGGCCGGCGAGTGAGGCAGCGTCACGAGCACCCAGCCGCCGGGCCGAACGACGCGCGACAGCTCACGGAGCGCCTCGGCGTCCCCGGGCTCCTCGATGTGCTCGAGGACGGAGATCGAGAACGCGTGGTCGAACGACGCGTCGTCGAACGGCAACGCCCGGCCGTTTGCGACGGCGAGCTCGAGCCCGGGGACGTCTCCGGCGAGCGCCCGCCAGGTCTCGATCTCGCGCTCGAGCTGGTCCACGGCCGTCACGTGAACACCCCGACGGGCGAGCGCGACGGAGAGCAGCTTCGGTCCGGCGAGGTCGAGCACGCGCTCGCCCGCCTTCGCGCCCAGCCGCTCGAGCGCCCACGGTAGCTCGAGATAGCGGCTCGGATCGAGCGGGACGACGACGCGTACGACGGCCTCGCGCCGGTAGCCCTTCCGCACGAGATGGCGCAGGCCGAGCCTGACGCTCTCTGCCCAGAGTCCTCCCCAGCCGTGCACGGCGGCCGATTGTACGGCGCTCCGGGACGCGTCGCTCGCGCGCTACTCGTGGCGCCCGGCTGTCGCCGGGGCGGCGTAGTGTTCGGCACATGCGGAGGGCTGGCACGCTCGCGATCTGTGCCGTTGTGCTCGGCTACGCGACGGTCGTGCAGGGTGGCGGCGAGAACCAGTTCGCCCACCTCGCGCTCGTTCGCTCGCTCACGGACGGGACGGCCATCGTCGACCGCTACCAGCGGGAGTCGAAGGACTTGGCCTGGTACGACGGGCACTACTACTCGACCAAGGCGCCGGGTCTGGCCTTCCTCACCGTCGGCCCCTATTTCGTCCTCGACGAGACCGGTATCCTCGACGGCGCCGCGGACGCGATCGGCACCGATCCACGGTCCCTCGCGCTCTGGATCCTCGTGCTCGTCGGCGCCGTGCTGCCGACGGCTGCGCTGCTGTTCATGTTGCGCAGGGTGGGCGACGACATCGAGTCCGGCTTCGGGCCAGTCACCGCCGTCACCGCCGGCCTGTGCACGCTGCTCTTCCCGTTCGCGACGCTCTTCTTCGATCACGCACTCGGCGCCGCCCTAGCGTTCGCAGCGTTCTTCACGCTCTTCTACGC
>JBOGZW010000117.1:0-4244 GCA_050697575.1 Gaiellaceae bacterium | reverse complement strand
GGTGGGGGTAGTGGTCCTTGCCACCGGCGCCGACGATGAAGAACGCGCCCGGCGCAGCCCTGAGGTACGCCGAGAAGTCCTCGCCGCCCATGATCGGCGGCGGAACGAAGAACGCGTCGTCGCCGAGCTCCTCGCGAATGGCAGCCTCGACGAGCGCCGCTGCTTCCTCGTCGTTGACGACGCAGTCGTAGCCCTCCTCGTACGTGAACGTCGACGTGCAGCCGTGTGCCTCGGCGATGCCGCGTGCGAACCTATCCATCGCGTCCCGCACGGAAGCACGTACCTCCGCCGTGAACGTCCGCACGGTGCCGCCCAGCTCGACAGCGTCGGGGATGATGTTGTCGGCCGTGCCGGCGTGAATCTGCGTCACGGAGACGACGGCACGCTCGATGGGATCGACCATGCGTGACACGACGTGCTGGAGGCCGCTGACGACCTGTGCGGCTGCGGTGACCGGATCGACCGACTCGTGCGGCGCCGCTCCATGACCGCCCTTGCCGCGGATCACGATCGCGAAGACGTCGGCGGCGGCCGTGTGCGGGCCGCATAGCACGCCGACTTTGCCGAGCTCGTCGAGGGAGAACAGATGCGCGCCCACCACGAGATCGACGCCGTCCATCACGCCGGCCTCGACAAGCTCGCCCGCGCCGCCCGGCCCGAGCTCCTCGGCGTGCTGGAAGATGAAGCGGATCTCACCGTTCAACTCGTCGCGCCGCTCGTGCAGCGCGTTCAGCGTCGCGAGCAGCATCGCCGTGTGGCCGTCATGGCCGCACGCGTGCATGACACCGGAGTTCTGGGATGCAAACTCCAGGCCGGTCTCCTCCTGGATCGGAAGCGCGTCGATGTCCGCGCGTAGCGCAAGCGTCTTCCCCGGCCGCCCGGTACGCATCGTCGCGACGAGGCTCGTCTCCGTCGGGCGGTCGAGCTCGAGGCCGTCCACGCCGCCGAGCAGCTCGAATAGGAAGGCCGAGGTCTCGTGTTCCTGGAAGCTCAGCTCCGGGTGCTGATGGAGGTGGCGCCGCCACGCGACCGCCTGCGCTTCGAGCTCCGGTGTCACGAGTTCGCTCACAGGCGCAGCCTAACTCGCCGCCGAGCGTCACCGGATCTTCACGCGGCTCTCAGGCAAGACATGCTTGACTGACGGGACCCGATCGAAGGAGGAGGCGTGCCCGAGCAGACCGAGCAGCCGCCCGTTCCCGAGCCCCAGCAAGCGAAGGAGATGCTGGAGCGAGCCCTCTTCGAGATCAGGCGCGTGATCGCCGGACAGGACGAGATGCTCGAGCGGGTGCTGACCTGCCTGCTCGCCGGCGGCCACCTGCTGATCGAAGGCGTTCCGGGACTGGCGAAGACCCTGACGGTGAAGACCGCAGCGAACGTCCTCGGTGGGACGTTCAGCCGCATCCAGTTCACGCCCGATCTCGTGCCGTCCGATCTCGTCGGCACGCGGATGTACCGGGCGGACACCGGCTCGTTCGACACCCACCTGGGCCCGGTTTTCTGCAACTTCCTGCTCGCGGACGAGATCAACCGCGCTCCGGCGAAGGTGCAGTCGGCGCTCCTCGAGGTGATGCAGGAGCACCAGGTCACGATCGGCGACACGACGCATCGCGTTCCCGATCCGTTCCTCGTCATGGCCACGCAGAATCCGATCGAGTCCGAAGGCACGTATCCATTGCCGGAGGCGCAGATCGACCGCTTCATGCTGAAGATCCTCGTCGACTACCCCGAGCACGACGAGGAGCTCACGGTCGTGCACCGTCAGCTGGTGGCCCATCCGGATCTCGAGCAGGCGCTTTCCCTCGACGACATCCGCTCGCTGCAGCTGACCGTGCGCGACACGTATGTCGATCCCGGCCTGATCAGCTACGCCGTCGAGCTGGCAGGTGCCACCCGGACGCCCGGCGACGTGGGCCTGCCGGAGCTGGCCGACTACATCGCCTTCGGCGCGAGCCCGCGCGGGCCCATCGCGGTCGCCCAGGGCGCGAGGGCGCTGGCCGTCCTCCGGGGGCGCGACTACGCCGTCGTCGCCGACGTCCAGGATCTCGTGAAGGACGCGTTCCGTCACCGGCTCGTGCTCACGTACCAGGCGCTGGCCGAGGAGCGTAGCCCCGACTCGCTGCTCGACCAGATCGTCGCCGCCGTGCCGGTGCCTCAGCTCGACCTGGGGAGGGAGCGAGTGGCGTGAGGGGCGCCGCCCTGAGCGTTACGGCGCGCACACCGGCGAAGCCGGGCCCGGGCCCGCTGCCGGATCAGCTCCTCCGGGCACTTGACCTGACGGTCGTGCGACGCGTGGAGGGCTTGCTCTCCGGTGACCATCGTGCCCATGTCCTCGGCCGGGGAACGGAGCTCGCACAGGTGCGCCCCTATGTGCCCGGGGAAGACGACGTCCGTGACATCGACTGGAACGTGACGGCGCGGACCGGCGAGCCGCACGTGCGCGTGCAGCTCGCCGAGCGAGTGCTCGTGAGCTGGATCGTCCTCGACACGTCGTTGTCCATGACGTTCGGCACTGCCGACCGGCGCAAGGCCGACGTCGCCGAGGGGGTGGCACTCGCGCTTGGCCACATCGCGAGCCGCCATGGGAACCGTCTCGGCGTGCTGACGTTCGGCGACGAAGAGCCGGTCACGCTTCGTCCCCGTCAAGGCCGGACCGCGCTCGTCGGCCTGCTGCTCGCCCTCGACGGCGAACAGGACGAGACGCCGCGCGGCGCCACGTCGCTCGGAGAGGCTCTCCGGCGTGCGGGCGCCATTGCGCGCCAGCAGGCGTTCGTCGCCGTCGTCTCGGACTTCCGCGGGCCGCAGGACTGGCGTCGCCCTCTGCTCGAGCTCGCGGGCCGCCATGACGTGGTCGCAGTGGAGATCCGCGATCCCCGCGAAGAGGCGCTGCCCAGCGTGGGCACTCTTCGGCTCGTCGACCCCGAAACGGGTAGGCAGCTCCGCGTGGACACCTCGAGCGAACGCCTTCGCGCGCGGTACGCGGAGGCGGCCGCAGCCGAGCGGCTCGAGCTCGCGCGAATGTTCGGCGCGCTCGGCGTAGGTCACGTCGTGCTCTCCACGTCCGGCGACTGGCTGCGGACGCTCGCCGCTTTCCTGCGCACGAGGTCACGCAGAAGATGAGCTTCGAATCTCCTCTGTACCTGCTCGCGCTGCTCGTCGTCCCGGCCGTGATCGCGCTCTACGTCGTGCATTACCGGCGCCGGTCGCGCGTCGCCGCCCGCTTCGCGTCGCCGCCGCTGCTGCCGAACGTCGTCGACCGTGAGCCGGGACGCCGGCGGCACGTGCCCCCGGCGATCCTGCTCGTCGCGCTGACGGCGCTGCTCGTGGGCCTCGCGAGGCCGAAGGCGGAGATCTCGGTTCCTAGCGAGGCCGCGACGATCATGATCGCCATCGACACGTCGCGGTCGATGGCGGCGGACGATGTCGCGCCCAGCCGCATGGAGGCAGCCAAGGCGGGCATCCGAGAATTCCTGGCCGAGGCGCCGGACTCATACCGCGTCGGCGTCGTCTCCTTCGCTAGCGATGCCCGCGTCGTGGCACCGCCGACCCGCGATCGCGAGCTCGTCGACCTGGCGCTCGACGAGCTACGGACAGGCGAGGGCACGGCGCTCGGCGACGCGATCGCGAAGGCCGTCGAGGTCGGACGGGCCGTGGGCGCGGCCGACGCGGCGAAAGACCAGGAGCCGGCGCCGACGACGGTCCTGCTCGTCTCCGACGGCAAGGAGGACGGCGGGACGGTCACCCCCCAGCGTGCGAGCCAGCTGGCACAGGAGCGCGGCGTCCCCGTGTTCACCGTCGGCATGGGCACGGCGGACGGTGTCGTCGAAGTGCCACTCGCCGGGGGCTACACCGCACGCGTCGAGGTGCCGGCCGATCCCACCACGTTGCGCAACGTGGCCGGCGAGACCGGCGGCAGGTTCTTCTCGTCGCCGACGCTCGAGCAGCTGCAGGCCGTGTACGGCGATCTCGAGTCGCGGCTGGGCAGCGAGGAGGAGTGGCGGGAAGTGACGGTAGCGTTCGCGGGCGCCGGCGTGCTCATGCTGCTGCTGGGCGGCGCGTTGTCGGCGAGCTGGTTCAGGAGGTTGCCGTGAGAGCGGGTGGACTGCTCGTAGCCGCAGCCGCGGCGCTGACGGTGCTCGCCGCGCCGTCCGCGCACGCTGCCGACGAATGCCGCGGCCTTCCGGTCTGCATCCCCCTGGCCGGGCCGTGGGTCGTCATCCCGCCGGGAGACGCGGACGCCCGATACC
>JBOGZW010000116.1:0-4375 GCA_050697575.1 Gaiellaceae bacterium | reverse complement strand
CTCCCGCAGGAGCTCCATGAGCGGGTGGACACTGGGGTCGTTCGGGAGGTACCCGTCGATGAGCG
Source organism: Gaiellaceae bacterium (assembly GCA_050697575.1). GTDB lineage: Bacteria > Actinomycetota > Thermoleophilia > Gaiellales > Gaiellaceae > PALSA-612. Next base: position 4,310 of record JBOGZW010000116.1, on the reverse strand, counting down.
GATGGAGCTTCAGGCCGAGGAACTTCGGATGCCCGAGGAAGCGCTTCACCTCTTCGACGTATCCCGGCACACGCGGGTTTCCCCAGACGAGCGCGTACGCCTCGGGGATCGACTCGACAACGGTCTGCACGTACTCGTTGTCCGGATAGAACACGAGGCAGCCGCCGTAGTCGTGCTCGTCGATGATCGCCGCGAGCCCGTCACGGTCGAGCGAGACGCCGAACAACGGCCCGAAGTCGCCGACGTGCATGTGGGCGTCGAAGATCACGTCCGGCTCACGTCTTGGCGTTCGCAGGCCAACGGTGTTAGGGTCGGCTGCCGAGTGTTGACAGTCAACGCTAGACGTTTCTAACACCCCCGAGCGGATCTTGCAATGGCACTCGAGACGCACGAGCGCACGGAGCTGACATCGGAGACGGCCGCACCGCTCGAGAACCTGACGCTCTGGGAGCGCGTCCACACACACTTGCGCGGCGAGATCCTCTCCGGAACCCTGCCCCCCGGAAGCGAGCTCCAGGAGGTCGCGCTTTCCCGGAGCCTCGGTGTCAGCCGGGGCCCGATCCGCGAGGCGATCGGTCGGCTGGCGGCCGAGGGCCTCGTCACGGTGCGCCCCCGACGCGGGGCAATCGTTCGCGCGCTGTCGACCGAGGAGTTCCTCGAGGCCTACCAGGTGCGCGAAGCGCTCGAGGTGATGGCCGTTCGCCTCGCGGTACCGCGGCTCACTGAGGACGACCTGGCCGCCCTGGACGCCTATATCGACGAGATGACCGCCTGCGCGGAACACGCAGACACGCAAGGATTCTTCGAGGCCAACACCGGCTTCCATCGAGCCTTCTTCGACGTCTCCGGCAACCGAATGCTCAGTGACCTGTACCGCGGGCTTTGCAGCCAGATCGACCGCTACCGCCTTCGATCGCTCGAGTTGCGCGGCAACGTCCAGCGCTCGATCGCCGAGCACAAGGCAATCCTGCGTGCCGCCAGGGCCGGCGACGTGGAGCGCGCCGTCCACCTCGTGTCGGAGCACATCCGCGTGCCGCAGATCCGTCTGCATGTGGAGGAGCGTGGATGACCCCGCTGCAATTCGGCGTCAACCTCAACAACCGGGAGCCCCTCATCGCTCCCGACTACGACCTCCAGATGCTGCTCGACCTTTCCGAGGTAGTCGAAGCGTCCGGCTTCGACTCCGTGTGGGTGGGAGACAGCCTCTTCTCGAAGCCCCGCTACGAGCCGATCTCGTTGCTGGCCGCCATCTCGCAGCGAACGTCACGTGCGAAGCTCGGCACGGCGTGCATGGTGTCCTCGACGCGAAACCCGCTCTATCTCGCGCTCGAGTGGGCCACGCTCGACCAGATCTCGGGCGGCCGGACGATCTTCGGCACGGGGATGGGAAATCCAGAGGAGGGTGTTCGCCGGGAGTTCGAGGCACTCGGCCTCGATTACGTGCGGCGCGGCGCGGTCTTCGAAGAGGGCCTCGCCGTCCTGCGCGAGCTCTGGACGACCGGGAGTGTCACGTTCAAGGGCCGCTTCTTCGACTATGACGACGTCGGCTTCTACTCGGGGACGGAGATGGGCCCGCTCATGCCGCTCCAAGAGCCGCCCCCGATCTGGGTCGTTTCGAACCCGCGGCTGAAGGGCGACGCGCCGGCGGAGGTCATCGAGCGGCGCCTGGAGGCGGCGACGCGGCGGATCCTCCGCTACGGCGACGGCTGGATGACGTGCTGTCGGGCGGAGCATCCCGAGGAGCTCGTCGAGCAGCTCGATTGGCTGCGGCGGTCGGCCGACCGCTTCGACGCCGACTTCGACCGCCTACTGATCTCATACCAGGTGACGATGAACATCGGCGACTCGGAGGACGAGGCACGGACGGCGTTCGGCGACTACATCTCGAAGTACTACCCCGAGCTGTCGCAGGCGATGGATCTCTCCAACTGGGGCCCTGTCGGCATGCCGGACCAGATCGCGGACTGGATCGAGACGTTCGCCGAGGCGGGTGTCGACCACTTCATCTGCCGCTTCGGCGCCATCGACCAGTTCGACCAGGTGGGGCGATTCGCACGCGAGGTCTTGCCACGGTTCACACGCGAGCAAGAAAGGGTGATGTAGATGGCTACCGCAGTCGAGCCCAAGAGCCTCATGAAGGACGCGGCGCTCGTCGTTGACGTCTGCATGTCCGTCGAGAAGGACGACGTCGTCACGATCATCTGCGACGACGCGAACGAGGAACAGGCGCACGCGATCGCGGAGGTCTGCGTCGAGCGCGGCGCGTGGCCCGTGCTCATGAACAACGAGTTCCAGGTCCGGCGCGGAAAGGCGGACGTCCGCTTCCCGATGGCGCCGCCCGCGAACCTTCACCGCGCGATGGTGGGCTCCGACGAGGTGATCATCGTCACGGACCTCGAATGGGCGAACCGCTTCGCGCACGTGAGCGCGGTCCGCGAGACGTGCGAGGCGAACGGGAAGATCGCCTCGGTCGAGCCGGGAATGGGTGAGTGGGACCTCACGGTCGAGGACATCGAGAGGGCGACACAGCGCGCGAAGGACGCGATGGCAGCGCTCGAGGGAAAGAAGCGCGTCCGCGTGACGACGGCGCTCGGCACCGACTTCACCGTCTCGATCGAGGGCCGTCCAGCGCTCGAGGTGACGCCGATGAAGAAGCGCGGCCAGATGATGGGGCCCGTGCCGCTGTGGGCCGAGGTGGCGTTCGCCGCAGTCGAGGATTTCACGCACGGCACGGCCGTCGTCGACGGCGTCATGCTCGGCATCGGCCTGCCGGGGCAGGTGAAGGAGCCTATCCACTGGACGTTCGAGGGCGGCAAGTGCGTGAGGATCGAAGGCGGCGAAGAGGCGGAGCGGCTGCGCAGGGCAATCGACGGCGTCGAGAACGCGACGGTCGCCGGCGAGTTCGCCTTCGGCACGAGCGAGAAAGCGCCGTTCGGCACACCGTCGGAGAAGGGCCGTGCAGGCACAGTCCACATCGCGCTCGGCGACAACCACAACGCGTACCCCGGCGGGCAGAACGTCTGCTCGCTCCACCTCGACGGCGTCTTCCTCAACGCGACGATGTGGATCGAGGACGACGACACATACATCCTGCGAGGCGGCGAGTGGGTGCTGTCGTAAACGTCGTCAAGCTCGTGGACGTCGAGCCGATCGAGCTGCCCGGAGGCAGCTGGTCGCGCATGGTCGCGAAGGGGGAGCGGAGCTCGCTCGGCTACTCCGTCTTCACACCCGGCACGGTGCTGCCGCCGGTCTGCCACGAAACGGAGGAGGTGGCGTACGTCGTCTCCGGCTCGGGGGAGCTCCGGCTCGACGAGGAGACGGTTCCGTTCGCCGAGGGAGACGCGCTGACGATCCCCGCCGGCATCTGGCACGCCGTTGCGAACAACGGGGAAGAGGAGGTCGTCATGGTCTTCGGCTTCCCGCACCCGGACTACCCGCCGACGGAACGCCGGTGACGGTTTCCGTCACGGCCCAGTCGGTGCGCGAGCAGGTCGCGTGGGCCTGCCGCATCCTCGCCCTCGAAGGCTTCTCGGACCTCACGCTCGGCCACGTCAGCGCGCGGCCGGCCGGTGGCGACACCGTCTACATCAAGCGCAAGGGCCTCGCGCTGGAGGAGGTGGACCCGGAAGACGTGGTCGAGGTCGACGACCCGTCGGCCGCTCTCCACCTGGAAACCGTCATCCACACAGAGATCTATGCGTCCCGGCCGGACGTCGGCGCCATCGTCCACGCCCATCCGCCCTATGTCACCGCCTTCGGAGCCACGACCGCCGAGCTGGAGCTGCTGACCCACGATGCCGTGCTCTTCGCGGACGGCATCGCATATTTCGAGGAGACCCCCGAGCTGATCACGGAAGAGGAGCAGGCACGCGCAGTCGCGGAGGCGCTCGGCCACCGCCGCGCCGTCATCCTCAGAAACCACGGCGTCGTCGTGGCCGACGCGGACGTGCGCTGGGCCGTGCTCAGCGCGATCACGCTCGAGCGGGCGGTCCGCCTGCAGGCGATCGCGACCGGGCTGGGCGAACTCCATCCCATCCCGCGTGACGACGCGGAGCGAATGCGCGCCGACAAGTACCAGGATCGCTTCGTCGACGAGTACTGGGCGGCCTGGATCCGGCGCGTGCGCCGTGCCGAGGGTGACCGGGGCATGCCCGCGTGACCGCCTGGATAATCACCACCGCCTGGTCGTTCCTCGGGCGTCGCTGGCAAAGGAGGCAAGCGAGCGGCGCGCAGGGCGTATCTGGACATACGTTCAAGCGCCGCGAGCGCAGGATCCTGCCGCCAGCGGCGTCAGGCGACGGCGCAGCCGG
>JBOGZW010000115.1:0-4461 GCA_050697575.1 Gaiellaceae bacterium | reverse complement strand
GTGCGCTCGAGGCGCTGCTCGCCCACCTCGATGCCGGCGGCGCGCTTGGCGACTATGTGGAGGAGATACCCGGAGAGCTCGAGCCGCTGACGACGAAGCCGCGCGTTGTCGTCGAGAACGGCCCAACGGGCATCGATCTAGCGCTGGAGCTCGAGCTCACCGAACTCCCCGACGAGGAAGCCGCCGACTTCCGCGACGGGCCGTCGGCGCTCGAGGAGGTCGTCCGGCGGCTGCGCGACGCGCTCGACCTCATCACGTTCTTCACCGGCGGCGAGACCGAGGCGCGCGCATGGACGCTGCGGCGTGGCCAGACGGCGCTCGACGCGGCAGCCGAGATCCATACCGACATCGCGCGCGGCTTCATCCGCTGCGAGGTGATCCGGGTCGGGGATCTCGTGGAGTGCGGATCACGGGCCGAGGCGGCGCGCCGGGGCCTCCAGCGGCTCGAGGGGAAGGACTACACCGTCGAGGACGGCGACGTGCTGCACATCCGCTTCAACGTGTGAGCCGCGCCTCGAGGTTCGCCTTCACTGCGGGCCAGTCGTCGTCGACGATCGCGTACCAGGCCGAGTCGCGCAGGCGTGTGCCCTCGTTCCCGACGAGCATGTGCTTGCGGAAGACGCCTTCGAACTGCGCGGGGAGTGCGGCCAGTGCGCGGCGTGAGCGCTCGTTCCTCGCGTCGGTCTTGAACTCGACACGCATGCAGCCGAGTCGCTCGAACGCGTGCTCGAGCAGCAGCAACTTTGCCTCGACGTTTGCGCCCGTCGACCAGGCTGAGCGCGTGAGCCAGGTCCAGCCGATCTCCAGGCCGCGGTGCTCGGGACGGAGTGAGAGGTAACGCGTGCTTCCGAGCGGCGTGCCCGTGTCCGCTTGGAGCATCGCGAACGGGACCTGCTCGCCGCGCTCGCCGTGCGCGAGGGCGTCTTCGAGCCATGCGTGAAACTGGGCCGGGTCGGCTGAAGGATCCACGGGCATCAGCGACCAGTCCATGTCCTGAGCCGCCCGAAACAGGCCGTCCTCGTGCGTGCGCTCGAGTGGCTCGAGCGTTACGAGCCGGCCGGGCAGAGTTAAGGCGATGTTCTCGAACACGTGGCTACCCTAGATGCGTGCGCTTTGTGGCCGTTACCGTGCTCGCGCTTGCTCTCGTCGCCACCGCTACCGCCACGCCGGACGCGAAGAGACGCCCTGCTCCCCTGCTCGCCGGCGTGACGCTCGACGGCAAGCAGCTGTCCCTGACGAAGCTCCGTGGCAAGCCGGTCTTCATCAACGTCTGGTCGTCGTGGTGAGGCGCTTGCAATAGCGAGGCGGTCGCCTACGCAACCTGGGTTCGGAAGCATCCGCAGTTCCGCTACCTCGGCCTCAATGCGGCTGATCAGGGTGACCGCGCGCGAGACTTCGTGAAGGAGTACGGTTGGAAGTGGCCGCAGCTCGTCGATACGAATCGCAGCAAGGCAAAGCGCTTCGGCGTGCTCTGGCAGCCCGCGGTGATCGTCATCGACGCGAAAGGGCGCGTCGTGGCCGTTGACCAGAGCTACGAGCGCGAGCGCGCCTGGAACCGGCTCGCAGCCAAGCTGCCTTAGTTCGGAGCCTCGACGGGGCGGGTGGCGGCCAGGGCGTCGAGCTGGTTTGCGTGATAGAGGCAGGCTGCCTCGGCGGTTCGCGCCGCGCGGGCGTCGTGGTGGCATGCGATCGCGTGCAGCAGCTCGGCGCGGACGCCTTCGTCGAGCTTCGCCGATCGCTCCTCGACGAGCCGCAGGCCGAGATGGACGTGACCGAGCAGCCGGCCCTCTTCGGTGACCTGGAATCCCGGCCCCGGCTTCAGCTCGCGCGTACGCCCGACATCGTGCAGGAGCCCTGCGCCGAGCAGCAGGTCCGAGCGCAGCCGCGGATGAAGCTGCACGAGCTCCCGGCAGATCGTGGCGACGCCGACGGTGTGTTCGAGCAGGCCGCCCGCGTAGACGTGATGCGCCTCCGGTGAGGCCGGCAGCGCCCGAAACGCTCGCCGGAGGGCGCCGTCTCCGACGATCGTCGTGACGACGGCTTTCAGCCCCGGATGCGAGATCTCGCCGGCGAGGAAGTCGAGGAACCCCTCCAGCTCGTCGGCATCCCGGCGGAGCGCGGGCGTCAGTTCGGCCGGATCGGCGCCCTCGGCGGGCTCGATCGCGCGCACGTCGAGCTGAAGCTGGTTGCGGTAGCGCTCCACGCGGCCGAGCACGCGCACGGCATCGCCCTCGGAGAACCGCCCGTCCAGGAGGTCGACGTCGTGCCACACCCGGCCCTCGATGCGGCCGCTCGGGTCGACGAGCTCGAGCGCGAGATAATCCGTGCCGGCGCGCGTGCGCAGTCGCCGCTTTCGCGCGACCGCATAGGTCCCCTCGACGACGCCGTCTTCAGCCAGGTCGGCGATAGCCGCCACGGCGTCGAGTCTAGGGCCGAATGCGGCTGGTAACGTCCCGCGCCGTGGCCCAGGTGAGACCGTTCAGGGCCGTGCGCTACGACGAGCAGCGTGCCGGGCCGCTCGCCTCGCTCGTGGCTCCGCCGTACGACGTGCTCGACGCGGCGGCACGTGACCGATACCTCGGTGCGAGCCCTTACAACGTCGTCCACCTGACGCTGTCCGACCACGAGGCGGAAGCCGCGGCGCTCTGGTCGGCGTGGCTGGGCGAGGGCATCCTCGTCCACGAGGACGAGGCCGCGTGCTGGTGGCTCGCTCAGGAGTACGTCGGGCCCGACGGCGTTGCGCGGACGCGCGAGGGGCTCGTGTGCGCTCTTCGCGCCGAACCGTACGAGGCCGGAGTCGTCCTGCCGCACGAGCGCACGCATGCGGGGCCGAAGGAGGGGCGCCTTCGCCTGCTGCGGGCGCTCCAGGCGCACGTGGAGCCGATTTTCCTCCTCTACCGCGGGCGGCTCGAGCGCCCTGACGGAGAGAACGTGCTGGAGGTGGAGCTCGAGGGCGTGCGCAGCAGGCTCTGGCGCATCGACAGCGATCCACCGGAGGTTCTCGCCGACGCGCAGCTGCTCATCGCCGACGGCCACCATCGCTACGAGACGACGCTTGCCTATCACGCCGAGGAACGAAGCGAAGAGAGCGCGTGGATGCTCGTCGTGATCGTCCCCACCGAGCAGGAGGGCCTCACGATCTTCCCCACGCACCGCATTGCCCAGCGCCTGGACCCGGTCGACGGCGAGCGGTCCTTCGATGGCGCGCTGCCGCCCGACCGCTCTGCGGCCGTCATCTACCGCGTGGGCGGGGCGACGGTCGTGAACGGCGAGCTCGGCGAGCCCGACACGGCGCTGGTCGACCGGCTCGGGCTCGAGGGAGTGATGTACACACCGTACGAGGAGGAGGCGAAGGCCGCCGTAGACTCTGGGGCCGCGCACGCTGCGGTCCTCGTGCGCCCGCCGAGCGTCGCCCTCGTGAGAGAGCTCGCCGAGCGCGGCGAGACGATGCCGCAGAAGAGCACGTACTTCTACCCGAAGCTGCCCTCCGGCCTTTTCTTCATGCCCCTGTGACGGACTGGCTCGATCTCTGTCGCGCGGCCGCCGCCGAGGTCGAGGGCGTGCTCGCCGAGCTGCCCACGCGCGACGAGCGCGAACTCGTCGTCGGCGCCGGAGAGGGTGGCGACGACACGACGGCGATCGACGACGCGGCGGAGCGCGCGGTCGTCGCCCTGCTCGACGCGGAAGGCATCGACTTCGCGCTCGTGAGCGAGGAGCTCGGCCACCGCGCGGCCGACGCGGAGGGCGCAGTCACCATCGTGCTCGACCCCATCGATGGCTCGATCAACGCGAAGCGCGGCATCCCGTTCTTCTCAATCTCGCTCGCCGTTGCCGAGGGCCCGACGATGGCCGACGTCGTCTTCGGGTTCGTCCACGACTTCGGCTCGGGGGAGGAGTGGTCGGCCGTCCGCGGAGACGGCGCGCAGCTCGATGGTGCGCCTCTCGACGCGCCGCTGCCCAAGGAGTCGATCGAGCTCCTCGGCCTCGAGGCGACGAAGACCGTGCTCGTCGCCGAGCACGCTCGGGCGCTGACGCCGATTGCCGAGCGGCTGCGCGTGATGGGCTCGCTGGCGCTCTCGCTCTGCCATCTCGCCGCGGGGCGCGTGGATGCCGTCGCCTCCCTTCGCCCTGCACGGTCGGTCGACATCGCTGCGGCTCAGCTGGTCGCGGGAGAGCGCGGTGTCACGGTCGAGCTCTTCGATGATCCACCGCTCGCCTCGGCGCCGCTTGATCTCGTGGCGCGCTCGCGCCTTGCCGCCGCTGCCACGCCGGACGCTTGCACGCGTCTCGCCGACGCTCTCCGTTAAGTCTACGATTCCGCCATGCGGACGAAGCTCGGAGCGGTCGTGTTGGTGCTCCTCGTCGTGCCCGTCGCCGGTGCTGCGGTCGGGATCAAGGCGACGCTCAAGGCGCCCGCCACACAGCCGAAAGTCAACGTCAAGTGGCCGTACTCGATCAAGG
>JBOGZW010000114.1:0-4473 GCA_050697575.1 Gaiellaceae bacterium | reverse complement strand
GGGTAAAAGAGCCAGTACTGGAGGGCGATGCGATCGCCGCGGCGGTGATACGCGCCGTAGACCGTCGGCCGGGCCCCGTGAGCCGCCTCGGCGGACGCGTAGCAGTCGACCGCGGCGAGCCCGTCCCTCACCAGGCAGTGCCTTTGGTCGAGCCGCCAGGGCCCACCTGCGGCCGGCAGGGGCCCGGGCACGGCGGCCCACGTGCCATCGGGCTGCCGGGCCTGAACATCGGAATCGGCGAGAAACCCGTCGACCGGGACCGGCTGGAAGCGCTCGGCTGGATGGAGCACGACGACCGGCGAGTACCTCGCGAGGAGCGCCTGTGGAGACGGGGCCGCGGCGCTACCCGAGCCGGCAATCGCCAGGGCAGCGACGGCGGCGAGCACGCGGCCGATCACGATGTCGGATGATCGCATTCCGCTAGCCTCGGCGTCCGTGAGCACAACGCCTCCAGTCGTCGCCCGCAACCTCGAGAAGCGCTTCGGCGAGCTCGTCGCCGTGGACGGAATCGACTTCAGCGTCCAGCCTGGCGAGACGTTCGGCTTCCTCGGCCCGAACGGCGCGGGCAAGACATCGACGATGCGCATGATCGGCGCCGTCTCCCCGCGCGGCGGCGGAGAGCTGAGGATCTTCGACCTCGATCCGGAGACCGACGGCCCGCGGATTCGCCAGCGGCTTGGGGTCGTCCCGCAGGAGGACAATCTCGACCTCGAGCTGACGGTGTTCGAGAACCTCCTCGTCTACGGACGGTACTTCGGGATCCCGTCGCGCGACGTCCGCCAGCGGGCCATCGAGCTGCTCGAGTTCGTGCAGCTGGCCGACCGGCGCCAGGCGCGCGTCGAGCACCTCTCCGGCGGCATGAAGCGCCGGCTGACGATCGCCCGCGGGCTCATCAACAACCCCGACCTGATGCTGCTCGACGAGCCCACGACCGGGCTCGACCCGCAGGCGCGCCATGTGCTCTGGGACCGTCTCTACCGCCTGAAGAGCCAGGGCGTGACGCTCGTGCTCACGACGCACTACATGGACGAGGCCGAGCAGCTGTGTGACCGGCTCGTGATCATGGACCAGGGCAAGATCGTGGCCGAGGGCTCCCCGAGGCAGCTGATCGACCAGCACGTCGAGCGCGAGGTCGTCGAGCTGCGCTTCGCAGACGGGAAGAGAGACGGCGTGGAGAGCCGGCTCGAGGGTCTCGGGGCGCGGCTGGAGGTGCTGCCGGACCGCATCCTCGTCGACACGGACGACGGGGAGGCTGCCGTGCGCGCAGTCCACGAGCGGGGCATCGAGCCCGACAGCATCCTCGTTCGCCGCAGCACGCTGGAGGACGTCTTCCTGAACCTGACGGGGAGGACGCTTGTCGACTAGCCCGGCGACGCTTCCCGTTCCCAATCACGTCGAGCAGTCGGCTGCGATCTTCTGGTGGTACGCGCGCTCGTACCGCCGCGCCTGGCGCGCCACGATCACCACGGGGCTGCTCAACCCGATCTTCTTCCTCGTGTCGATGGGGATCCTCCTCGGCGAGCTCGTCGACGATGGCAACGCCAACCTTGGAGGCCTGACCTACCTCGAGTTCGTCGCGCCCGGGCTGATCGCGGCCCTCGCGATGCAGATCGGTACGAACGAGGGCAGCTTCCCGGTGGCCGCCGGCATCCGCTGGGCGAAGACGTACCACGCAGTCGTCGCGACGCCGGTTCGCGTCCATGAACTCTTCAGCGGCTTGCTCTCCTGGGCGGCGGCGCGCATCCTCGCCGCGGCAGCCCTCTTCGCGGGCGTGGCCGCGATCGCGGGAGCGTTTCTCTCCCCGCTGGCGGTGCTCACGCCGTTCGCGGCCGTGCTCTGCGGGCTTGCGTTCGCGGCGCCGATGGCGGCACTCGCGGGTGGCGTAGAGAACCACGCTGCGCTGACGGCCGTGTTCCGCTTCCTCCTCCTCCCCATCTTCCTCTTCTCGGGGACGTTCTTCCCCATCGAGCGGCTTCCCGACTGGCTCGAGCCCGTCGCCTGGGCGACGCCGCTCTGGCACGGCGTCGAGCTCTGCCGCGACCTCAGCACCGGCGACATCGAAGCGCTGCCGACACTCGGACATGTCGCGTACCTCGTGGCGATCACCCTGGTCAGCTCGGTGCTGGCCGTTCGCCTCATCTCCAGAAAGCTGCTGGCGTGAGCACCATCGCCGCTCCACCACGCCGCGGCATCCCGCTCTGGGGCCCACTCGCGGGACGCCTCGTCTATCGCAACGTCGTCGTCGGTCGCCGCGCCTGGCTGCTCGTCGTATCGGGCTTCTTCGAGCCGGTGTTCTTCCTGCTCGGCATCGGCCTCGGCGTCGGTGCTCTCGTGGGAGACGTGAGCTACGGGGGCGAACTCGTGCCGTACAAGGAGTTCGTCGCACCCGCGATGCTGGCCGCCTCCGCGATGAACGGCGCCGTCTACGAGTCGACGATCAACGTCTTCGCGAAGCTCAAGTGGATGAAGACGTACGACGGAGTCCTCGCCACGCCGCTAGGCATCCGCGACGTCGCGCTGGGCGAGCTGATTTACGCCCTCATGCGCGGCGCCATCTACGCAGTGGGTTTCGTGGTGGTGATGCTGGCGATGGGACTGGTCGAGTCGTGGTGGGCCGTGCTGGCAGTGCCGGCGTCCATCCTCGTCGGTGCAGCGTTTGCGGCAATCGGGCTGATCGGCGTCACGTTCATGCGCTCGTGGCCCGACTTCGCGATGATCGAGCTCGTATCGCTGCCGCTCTTTCTCTTCTCCGCGACCTTCGTGCCGCTCTCCGACTACCCGGCGGCAGCGCAGTGGATCGTGCCGCTGACGCCGCTGTACCACGGAGTCGAACTTCTGCGCGCCCTCACTCTGGGCACGGTCGGCTGGGCGACGCTCGGCCACGTCGCGTACTTGGCCGTGATGACGGTGGTCGGCCTCGCCATCGCCGACGGCCGCCTGGAGAAGCTCCTGCTCAAGTAGGCGTGACTCGGGCGACGGCCTTGACGCCGTCGCCGGTGACGAAGGCAAGGCAGCTCCCGAACTCCACGAGCTGAAGCTCCTCGCCGAGATCGATCGGCTGGCGGTAGTCGAGCTCCGCTCGCAGCCGGCCTGTCACGGGCAACGTGTTCTCCACGGCCTGCCAGTGCACCGCGTTGTTCACGTGGCCGTGGAGGTCGACATCGGTGGCCCGCAGCGGCCACGGCATGCGCGGCGCGGCGGCTGGAGGATCGGGGAGCGCCAGCTTCGTCGAGACGTGCCGGTCGCCGGCGGACTCGGCATACACGCCGAAGTCCTCGATCCGCGCCGGCCGCTGCTCGGCATCGAGGTGGATCCACACGCTGTCCACCTCGATGTGGCCTCCGGCGTCGCCCGTCAGCGACCACCGCCGCCCGGCCGCGATCGCCGCCACGCCGCTGCACCAGGTGGTCAGCTCCACCTCCGTGTCGCCGATTAACGGCTCAACGACGTCGACGCAGATGCTGCGCACGAACCAGAGATGGTCGGGGATCCCCCACCCGGTCTCCTGCACGTCGTCGATCGCGATGTCCTGGAGGAAGCGCGCGACCGCGTCGAGCCGCAACCGCCCCGAGGCGTCCATGTCGGAGAGCCGGACGCGTCGGCGCGCGGAATACGTTCTCCCCGAACTAGGCGCCGAGATCGTAGTGTCGACCACGGATCACACGCTAAAGGCTCCCCGGGTTGGACTCGAACCAACAACCCTCCGGTTAACAGCCGGATGCTCTGCCAATTGAGCTACCGGGGAACGACCGCCAAGCGGCGCAACCAGTTTAGCCGCGGGCCAACGCCTCTCCGAGGGTTCGCGCGGCGCGCTCGGGATCTTCTGCATCGCCGATCGCGCGGACGACGGCGATCCGCGTCGCTCCGGCCGCGACCACGTCGGCGACGTTCGTCTCGTCGATGCCGCCGATCGCGAACCAGGGCTGACGGGCGTGCGACGCGGCATACCGAACGAGCTCGAGGCCGACGGCAGGCCGGCCTTCCTTCGTCGGCGTGGCATGCACCGGGCCGACGCCGATGTAGTCCGCTTGCGCAGCGTCGATCTCCGCGGGCGCGTGCGTCGATTGTCCGACTCCGACCCCGAGCGATCGCGCGGCCGGGACCGGAAGATCGTCCTGACCAACGTGCACGAAATCGGCCTCGCAGAGCATGGCGAGATCAGGCCGGTCGTTGACGACGAGCGTCACGCCGAGCCGGCGCGTGACCTCCCGCGCCTCCTCGAGCCTCGGCAGGAGCTCGCCGTCCGCCAGCTCCTTCTCGCGGATCTGGACGATGTCGACGCCGCCGCGCACCGCTGCGTCGAGGAACTCGGCGAGATCCGGCCGCACGGCGGTGATCAGATAGAGCCGGCTATCCACCCGCGACGGGCCGGGCGACGACGAGCGCGTCACCCTCCTCGAGCTCGAGCTCGGCGTAGTTCTCGCGCTCAACCGGCTCGCCGTTTCGCTCGACGAGCGCGTACGGCCCGGCGAC
>JBOGZW010000113.1:0-4502 GCA_050697575.1 Gaiellaceae bacterium | reverse complement strand
TCTCGGAGCAATCGGGGTGCCCAGATTTGAACTGGGGACCTCTCCGACCCGAACGGAGCGCGCTACCAGGCTGCGCCACACCCCGAGCAGGCACAGCGTAGCGGCAACGACTTTCGGCCTTCATTTGGAACAGACACGTCACAGGTCTCTGGCTACCGTCGAGGCATGAACGTCGTCAGCCTCATCGGGAACCTCGCTACCGACGTCGAGCTGAAGGCTGTCAGCGAGGGGAAGCAGGTCGCCGGATTCCTGTTGGCGATCGACCGGCCGTCGAAGGACGGCGGCGCCGACTTCGTCCATGTAAGCGCCTGGGACCGCCAGGGGGAGCTCTGTGGCCAGTACCTCGGTAAGGGGAAGCGTGTCGGAGTCGAAGGACGTCTCCGCAGCCGCTCGTGGGACGCCGAGGACGGTAGCCGGCGAAGCGCACTCGAGGTGGTCGCCCATCGCGTCGAATTCCTCTCGCCACCGGAAGGAGGTACGGCAACGGACGCAGACATCCCCTTCGCAGCAGCTGCTGCGTAGAGACATACACTGCGCCGCGTGGTGCACCGGGACGCGATCCTCGCCTTCGCTGACGAACTGCTCGACGTGGCGTCGTACCCGGACTACGGGCCGATCGGCCTCCAGGTGGTCGGCGCCGACGAGGTGACGACGATCGCCTGCGGCGTGTCGTCCTCACGCGAGCTCTTCGAGCACACGGCGGCCCTCGGAGCGCAGTTGGCCATCGTCCATCACGGCCTCTTCTGGGAACACGACTCCCGCGTGGTCGATCGCGCGATGAAAGGTCGCCTGAAGGCACTCATCGACGCCGACATCACGCTCGCGGCGTACCACCTCGCGCTCGACGCACACCCGGAACTGGGCAACAACGCGCTGCTCGCGAGCGAGCTGGGCGTCGAGATCGAAGAGCGACTCGACGTCGGCCACGGCGGCACGCTCAGCGAGCCGTTGAGCCCAGACGCCTTCACGGCACGGGTCCGGGACGTCCTCGGCGGCCGCGAGCCCCTCGCGTTCCTGTATGGGCCTGACGAGGTCAGGCGGGTAGCGATCGTGTCCGGAGGGGGTGCCGGGCTGCTGGGTGCGGCGGCGGCGGCAGGCTACGACGCGTTCCTCACGGGCGAGCCCGCCGAGCCGACGATGATGGCGGCCCGCGAGCTCGGCATCCATTTCGTCGCCGGTGGCCACTATGCGACGGAGCGGCTCGGCGTCCAGGCGCTTGCCGCGCGGCTCGCGAAGGAGTTCGACCTCGACTGGCACTTCATCGAGCTGACAAACCCGGTCTAACCCCCGTTGCGCTCCGGCACCACCCCGGAGTATGCTCAGAGCGATGACTGTCGTTGATCCGCGGGCCCGTTGAGAGAGTCCGCGAAACGAACACATCCGCCCGCGCGGCCTCTCGACGGCAGCCGGGCTTTTTCATTGTCTGCGTTCGTCGCCTGAAGGAGGAGCGATGCCAAACCACCTGACGCCGGAGGAGCTGTCCAAGGAGGTCGGCATGGAGCGGGAGGACGTCATCCGCTTCTGCGTGGAGGAGGGCGTGCCGATCTACCAGGGCAAGATCGACAAGACGCTCTTCCAGGCGCAGCTCGAAGCGACGGCCGCGAAGGCCTGAGCAGAGCCGCTTAGCTAGCGCTTCTTCGCCGCGGCGGCCTTCTTGCGGGCCGGTGCCCGCTTCGGGGCGGCGGCTGGCTTCTCGGCCTGTGTCTTTCGCTTCTTCGCGTCGGCGACGCTCTTCCGAAGAGCCTCCATGAGATCGATGACCGGGGCTTCCGCCTCCTCCTCGACCTCGGGCTTCGCCGGCGGCGCGCCTGCGAGCTTCTCCTCGAGCAGCGCCTGCAGGTCGCGCCGGTACTCGCTGACGAGCTCCTTCGGGTCGAACTCACCGGCGAGGCTGTCGATCACCTGGAGCGCGAGTGCGACCTCCTGCTTCTTCGTCTTCACGTCCCCGACCGCTTCCTCGATCTCGGCGTCGGAGTAGACGTCCTCCTCGACGAACAGCGTCTCCAACACGAGCGCGTCGTCCCGAACCCGGATGAGCGCGAGCTTCTCCTTGCCCGCAAGCACGAAGCTCCCGAGCGCGGCGGTCTTCGTGTCGCGCATCGCCTCCAGCAGCAGGACGTACGGGCGACGCTGCGCCCCCGCACTGGCGGGGACGAGGAAGTACGTGCGGTCGTAGTAGATCGGGTCGACCTCGTCCGCGGGCACGAAGCTCTTGATGTCGATCGCGCGCGACGTCGTGTCTCGGTCGATCGCCTCGAGATCGGCGTCCTCGACGATCACGAATTCGCCCTTTGCCACCTCCCAGCCGCGGACGATCTCGTCCGGGCCGACCTCCCGGTCATGCGTCGGGCACCAGCGCTTCTGCTTGATCGGCGTCTTGCACTCGCGGTGCAGGAGCCGGAACG
Source organism: Gaiellaceae bacterium (assembly GCA_050697575.1). Taxonomy (GTDB): domain Bacteria; phylum Actinomycetota; class Thermoleophilia; order Gaiellales; family Gaiellaceae; genus PALSA-612. Next base: position 2,097 of record JBOGZW010000113.1, on the reverse strand, counting down.
AGACGTCCGACTGCCGCGCAGCCGGCTTCGTCGCGGGGGCGAGCCCCACGGGGATTGTGACCAGCCCGAAGCTGATCGCACCGTTCCAGGTCGTTCGCATGGTCAGAGTCTAGTTGGGACGTTCATTGTTCTTTCCCCGCCTGAGAATCCCTGCAACATAGGGTTCGGCCATGAACGCGCAGCCACGCACGATCGTGAGGCTTTGGCGGGACGCCGTGGCGTCGGGCCGCCCCGATCCCCTGTATCTCGCGGAGGGTGACGGCGAGTGGACGCCCGTGCCGCTTGCCGAGGCTGCACGGCGGGTAGACGAGCTCGCAAACGGCCTGCTGGCGCTCGGCGTCCGCAAGGGCGATTCGTTCGGGATCCTCGCCGGGACGCGTGTCGAGTGGTGCCTCTTCGACTTCGCGCTCGCGCTCGTCGGAGGGGTGACGGCACCGGTCTACGCGAGCTCGTCGCCCGAGGACTGCAGCTACGTCCTTGCCCACTCCGACGCCGTCGGGGTGCTCGTCGAGGACGAGGCGCAGCTCGAGAAGATCGAAGCCGTGCGCGGCGAGCTACCCGGACTGCAGCATGTGCTGACGTTCTCCGACCTCGGCGGGCTCGCCGAGCGAGGGAGGACATTCGCGGCCCAGCAGCCTACGGCGCTCGTCGACGCCGAGAGGCAGATCGGCGAAGACGACCTCTTCACGTTCATCTACACGTCCGGCACGACCGGCCCGCCAAAGGCCTGCAAGATCCTCCACCGCAACTACTACGAGATGGCGAAGGTCGTCAACGACATGGCCGACGTCTTCCAGAAGGACGACCTGCTCCTGCTCTACCTGCCGCTCGCTCACAACTTCGGCCGCCTTACGCATCTCCTCGCGCCAATGGCCGGCTACACGATCGCCTTCTGTGCCGACCCGTACGCCGTCGCGGACGCGCTGCTCGAGGTGAGGCCGACGGTCTTCCCGAGCGTGCCGCGTGTCTACGAGAAGATGCACACGGCCGTCCTCGCGAGGTTCGACGAGGCGACGGGCGTCCAGCGGCAGCTCATCGACTGGGCGCTCGATGTCGGGCGGCGAGTGAGCCTGCTCCGCCAGCAGGGACGCCCGGTCCCGCGTGGCCTCATGGCCCAGCACCGTCTCGCCGACCGCCTCGTGTATTCGAAGGTGAAGGCGCGCCTCGGCGGGCGCCTGCGGCGCGCGGTCTCCGGCGGCGCCCCGCTCGCCGTCGAAATCCTCGAGTTCTTCCACACCCTCGACATCCTCATCCTCGAGGCCTACGGCCTCACTGAGTGCACGACGGGCGCGACGTCGAACCGTGAGGAGAGCTTCAAGTTCGGCACCGTCGGCAAGGCGCTGCCGGGGTGGGAGCTGAAGCTCGCGGAGGACGGCGAGCTCTTCATCCGGAGCCCTACCGTCTTCGCCGGCTACTACAAGGACGACGAGGCGACGGCCGCCATCCTCGACGACGACGGCTGGCTCGCGACCGGGGACATCGCCTCGATCGACGAGGACGGCTTCGTGACGATCACCGACCGCAAGAAAGACATCCTCGTCACGGCCGGAGGCAAGAACGTCGCCCCGCAAAACCTCGAGAACGAGCTGAAGTCCTCACGGTACGTCTCGCAGGCGCTCGTCGTCGGCGACCGCCGGCCGTACGTCGCAGCGCTGATCACGCTCGATCCCGCGGAGATCGTCGGCTGGGCGCAGGGCCAGGGCCTCGACGGCGACCTCGTGACGCTCTCCAGGCACCCCGACGTCCACGCGCTCGTGCAGAGCATCGTCGACGAGGTGAACGCGCCCCACTCCCGCTTCGAGCAGATCAAGCGCTTCATCGTCCTGCCGCGCGACTTCTCGATCGAGGAGGGCGAGGTGACACCGACGCTGAAGCTCAGGCGAAAGATCTGCCAGGAGCACTTCGCCGCGGAGGTCGAGCGCCTCTACGAGAGCTAGCTAGCTGTCCCGCCCACACAGGTTGTGAACGGGTGAGCTGATATCCGGCCCTCCTTTGAGGCTGTGGGTCTTCCCGGGCTCACGCTCAAAGGAGGGCGCGGATGCATCTGCACGCTAACGCCAAGCTCGGACTGGCCGGTCGGCTTGCACTGGTACAAGC
>JBOGZW010000112.1:0-4568 GCA_050697575.1 Gaiellaceae bacterium | reverse complement strand
GAAGACCGATGTCATACGCGAGATCATCTCTCGTGCGGAAGCGGCGAAGCAGGGGGCGGCGGAGTGAAGGTTCACGTCATCTCGGACATGGAAGGCGTCGCGGGCATCGTCAAGTGGGAGCAGACGACCGGCGGTGACCCGATGTACGAGGAAGGGCGCAAGCTCTACACGGAAGAGATCAACGCCGCCGTGCGCGGGGCGAAGGCGGCTGGCGCGACCGAGATCGTCGTCATGGACTGCCACGGCGCGGGCAAGGGCTGGAGCTTCAACTCGCTCATCCCCGACCTGCTTGATCCCGCGTGCGAGTTCGTCGTGCAGCAGGAGTGGACGGAGTACACGGAGTTCCTCGAGCAAGGGTGCGACGCCGCCCTCTTCGTGGGCATGCACGCGCGCGCCGGCACGCGCGACGGCGTCATGAACCACACCGTCTCTGGCCAGTCGTGGCAGAACCTCTCGTTCAACGGAACGCTCGTCGGCGAGACGGGGATCAACGCGGCGCTCTGCGGGAACTGGGGCTGCCCCGTCCTCCTCGTGACGGGAGACGAGGCGGTCTGCCGCGAAGGGCGCGAGCTGCTGGGCGGGGGCCTGAAGACCGTTGCCGTCAAGCGCGGGCTCGGGGCGTTCAGCGCGCGTCAGCTCCCCGCCCGGCGGGCCCGCGAGCTGATCGAGGAGGGAGCGAACGCGGCGCTCGAGGATCTCGGCGCCGTCGCGCCGTACGACCCGGGCTCACCGTGCACGATCGAGGTCGAGTTCACGCGGACGGCCTCGCTGGACGAGTACATGCGCAAGCCCGGCGTCGAGCTCAAGGGCGAGCGCACGATTACGTCGATCGCCGACACGTGGTGGGAGGCTTGGCAGCAGTTCTTTCTGGTGTAGCGGCGCTCGTGGTCGCGCTCGGTGGAGCGGCCTGGCAGCCGCAAGCACCGCTGCCGCTGCCGCGCACGGAGGTGGCCGCCGCCCCGTTCCGCGGAGACATCGCCGTCGTCGGCGGGTATCTCGCGGACGGCGACTCCACGGACGACGCCGACCTCTACGACCCGGCGTCCGACACCTGGAGCCGGCTGCCGGACTTGCCGGTAGGCGTCAACCATGCCGCCGCCGCCTCCGCGGGAGGGAAGCTCTACATCGTCGGCGGCTACGGCGGGCCGGGAGTGAGGCTGCGCTCGGCGTACGTCTTCGACGGCGAACGCTGGCGGAGCCTCGCGCCGATGCCCGGCGTGCGTGGTGCGGCGGGCGCGGCAGCCGTCGCCGGCAGGCTTTATGTCGTCGGCGGAGTCGGGCCGGACGGGCTCGCGCGCCGTGCGTTCGCGTTGAACCTCAAGACGGGCCGCTGGGCGTCGATTCCCGGCCCGACGCCCCGCGAGCACCTCGCGGTGACCACGGCCGCCGGGAAGGTCTACGCCGTCGCCGGGCGCCTCGCCGGTATCGACACTAACCTCCGCGCCTTCGAGTCGTACTCCCCGGCCACGAAGCGATGGACGAAGCTCGTGCCGGTGCCGGACCCGCGCGGCGGCACCGGAGCCGCGTTCACGAACGGGCTCATCGTCTCCGTGGGCGGCGAGGAGCCGCAGGGCACGATCGGTTCCGTCTTCGGCTACAACGTCGCGACGAAGCGCTGGCGCCGCCTCGCCGATCTGCCGACGCCGCGCCACGGCGTCGGTGTCGCAGCGATCGCGGGCCGCGTCTACGTCATCGGCGGCGGGACCGAGCCCGGACTGACCGTCTCGGGCGCAAACGAGTCCCTCGTGCCCTAGGCGACGGGAGCTGTTGCCTCTTCCGGCTCCGTCTCCTCTCCGCTCGTATCTGCGCCCGGCTTGAGGATGTTCAGCGCCCAGAGTTTGAGCTTCGCCACGCGTCTGGGTGAGCACAGTAAGGGCCGCGGTCAGGCGAGCGCAGCGACTCGCGCTCCGACGGCCGGGGCGAACTTGAAGCCGTGCCCGGAGCACGCCGAGCAGGCGATGATCGCGCCATGCCGCTCGATCACGAACCGGTCCTCCTCGATGTTCGTGTAGAGGCACGTCTCGGCGCGTCGCGGCGAGAGATCGGCCGCCGGGTAGGTCCGCCGCACCCATTCCGACTCGGCTTCGACGACTTGGGGATCCGGCTTCCCCCGCTCTCCAGGCTCGACAGGCACGCCTGAGTGATGTAGCCCGACCTTGAGGACGTTCTCGCCGGCGGACAGCGAGTACGCGTGGAGGCCCATCTCCTCGTTCCAGTCGATGACCGAAGGCAGCGTGTCGGCTGCCGGGAGGTCGAAGTACGCGACCGTCTCCTGCGAGACGTTCGTCTCCAGCCCGATCCCGGCGTCGGCCAGCAAGGGCGTGGCCCAGGCGCCGGCGGCAACGACCGCGAGCGCGGCCTCGATCGTGCCGGCCGACGTCTCCAGCGACACGCCGTCCTCCGCTGGGCGAAGCGCGAGCACGCGGACGCCGGGCTCGATAGCGATGCCGCGGGAGAACGCGGCGAGCGCCCGGTCCGCCCGGACGATGCCGCCGTGCAGCTCCAGCACGACCTCGCCTTCGAGCTCGATGCCGAAGCGGCGCGCGGCCTCCTGCGCGTCGAGCACCTCGTACTCGGCCGAGCAGGCCTCGAGCGCTTTCCGGAGTGGGGCGCTGTCGTCCCGTGCGTCGAGAAGGCCGGTGAGGGAGAGGACCTCCGTCGCCGACTCCTGCTCCAGTTCCCGCCAGAGTGGCAGCGTCTCCTGCGCGAGCTCGACCCACTCCGTCTCGTCATACGCGAAGCGGAAGATGCGCGAAGCGCCGTAGCTCGACCCGTACGGGTGGCCAACCTCGAACTGTTCGAGCACGGTGACGTCGCGACCGGCCCGTCGCAGCGCCCAGGCCGACGCGAGGCCCATGACGCCCGCCCCGACGACGACGACATCGCGCCGCTCGGTCAATGGTGGTGGGGGACGACGGCGTGACCCCTGCCGCGCGCGATCAGCCAGCGGTTGACGGGGTAGGCGGCGCAGAACGCGACGGCCAGCGCGAGGGCGAGCGAGGCCCAGAAGAGCAGTGAATCGAGCCCTGCGTCCATCGCTCCCGGCACGGCGAGGATGATCGCATTGTCGACGATCTCCATCACGGTGATCGACAGCGTGTCGGCGGCCAGGGCGATGCCGACCGCGGCGCCGAGGGCGAGCCCGCCGCGCACGAGCGGCACGAACGTGAACGCATAGCCGAAGAGGAACGCGAGTGATACGGCGAGCGCGATAGTCGGCGCGTTGCTCCATCCGAGAGCGGTGCCGATCGCGAGGCCGAGCACCTCGCCGATGCCGCAGCCCGTCAGGCAGTGCAGCGTCGCGCGCAGCGCCATCCGGTCAGTGCTCATCGGCAATAGGCTCCCAGCATGCTGACTTCTATAGCCATATCGCGGGAGGAGCACACCGCGCGTGCCGAGCGGTTGTGCGAGCACCTCGCCGCCTCGTCGCTCTCCGGCGCGGTGCTCTTCGACCCGTACTACGTCCTCTACTACACCGGCTTCGCGTTCATCCCCACCGAGCGGCCGATAGCGTTCGCGGTCTCGGCCGAGGGTGAGCGGGCGATGCTCGTGCCGCGGCTCGAGGTGGAGCACGCGGGCGGGGCGACCGGCATCGAGCGCATCGCCCACTACGACGAGTACCCGGGCGATCCGCGTGCCGAGACGGCTCTGGCCGACCTGCTCGCTGCCATGTCGATCGGCGGCCAGATCGGCGCCGACCAGGACGGCTATCCGTGGATCCTCGGCTACCAGGGCCCGTCCCTGTCCGAGCTGACGAGCGGCGAGGTCGTCCGCGTCGTCCCCTTCGTCGAGGCGCAGATGGCGGTGAAGTCGCAGGCCGAGCTCGCGCTCATCCGCGAGAGCTCGAAGTGGGGGAACCTCGCGCACCGTCTCTTGCAGCAGTACACGCGTCCCGGTCTCACCGAGACGGAGGTCACACAACGCGCTTCAGACGAGGCTACGACGGCCATGCTCCAGACTCTAGGGCCGCTCTACCGCGGCCAGAACCCGGTCGTCCGCGGCGCGCACGCCGGCTATCGCGGGCAGATCGGCCGCGGCTCGGCGATACCGCACGCGCTCGCGAACAACGTCGTCTTCCAGGCGGGCGACGTGCTGGTGACCGGCGCGAGCGCGGCCTTGTGGGGCTATCTGTCAGAGCTCGAGCGGACGATGGTGATCGGCGAGCCGACCGACGAGCAGCGCCGGATGTTCGACCACATGGTCGCGCTCCAGGACATCGCGTTCGACGCGATCAAGCCGGGCGCACACTGCTCCGCCGTCGACCGCGCCGTCCGCGCGTACTTCGACGAGCACGACCTCACGCCGTACTGGCGCCACCACACGGGCCACGCGATCGGCCTCCGCTACCACGAGGGGCCGTTCCTCGACACGGGCGACGAAACGGAGATCGTCCCCGGCATGGTCTTCACCGTCGAGCCAGGGCTCTACTCACCCGAGCTCGGTGGCTTCCGCCACTCGGACACGGCGGTCGTGACGGAGGACGGCACCGAGCTCGTGACGTACTACCCCCGCGACCTCGAGAGCCTCACGCTGCCGCTGTAAGAGCTCGATGTTGGATCAACACCATG
>JBOGZW010000111.1:0-4633 GCA_050697575.1 Gaiellaceae bacterium | reverse complement strand
ACCCTCTACCGAGCGGCGGCGGAGCTCTTCGAGGACGCCGGTGCGCCGCCCGACGCGCTCGTGCCGCTCATGCGGAGAACGATCGAGAACGGCTTCGAGCTCACAGGCCCTATCGCGCGCGGCGACTGGGAGACGGTGGCGGCGCACCTGGCTGCGCTGCACGAACAGCGCCCTGAGCTCGAGCCCGTGTACCGCGTGCTCGCGGAGGCGACAACGACGTGAGAGTCGCGCGGACCATCGCCGAGGCGCGAGCATTTCGCGCGGCGACGCAGGGCACGCTCGGTCTCGTGCCGACGATGGGCGGGTTCCACGGTGGCCATGCGGCGCTCTTCGCCGCGGCCCGCGAGGAGTGCGACGCCGTCGTCGTCAGCCTGTTCGTAAACCCGGCGCAGTTCGGTGAGGAGTCCGACCTGCTCGCGTATCCGCGCCACGAGGAACACGACCTCGCCGTCGCCGCGGAGACCGGCGCGGACCTCGCCTTCTGCCCCACTGTGAGCGAGATGTATCCCGCGGGGTTCCAGACGTGGGTCGATGTGACCGAGCTGGGCTCGATCCTCGAGGGCGTCCACCGCCCTGGACACTTCCGCGGTGTGGCGACGATCTGCCTCAAGCTCTTCAACATCGTCCAGCCGGACGTCGTGTACCTCGGCCAGAAGGACGCGCAGCAGGTGGAGGTCATCCGGCGGATGCTCCGTGACCTCGACCTCACGACAGAGCTTCGCGTCCTCCCCACCGTCCGCGACGCCGACGGCCTCGCCCTGTCTTCTCGCAATGCACTGCTCACGCAGGAGGAACGCCGACGGGCGCTCGCGCTGCCGCGTGCGCTCGCTACGAAGGACGTAGATCGGGCACGCAGCGAGCTCGACGGCCTCGCCGTCGACTACGTGGAGGTCGCGCCGTTCCATCCGCCCGTCCTCGCCGCCGCCGTGCGCGTCGGCGCCGTCCGTCTGATCGACAACGTCACTCTCGACGAGGAGGAGGCTCATGAGCACCAGGCCGCGTAAGCCCGCCCCCGCCACTCCCGCCCCGGGCAAGCTCCCGCTGACCGAGCTGGCGGAGATGAAGCAGCGCCGCCAGAAGATCGTGATGGTCACGGCGTATGACGCGCCGAGCGGCCGCTTGGCCGACGAGGCCGGCATGGACATCGTCCTCGTGGGCGACTCGGCCGCCATGACGGTGCTCGGCCACTCCTCGACGGTGCCGGCGACAATGGACGAGATGATCGTGCTCGCCCGCGCGGTCACGCGCGGCGCGCGGCGGCCGCTCGTCGTCGCCGACATGCCGTTCGGCTCCTTCCAGGTCTCGGACGAGACGGCCGTCGAGAACGCCGTGCGCTTCGTCAAGGAGGCAGGCGCCGACGCAGTGAAGATCGAAGGCGCGGGGCCGATGCTGTCGCGGGCCAGGGCACTCGTCGGATCGGGCATTCCCGTCATGGGCCACATCGGGCTGACGCCGCAGTCGGCGACGATGCTCGGCGGCTTCAAGGCCCAGGGCCGGTCGGCCGAGCAGGCGCGGCAGCTGTACGAGGACGCTCTGGCGCTCGAGGCGGCCGGCTGCTTCTCGCTCGTGCTCGAGTGCGTACCGCCCCCGGTGGCCGCGCGCATCACCGGCGCGCTGCACATTCCGACGATCGGCATCGGCGCCGGTGCGGAGTGCGACGGTCAGGTGCTCGTCTGGCACGACCTGCTCGGCCTGTACGAGGGCCGGGCGCCGCGCTTCGTCAAGCGGTACGCGGATCTCGCGTCTGCCGCCCGCGAGGCGCTCGAGACGTACGCCGACGACGTGCGCAACGGCGCGTTCCCGGAGGAGCAGCACACGTACTCGATCCCCGAGCAGGAACTCGCGCTCTTCGAAGAGACGATGGCGATCCGCTAGGCGAAGATCGCGGCGGCCAGCAACAGGCCGAACAGCGTCGCGGCGAACGCCGCGGCCCCGAGCGAGCGCGGGAGGCTCCACCGCTCGACCGTGCGCACACCGACGATCGCGAGCACGAGTGCCCAGGCCAGGAAGACGGCATCGACGGCGTTGAGGACGTACGCGGTCGTGCCTTCGTCCGAGCCGTTCGAGCGGAAGAGGTCCTCGCCGAAGATCGCGATCCGCAACGGCCAGACGACCAGCAGCGCCAGCACGAACGGTGCCGTCGACAGGCCGACGATCTGGCGGGCGGTGCGGTAACGCGCCATCGAGCCGAGGCTGCGCAACCCCAGCAGCAGGGCGGCGCCGCCGAGCCAGTAGTTCTGGAGCGCGACGAGCACGCCGGCGAAGAACGCCTCGACGGCGATCAGCAGCCAGTCGAACTCCGGGTCGTCGAAGAGCTGTCCTGCCGTGGCCGTCGAGAGGAACATCGCCGTCCCCGCGAGGACCGTGAGCGCCACCATCGGCTCGGAAAGCGCCTCGGCCTGCTCATCGGAGCTGTCGCGCAGCTCCGCAAACACGTCGCCGGGCCGGACGAGGATCAACGGCAGCCGTCTCCACCACCCGCGCTCGAGCCGCCTGATCTCGTCGGCACGCGACGTCATCGCGCCAGCTTACGGTTACGCTCGAACGCGCCATGGAGACAGCGGTTGTCGTGGTGTTTCCCGAGGCAACGCCGGTCGTCGACGGCTGGCGCGAGCAGACGTGTCTCGACAAGCCCTCGATCGGCATTCCTCCCCATGTGACGCTGCTCCATCCCTTCGTGCCCGCGGAAGAAGCCGCCGGCGGGTGTATCGAACCTCTCCGAGAGCTCTTCGCGAGCGCTCCGGCCTTCAGGGTCTCGTTCAATGAGCTGCGGCGCTGGCCGGGCATGGCCTACCTCGCGCCGGAGCCGCCGGAACCCTTCGCCCGCTTGACAGAGGCGATCGTCGAGCGTTGGCCGGAGTACCTGCCGTACGAGGGGATCCACGACGAGGTAATCCCGCATCTGACCGTGGCGTACGGCGACCACGTGCTGCTCGAAGAGGTCGAGGCGGACGTGGTGCCGAAGCTCCCGATCGAGACGAACGTGACCGAGGCGGTCCTGCTCGAGGAGCTCGAGCCGGACGTGCGCTGGGCCGCGCGCGCCCGCTTCTCGCTCGGTACCTAGGCAGCCGCGACCGCGAGCGTCGGCAAGAGCTCGCGCAGGTACGCGCCGGTGTACGACTCCTCGACCTCGGCCACCTGCTCCGGCGTCCCGGTGGCGATCACCTCGCCCCCCGCGTCACCGCCCTCCGGACCGAGGTCGACGAGCCAGTCGGCCTGCTTGATGACGTCGAGGTTGTGCTCGATCACGAGCACAGTGTTCCCGGCGTCCACAAGCCTCTGCAACACCTCGAGCAGCTTCTCGATGTCGGCGAAGTGCAGGCCCGTCGTCGGCTCGTCGAGGATGTAGAGCGTTCGCCCCGTCGCGATCTTCGACAGCTCCTTCGCGAGCTTCACGCGCTGAGCCTCGCCGCCGGAGAGCGTCGTCGCCGGCTGGCCGAGCTTGATGTAGTCGAGACCGACGTCGTGGAGCGTCTGGAGCTTGCGGCGGATCTTCGGGATCTTCGCGAAGAACTCGAGGGCCTCTTCGACCGACATCTCCAGCACGTCGGCGATCGCCTTGCCCTTGAAGCGCACCTCGAGCGTCTCGCGGTTGTAGCGCCGCCCGTGGCAGGTCTCGCAGGGGACATAGACGTCCGGCAGGAAGTGCATCTCGATCTTGATCTGGCCGTCGCCCTTGCACGTCTCGCAGCGCCCGCCGCGCACGTTGAACGAGAAGCGGCCGGGCTTGTAGCCGCGCACTTTGGCCTCCGGCGTGAGCGAGTAGAGCTCGCGGATGGGCGTAAAGAGGTCGGTATACGTGGCCGGGTTCGAGCGCGGCGTGCGGCCGATCGGCGACTGGTCGATGTCGATCACCTTGTCGAAGCAGTCGATGCCATCGACCGAGTCGTGGTCGCCGGGCTTGATGCGCATCCGGTGCAGCCGGTTCGCGAGCGCCTTGTAGACGATCTCGTTGACGAGCGTCGACTTGCCGGAGCCGGAGACGCCGGTGACGGCGACGAGCTTTCCGACCGGGAACTCGACGTCGATGCCCTTGAGGTTGTGCATCCGCGCCCCGCGCACCACGAAGGTGCCGTTGTCCAGAGGCCGCCGCTCCGGCACCGAGATCTCCCGCGCACGGGACAGGAACTGGCCGGTCACCGAGTCGGCCACGCGCTCGACCTTCTTCGCAGGCCCTTCGGCAACGACGTAACCGCCGTGCTCGCCCGCGCCCGGGCCCATGTCGACGAGCCAGTCGGCCGACCGCATCATCTGCTCGTCGTGCTCGACCACAAGCACGGTGTTGCCGAGGTCGCGCAGCCGCTCGAGCGTGCCGATCAGCCGGCCGTTGTCGCGCTGATGGAGGCCGATCGACGGCTCGTCGAGGATATAGAGCACGCCGACAAGCTGTGAGCCGATCTGGGTCGCGAGCCGCAGCCGCTGCGCCTCCCCACCCGACAGCGTCGAGGCGGCGCGATCGAGCGTGAGGTAGCCGACTCCGACGTCGGCGAGGAACGTCAGCCGCTCGCGGATCTCCTTGACGATGCGCGCGCCGATCAGCCGCTCGACCTCGGTGAGGTCTAGTGCGTCGAGGAACTCGAGCGACGCCGCCACCGACAGCTTCGTCAGCTCGTGAATATTGCGGCTGCCGATC
>JBOGZW010000110.1:0-4686 GCA_050697575.1 Gaiellaceae bacterium | reverse complement strand
AGGTGGACAAGGAACGGGGCCGCATCGGCCTCAAGCTCATCGCGAAGCACGAGAACGGCACGCTCGTCCAGCCCGAGGAGCTCATCGAGCGGGCGAAGAACGCGCCTCCGCGCGAGCGGGAGGAGCGCCCCGACCGCGACCGTCGCGGCGGGCGTCGCGACCGCGGCCCGCGCCGCGACTAGACGCCTGTGATCAGGGGCCTGCGCAGGCGGGCCCCCCTGATCACCCGTCATGCCTTCTCCATGACGCCGTAGAACTCGGACGGCGCGCCGTCGACGACCTGCGTCAGCCGCCACCCGGTGCCGTGGATGAGTTGCTCGAGTTCGTCGACGGAGAGGTTCAAGAGGTCGTACCACGGCGTCACCCGCTCGCCGTAGCGGATCCGGATGGTCACTTGTCCGGGGAGGCGGCCGCGTGTTCGGTTTCGTTCCTGGTACGCGATCTCCGCGTCGCTCACGTCGACGTACGGGTCGACCGAGTCGAAGACGATACGTCCAGTCGACGCCGTCATCGCGCGCAGGTGGAGCAGGGTCGCCCTCGCCTGGTCGGCGCTCCCGACGAGGCCGAAGTTCCCGCACATCATCAGGACCGAGTCAAAGCCGCCAAGCTCATCGTCGACAGCAGCCACCGACAGCAGTCGAGCATCGCTCACGCCACGCCGGCGACACACCTCGACAGCACCTGGCGAGATGTCGATCGCGACGACGTCGAGCCCTTGCGCCTGTGCCTGGAGGCTGTGACGGCCCGCCCCGGCGCCGAGATCGAGAACTCGACCCGAGACGGCATCGAACACCTGGCGTTCCGCCTCCGGCCATGCTGGGTACTCGGCAAAGAACCACTCGGCGCCGAGCGCCGGCCCTGAACGCCCGTCGTCGAGCTCGAGCATCGGCTGCTCTCCTGTCCGACCCGCGAGATGGTCCAGTAGCAGTTGGCCGAAGGCGTCTTCCTCGTCCGTCAACGGCTCGGTGGTCAACGATCCGAAGCGAAGATCGTCGCGAGGTACGCGAGCACGTCCTCCTCCTGCTGCCCGGAGACGAGGCCGCCCGGCATGGCGCCTCCGCCCGAGTCGATCTGCGCCTGCGCAGCCGCGAGCGAGATCGTGTTGCCCTCGAGCTTCGGGCCGACGCCACCCTCACCGGTCGCTCCGTGGCACCCCGCGCACGTCTGCGAGTACACGACCTGACCGCGGTACTGGTCGCCGACCACGACCTCTCCCGTCGTCGTCGGAGTGCTCGGCTCGGCGAGCGCGAGCATGGCCAGCACGAAGACCGTCGCCGAGACGCCGAGGAAGAGGCACGCGGGGATGACGATCAGCCGCATGCGCCTCGACATGCGGCGATCGTAACGAGTAGGGTCGCCGGGCAGCATGCTCGCGAGCGCCGAGTCGACGTACGCGGACATCATGACGTCGGTTTTCTCGACGACGATCGCCGGCAAGGCCTGGTTCGCGACGGCGGCCGTCCTCCTCGCACTCGTGCAGGTGACGACAGCAGCCCGGATCTTCGGCCACCTCGAGGGCGTCGTGAGGCTGCCGTACGAGCAGGTGAAGCGGATCCACCGCTGGTCGGGGCGACTCGCGTTCCTCTGCACGCTGCCCGTCGCGTTCCACTGCATCTTCATGCCGCTCGTCGGCGGGACGCTCTTCGCCGCGCTCGTGGCGCTGTGGCTGACGTCCGCCTACTGGTACTTCACGAACGTCCGTTTCGGGGTGTAGGCGCTAGGGGGAGCTCGCAGGTGTAGCGCCACGCCCCCGTAGCAAAGTCCACGAGCGGGATGCTGAAGATGCCCTTGTACGAACGGAGGCACTGCCGCTGGGGACTCGCAAAGAATGAGAGCGTCTTCGTGGGGTCAGTCCTCCCCCACCGAGGGTAGCCGGAACAGGCAACCAGGCTGACTCGGGGGCTACCATCCTTCGATGCAGGAATACGTCGTTTCCGAGCTCGACTCGGGCGAGCGGCTGATCACCGAACGCCTCGACCACGTACGCTCGGTGGCGCTCGGGTTCTGGATCGGAGCGGGCTCGCGGGACGAGCCCGACTCGAAGGCCGGAGTGACGCACTTCATCGAGCACCTGCTCTTCAAGGGCACGCGCTCGTACTCGGCCAAGGAGATAGCCGAGATCTTCGACGAGATGGGCGGCGAGCTGAACGCTGCCACGTCGCGCGAATCGACGGTCGTGTACGCGCGCGTTCCCGACCGGCACCTCGAGCGTGCCCTCGACGTGATGGCGGACATGGTGTTCGCACCGACGTTCGCGGACGTCGATGCCGAGCGGGAGGTCGTGCTCGAGGAGATCGCGATGGTGGAGGACACGCCCCAAGATCTCGTCCACGATCTCCTGGCCGAAGCGGTCTTCGGCAGCCACGCGCTCGGCCGGCCGGTCATCGGCCGCGCAGGTGTGATCTCCTCGGTCAGTCGCCGGACGCTCTCGGCGTACCACCGCCAAACGTACCGCGCGGGCAACATCGTCGTCGCGGGGGCTGGCAACCTCGAGCACGATCACTTGCTTCCGCTGCTCGAGCGCGCCGCCCACCAGCGCGTCGAGCCCCCTCAGGCGGGCGCGTCCGTCCGCAAGCCGCTCGTGAAGCCACCGCCGCCCGGGCTCCGCTTCCAGCGCAAGGACACCGAGCAGTACCACGTGTGCATCGGCGCGACGGGAATCTCTCGCTCCGACCGGAGGCGGTTCGCCGCATCCGTGCTGGACGCGATCCTCGGCGGCTCGGCGTCGTCCCGGCTGTTCCAGGAGATCCGTGAGAAGCGGGGCATGGCGTACGCCGTGTACACGTTCGCCGGCCAGTATTCGGACACGGGCCAGACCGGCGTCTACATCGGGACGCGGGAGGAGAACCTCGATCCGTGCCTCGCCATCGTCGGCAAGCAGATCGCCGACGTTGCCGCGGGCAACGTGAGCGACGCCGAGCTCGAGCGCGCGAAGGAGAATCTCAAGGGTCGTATCGTGCTCTCGATGGAGTCGACATCGAGCCGCATGAGCAGGCTCGGCAAGGCCCTCATCACCGACACGGAGCTGCTCTCGCTGGACCGCGTGATCGCGGAGATCGACGGTGTGGAGGCGTCGGGCGTGGCCGAGCTCGCGGGCGTGCTTCTCGCGCCGGATCAGCTCTCCGCTGCCGGCATCGGGCCGAGCGAGGAGCGGTTCCTCGCGGCCGTGGAGCGCGTGCATCCGGGACTGCCTGCGCAGGCGGCCGCCTAGGGCGACGATCTACCGGGCCTCCTCACGGTGACCCAGACAGCGTCGCCCCCGGCGGCCAGCCGGGCAGGCTCGCTCCCGAGCTCGATCGTAGCTACGACCTTCCCCGTCTCGGGGTCGACCCGGGACACGCTTCGGTCGCCGCGGTTCGCGACCCAGACGGCGCCGTTCCCTACGGCGACGTCCACGGGCTCGCGGCCGACCGGAATCGTCTCGACCGTGACGCCCTCAGTCAGGCTGCCCACCTCGATGCGGGAGACGGTGTTCTCCTTCTCGTTCGCGACCCAGACGGAGCCGAAGCCGACGGCGGCCGCCACGGGCCCCTTCCCGACCGTCACGTCGCGCAGCTTCTGCAATGTCGCCGTGTCGACCTGCGAGACCGTGTTCGCGTCGCCGTTCACGTACCACACCGATCCGAGTCCAACTGCAACATCCCTGAACCCCACAGCCACCGGCGATGTGACGGTCAGAGCATCCGCCACGTGCGTGACCTTCCGGGTCCTCAGGTCGATGCGTAAGGCATCCGAGATCGGCGGCGTCTCCCGGTTGACGCATGCGACCCAGAGCGCCCCCCCGCGGGCCGCCACCGACATGCCGAGGCGGGTGCAGAAGGGGACGAAGCCGGGTGTCGGCGCGCTCCATGAGATCACCTCGTCAGCCTCGTTCCGAGTCAGATCGATGCGCCTCACCTGCTGCGGCGCGCCCAGCGCGACCCAGGCCGAGGCGGCGGCGACGGCCACGTCGCTCGGATACTCGCCGACGGGGATCGTCCGAACGAGGCTTCTCGTGCGGGCGTCGATGCGCGAGACCGTCTCGTCCGCCGTGTTGGCCGCCCAGACCGAACCTCCGCCGACTGTGACCGCCTCCGGGTCGACGCCGACTGCAACCGACGTGTCGACCTTGTTCGTAGCCGGATCGATCACCGCTACCGAGTTCGGAGGTACCTGAGCGCCGCCGCCGTTGCGGGTGGCAAGCAGGATCGCCAGCGACGCAGCGAGGAGCACTGCCGCCGGGAGCACGAGGAACCACCGCCGCGCGGAACGCCGCCGGAGTGGCTGGGCCACGGTCGGGACCGACCTCCCTGAAGGCAGCTGGAGCGCGGGGTCGTGGTTGAGGATCGCACGCTCGAGCCGCTGGAGTGCTTCGCTCGGTTCGAGGCCGAGCTCGTCGACGAGCGTCTTGCGCGCATCCTGGTAGGCACGCAGTGCGTCGGCCTGCCGTCCCGATCGGTAGAGCGCAAGCATGTACTGGCCACGAAGTCGCTCGTACAGCAGATGTTGGGCGATGAGCGCCTCGAGCTCGCCGATCACGTGCTCGTGCAGCCCGAGCGCAAGGTCGCAGTCGATTCGGTCCATCTGCGCCGTGATCCGAAGCTCGTCGAGCCGCCCGATCTCGGTACGCGATGCGGGCGCGAGGTCGATGCCCGCCAGCGCCGGTCCGCGCCAGAGGGCGAGGGCGTTGTGGAAGAGCGCACTCGC
>JBOGZW010000109.1:0-4810 GCA_050697575.1 Gaiellaceae bacterium | reverse complement strand
GTGTCGTCTCACGCCCACTCGCCGTCCGCTGCGGCGATTGTCGCCGTCTCTGCCGCGGCGGCATGCCGGGTCACAGCTGGAACTCCCCGCGGGCGACGACGACCGCGCTGCCGCCCACCTCGACGTGCTCGATCTGCTCGGGACTCCCCCAGGCGGTCGCGTAGAGCGTCGACGGACGGCTGAGTTCGGCCCCTTGCGAGATCTCGATCTCTTCGCCCGAGCCGATGAGGCCGTGGCGGAGCAGGTGGACCGCGAGTGGCCCCGCCGCCGACCCGGTCGCGGCATCCTCCGGGACGCCGTCCGCCGGCGCGAACATCCGCGTCTTCCAGGTCTTGCCCGAGCCGGCGAGACAGTTCGTGCCGAGAACCTCAGCCAGCGCGCCGAGGCGTCGAAGATCAGGCTGGAGACCCGCCACGTCGTCGACCGAGCCCAGGACGACGTAGACGTACTTGAGACCGTTGTCGTAGACCTCGACGGGGAGCTCAGAGCGGTCGACGCCGAGAGCGGCGAGCAGCTCGTCGGTTTGCGCGAACGGTTCCCACGTCGGCACGGGTTGCGTCATGCGCCCGAAGACGATGCGCGGCCCTTCGCGCTCGAGCTGCACGGGAATGATGCCGACGCCGGTCTCGAAACGGACCGTCTCGGCCTGTAACGGCCCACCGAGCACGAACGCGGAGCCGAGCACCGGATGGCCCGCAAAGGGAAGCTCGGCTTCTGGCGTGAAGATCCGCAGGCGGACGTGCGCGTCGCCGTTCGCCGGATAGACGAAGACCGTCTCCGAGAACGCCATCTCGCGGGCGAGGCCCTGCAGGTCGCCCTCGGGGATCCCCCGCGCGTCCGTGAACACTGCGAGCTGGTTGCCGGACAATGGCCTGTCCGTGAAGACGTCACAGACGACGTAGCGAAAGACCCCCATCCGGTACGCGACTTTACCGGCCTGGATCGGGCCGGATAGCGGGTCTAGTCGTCGTCCGCGGGCGGCTTCCGGCTGACGGCGATCCCGCCGCAGAGCGCACGCCCTTCGAGCCTCAGCACGGGAGCTTCGGGGTCGTCCGGGTCGGAGCCGGAGATGTCGAAGCCGCCCGCGACGGCGCGAATGTCCTTCTCGATGCGCCACTCGGGAGGGACCCGAAGCACGATGCCGCCAAAGAGCGCCGTCACGGAGAGGCGAGCGTCGGGCGCCAGCTGTGCCTCTCGCAGGTCGACGTCGACGCCCCCATACCAGGCCACAATCGAGCCGCCGCGGAACGCCTTGGCCTCGCTCCGAAGCTCCGTACCGTCGAACACCGCCATGAGCGTCACCTCGTCGCTCTCGGCGTCTCCGCGTGAAGGAACTGCGCGCTTCACGAGGGCGGCCGCGGCCATGAACCCGCCGAACAGCCCGAGGACGAGCAGACCGAGCTTGCCTACGACTCTCACGCAGGCAGGCTAGCGGCCGGAGAGGGTTGAGGAGGGCCTGGCGAAACAGTGACTGTGCCACCGGAATCACGCTGGAGGTAGCGCTGCGGCGTCCTCGGTGGCCCACGTACTTCATTCAGTACGCGGGCTCCCTGCGTCCTTGCATCACAACCTCCAGCGCGCCCCGGCGACGAGCACCGTTCCGCCAGACCCTCCTGCTACGGTGCGTTCGTTTCCCAGCTGGGCGTCGCCGAGATGGCGACGGACGCCACCTTGGCGTACGGGATCGAGTCGAGCCCGCTCGTGAGCTTGAACACCTGACGAGTGCCGGGCGGAAGCGGGTTGTACGCCGCACCGGTCGCGCCCCCGAGCACGTTCCCGGCAGCGTCGAACAGCACGGCCGAGAGGCTCGTGCTCCTCAGCATGAGCTTTGTGTGGTCGTTCACGACCTCACCCTGCACCCAGCCCGTCCAGGCAGGTTCGAATTGGCCCGGCAGGACCGCGATGTTGTCGAGCCCCGGGCGCGGCGTCTTCTGAGCCTTCTCTCGCGACGCCACGAGGATGACGAACTCGAGCTTGGCAATCGGCGCGTCGCCGGGGAATGCCAGCTGGTCGGCGAAGTTGTACGTCTCGCCTGCGCCGATAGACGTGATCTGCTTCGAAGCGGTGCCGATGAGCTTGCTGTCAGCGAGCACGAAGTTCACCTGGACGTTCACGCTCATGGCGTTGACGTTCGGCGAGGTGTTCCGCAGCAGCACGCCGTAGCTGACGGTCGAGCCCGCGAACGGCCGTGTACGAACCGACCACCCGCTCTTCTTGACGAGAATCTTCGGCGGGATCAGGCTGCCGACGACGGTGATCTTCCGGCTACCTGTCGAACTGCCGCATCGCGCGATCAGTAGCGCCGGGCCGGGCGCGGTGAGCTGCGGCAGCGTCCACTTCCAGGTGACGCGACCGTTCGCCCCCTTCGCGCCGAGCAGCCCGGCCTGCTTCGCGCCGTCCGAGTAGCGGACCTTCAGCGCGCACGAGGCGCTCTTGCTCGTGACCGACACGGTGTAGGGCTTGCCCTGATACGCGCGCGCCGATCCGGCGAGCTTCAGCGAGGGACCCGTAGCGGACGCGAGTGCAGCGCCGGGCACTACGAGCGCCAGCGCGACAAGCGCTGCTCTCCTAAGGACGAACTGCATGCCATCCGGATCGGCGGCTCGTCTCTCCCGGCAGTCCCTCGATCGAGGGGGTCGGGGCGCTAGATCACGCCGATCTGGCCTGCGAGCTCGAACGAGATGGCGTGCTCGACGCCGCCCGTGGCCACGACGACGGGCTCCGGCGAAGGTGCCCTGCGCACGACCTCCACGACGGCGCCCGGTAGCAGCCCGAGCCCACGCAGGTAGCGCAGGAGCGCCGTGTCGTCGGGAACTCGGCGGACGGTCGAGCGCTCGCCCACACCGAGTGCGTGCAGCGGACGCAACCTGTCGACGCCGACGTTGAGGTCCGCGTCGGGAATCGGGTCGCCGTGCGGGTCGTGCGTGGGGAAGCCGAGCGTCTCGTCAATTCGCGCCTCGAGCTCTTCGGAGAGCGCGTGCTCGAGCCGGTCGGCCTCAGCGTGCACCTCGTCGATCGGCATGCCGAGCGTCTCCGCCAGGTACTGCTCGAGCAGACGGTGGTGCCGGATGACCTCCACGGCCGCCTTGCGCCCTGCCGGAGTCAGCCTCACGCCGCGGTAGGGCTCGTGTACGACGAGCTTCAGCGTCGCGAGCTTCTTCAACATCGACGTCACGGAGGGTGGCGACACGCCGAGCGACGCGGCGAGCGCGGAGGTCGCCGCCCGGCCATGCTCCGACTCGAGCCGGTGGATCTCCTTGAGGTAGTCCTCGGCGGTCTGTGAGAGAGGCGCTGGAGACATGCGCTATCTAATATAGAGTTTAGGCATGTCTAAACGCCTCAGCAGGCGAAAGCTCCTGGCCGGAGCCGCGATTCCTGTCGCCGCCGTCCCGCTCGCCAAGCTCGCGAGCACAAGTGAGAGCGATGCCGGCGCGTCGACGGCGACGCACATCGGCCATCACCATGCACGCGTAGGCCATGCGGCGATGATCGGTCCCAGCGTGCCGGCGCCAGGCGGGCCGAACGACCTCGACGCCCTGTTGTATCCACCACCAGCCCTGCCGCACGAGCCCGGCCGGGTGCGTGAGTACACCCTCGTTGCGCAGGACCGCGAGATCGAGGTCGCCAAAGGAGTCACGTACGCCGCCTGGACCTACAACGGCACCGTGCCCGGCCCCGTGCTGCGTGCCACCGAAGGCGACATCTTCCGCGTGAACTTCCACAACCGCGGCACCCACCCGCACACCATCCACTTCCACGGAATCCACCCCGCCGGCATGGATGGCGTGTTCGAGACGATCCCTCCCGGCGGCTCGTTCACGTACGAGTTCGAGGCGCATCCGCACGGCATGCACCTGTACCACTGCCATGCGACGCCGCTGAAGAAGCACATCGAGAAAGGCCTGTACGGCGCGCTCATCATCGACCCGCCCGAGCCGCGCCCGCCGGCAACGGAGCTCGTCATGGTGATGAACGGCTTCGACACGGACGGCGACGGCGAGAACAACTTCTACACCGTCAACGGCCTCGCCTTCTACTACGCGAAGTACCCGATTCGCGTGAAGCGCGGCGAGCTCGTGCGGATCTACCTCGCCAACCTCACGGAGTTCGACCTCATCAACTCCCTGCACATCCACGCGAACTTCTTCCGCTACTACCCCACGGGCTCGAGCGACCACTTCGAGTACACGGACACGGTCATGCTCTGCCAGGGGCAGCGGGGGATCCTCGAGCTCGAGTTCCGCCACGCCGGCCGGTTCATGTTCCACGCACACCAGTCGGAGTTCGCCGAGCTCGGCTGGATGGGCTTCTTCCAGGTGGAGGATTAGCGGGTGGAGTCGGGCGCGGCTACGGCAAGTAGGCGCGGCTGGCAGCTCTGGGCCCTGCTGCCGATCCTGCTCCTCGTCGGCGCAGTGTCGCTCTTTGCGACGGCCGGAGGCTCCATCGTCGACCTCGTCGGCTCGAACCCGCCGCCCGCCGACGAGCTCGACATCCGGCGCGTGTCCTTCGAGCCGGGGCGAATCGAGGTCCGAGTGACGAACCCGCAGCGCGAGGCGATCACGATCGGGACCGTGACGGTCGCCGACGCGATCGTCCCGTACACGGTCGACGGGCCGACCACGCTCGAGCGGCTGCGGTCGGCGACGATCGTCGTCCCGTACGACTGGATCGAGGACGAGCCCATCTCCGTCGGTGTCACGAGCTCGAGCGGGATTCAGGTCACGGAAGAGATCCCCGCCGCCGTAGAGACACCTGGAGCGGACTCGCAGAGCGTCTTCGGATACGCGCTGATCGGATTCCTCGTCGGCGT
>JBOGZW010000108.1:0-4849 GCA_050697575.1 Gaiellaceae bacterium | reverse complement strand
CTTCTCCTCGAGCACTGCCCACGACCGCGGCGCGTGCATTTGCTTCGCCGAGTACACGAGCCAGGCGGCGGCGATACCGGCGAGGCCCAGGGCGACTGCGACGACGCTCGCGAACGTCTCCTGGCCATTCGTCGCGTGGACTAGCGGCTCGGCCACGGGGTCGAGGAAGTCGTCGACCGGCGTCCAGTACGGCGCGTACTGGAGGAAGCCGGCGACCGCGGAGAGCACCGCGAGCACGCCGACCACGAGGACCATCGACGGCGGCCCTTCCTTCCCGCCATGCGGGTGATAGCGCGCCTCGAGCTCCTCGCTCGGCTCGCCGCCGAAGGCGAGGAAGATCATCCGGAATGTGTAGAGGCCGGTGAGGAACGCGCCCACGGCCGCCAGCGCGAACAGGGCGTACCCGAGATCCCCGGCATCGAGTGCGTTCGCGAGGATCGGGTCCTTTGAGAAGAAGCCCGAGAACGGCGGCACGCCGACGAGCGCGAGCGCGCCGACGAGGAAGGCGACGTACGTGAACGGCATCAGCCGCCTGAGGCCGCCCATCTGACGCAGGTCCTGCTCTCCGGCGAGCGCGTGGATGAGGATCCCGGCGGCGAGGAAGAGCAGCGCCTTGAAGAACGCGTGCGTCAGCAGGTGGAACATCCCCGTCGCGTACGCGCCGATGCCGACGGCGAGGAACATGTAGCCGATCTGCGACATCGTCGAGTACGCGATCACGCGCTTGATGTCGGTCTGCACGAGCGCGATCAGGCCGGCGACCACGAGCGTCAGTGCCCCGAGAATCGCGGCCGTGTCCTGCACCTCCGGCGCCGCCTCGAACACGGGGGCCGTGCGGAAGATGAGGTAGACGCCGGCGACGACCATCGTCGCCGCATGGATGAGGGCCGAGACTGGCGTCGGGCCCTCCATCGCATCCGGGAGCCACGTCTGGAGTGGCAGCTGCGCCGACTTCGCGACTGCGCCTCCCAGCAGGCCTAGTGCGACGAGCGTCGCCACCGTCGAGCTCAGTCCGTCCACCTCCGCGAAGACGGCCTCGTAGCCGAGCGTGCCGGTCTGCTGGATCAGGAGGAAGAGCGCGAGCGCGAAGGTCGCATCGCCGAACGCGTTCATGATGAACGCCTTCTTCGCGGCGGCGACGGCGGCCGGCCGCTCGTGCTCGAACCCGATGAGCAGGTACGAGGATAGTCCGACGAGGCCCCAGGCTGCGAGCAGGATCAGGAGGTTTCCGCCCTCGACGAGCAGCAGCATCGAGAAGACAAAGAACGCCATGTACGCGAAGAAGCGGCGTTCTTCGTCGACCTTGTCCATATAGCCGATCGAGTAGCCGACGATGAGCGCGCCGACGCCGGAGACGATGAGCATCATGAAGACAGCGAGCTGGTCGACGTAGATCTCGAGGCCGAAGTCGAGGTTGCCGGCGGTGAGCCAGCTCCAGGCGGTGGACGCCTGCGCGCGCTCTTCCTCGCCGCGCCCGAGCATTGCGATGAAGCTCCAGACGGCGGCCACGAACGCGCCTGCAACGGAGCCCGTGGCGATGACGCCCGCGGCGCGGCGGTTGATCGTGTTGCCGGCGAGCGTGATCGCGAGTGCACCGGCGAGCGGCAGGAAGAGGCAGATCCAGGCGGCGGGGATCATCAGCGGAGGGTGGCGACCGCCATCAGCCGCGGAGCGTGGTCAGCCGGTCGGTGTCGAGCGCGACGTTCCGGCGCGCCATCGCGACGACGAGCCCGAGCCCGACGACGACCTCGGAGGCGGCGACGGCCATCACGGCGAGCGCGAAGATCTGCCCGTCGAGCGAGCCGTGCTGGCGCGCGAACGCGATGAGCGTGAGGTTCGCCGCGTTCAGCATCAGCTCCAGCGAGAGGAGGATGATGAGCGGGTTGCGGCGCAGGAGCACGCCGAGCCCGCCCACGGTGAAGAGGAACGCGGCGATCGCGAGGTACCACGCGACGCCGGGGCCGAGCACCTACGCCCGCCCCTTTCGACGCGGCGTCGAAGTTGGCACGAAGCTGGCACAGACACGGAACTGGTGCCTGGCACCGTTTACATTCGCACGCGTCACGAGGAGCCCTCGTCGTCAAACCTGCGCGCGTGGGCGCCGAGAATGACGCCGCCAACCGCGGCGACGAGGAGGACGATCGACGTGATCTCGAACGCGAGCAGGTGGTCCGTCAGGAACAGCTCGCCGATCGCTGCCGGGCCGCCGAACGCGGCCGAGATGTCGGCTTCCTTCGTCAACTCCCCGCCGCCCGCCTGTACGCCGATGACGACGAGCACCTCCGCGAGGATCGCCACCGCCGCTGCGATCGCCGCCCACGTCTGAACGGACGGCGCTCCCGCCCACGGCGCATCGGTGCGCCCGCCGACGTACGCGATCACGAAGAGGAACATGACGACGATCGCGCCCGCGTAGATGAGCACCTGCGCCGCGGCGACGAACTCCGCCGACAGCAGGAGATACAGCACGGCGAGGGACGCGAGGTTGCCGATGAGCGCGAGCGCCGAGTAGAAGGGGTCGGCGAAGCTCACGACCGCGACAGCGGACAGGAGGCACGCCGCGGCAGCGGCGACCCACACGATCCAGACGAGCACGTCGCCCGCCGACGCAGCGAGGATCGGCGTCACGAGCGCTTCTTGTAGAAGGGATCCGGCGTGTCGTACTCCTCCGGGTCGGCCACCGGCACGGACTTGATCGGCGGCTCGAGCAGCATGTCCTTCGTGTAGATGAGGTCGTCGCGCGAGTACTCCGAGATCTCGTACTCCGTACCCAGCGTGATGGCGTCGAACGGGCAGGCGAGCTCGCAGTAGCCGCAGAAGATGCAGCGGCTCATGTTGATCTCGTAGATCCGCGCGTACCGCTCGCCGGCCGAGACGCGGTTGCCCGGCTCGTTCTCTTCGGCCACGACGCGGATGCAGTCCGAGGGGCACGCTGCCGCGCAGAGCGAGCAGCCGACGCACTTCTCGAGGCCGTTCTCGTGGAGGTGGAGCCGATGGCGTCCGCGGAAGCGGGGGTAGACCGGCCGCACGACCTCGGGGTACTGGACGGTGATCGGCTTCTTGAAGAGCTGCCGGAACGTCACGCCGAAGCCGCGGACAGCGTCGAGCGGAGACGGCATCAGGCAGCCACCACCGCGGCGGTCACGATCGCGTTCACGGTCGCCACCGGCAGCAGCACCTTCCAGCCGAAGCGCATGAGCTGGTCGTAGCGCAGGCGCGGCACCGAGGCGCGTATCCAGATGAAGATCGTGATCGCGAGCAGGAGCTTCAGCACGAACCACAGCGGCCCGAGCGGATCCCACGGTCCCTCCCAGCCGCCGAAGAACAGCGTCACGGCGAGCCCGGAGAGCACGATGAGGTTGATGTACTCGGCCATCTGGAAGAGGCCCCAGCGCATGCCGCTGAACTCGGTGTGGTAACCGGCGACGATCTCCGAATCGGCCTCGACGAGGTCGAACGGCGCCCGCGCGGTCTCCGCCGTCGCGGCGATGAAGAAGACCGCGAAGCCGACGAGCTGCGGGATAACGAACCACACGGTGTCGATCTGCTTGGCGACGATCGTCGAGAGGTTCAGCGACTGGGCGATGAGGATGACGCCGATCACGGAGAGCGACAGAGAGACCTCGTACGACACGAGCTGTGCGCAGGTCCGCATCGACCCGAGCAGGGAGAACTTCGAGTCGGACGCCCAGCCGCCGACGATGAAGCCGTAGACGCCGATCGAGCCGAGCGCAAAGATCACGATCAGGCCGATGTCGACGGTCGCGACGGCGCCGTCGATCTCGTAGCCGTGGATCTCCCAGCCCTCGCCGAACGGGATGACGCTGAACGCGAGCAGCGCGGTGAACGCCGAGAACGCTGGCGCGACGATGTACGGGATCGCCTCCACCTTTCGCGGGAAGAACGCCTCCTTGCGCACGAGCTTCAGCAGGTCGGCGATCGGCTGGAGCAGGCCCACCGGCCCAGCGCGGTTCGGCCCGTAGCGGAGCTGCATGCGCCCGAGCAGCTTCCGCTCGAGCAGCGTCGTGTACGCGAACGCGAGCAGGAGGATGTTGATGACCAGAAATGCTTCGATGAGGGCGACCCACCAGGTCACGGTCTGATCTCCACGAGGTCGGGCAGGTCGCGCACGTGCTCCTCTGCAGCGCGCGCAGCGCCCGTGACGAGCCGGCGGTTGATCCGCGCGCGGAGCTCGACCGACGTCCCGTTGGCCAGCACGGTCACCGTCTCACCCGCGGCTATCGAGCGCTTCTTCGCGTCCTCCGGCGAGAGCTCGATCACCGCCTCCGGCCGCTGGAACTGGAGCTGCGGGACGCGCTCGACCGCGCTTCCGGAGAAGAGCGCCCGGTAGCGCGTCAGACGGAGCTTCGGCGCGACGGGAGGCTTGAGCGGCTCGGCGGCGGCTTGCGACGCGCCGTCCGTGCCCGCGGAGGCGGGTAGCGCGCCCGGCAGCTCGATCGTGACGCCGAAGCGCGCCGCGAGCTCCGCGATCCAGTCGAGGTCGGCGCGACCCGGTGGCTCGGTCGCTTGCCGCAGGCGCTGCACTCGGCCTTCCAGGTTGACCATCGTGCCGTGGCGCTCGAGATAGCTCGTCCCCGGCAGGACGACGTGCGTCCAGCCTCGGACCGACTCGGAGAACATCGTCACGGCTGCGACCGCATCACTGCGCTCTGCGAGAGCGCGGACGCGAGGGTCGGCCACCGCCTCCTCGCCGGAGATGAGCAACAGGCCGACGCGCTCTGGCGCTCCTGCGACCCCCTCGCTTGCGGCTTCCCACGCGGCGGCGACCCCGCGCCCGTTCGGCGTAGCGGGGAGGAAGTACGCGGCGCTGCCCGGCGAGGAGCTGCAC
>JBOGZW010000107.1:0-4854 GCA_050697575.1 Gaiellaceae bacterium | reverse complement strand
GACGACGACGACGACGACAACCGTGACGACGCCCTGAGTGATCTCGCTTGACGAGTGCCTCGAGCGGTGGATCGTCGAGCATCGCGTCGACTGGCTCGATCCGCTCTTCGTCGTCCTCACGTACGCGGGCACGCACGGTCTGCTCTGGATCGCGCTCGCCATTGCCGCAGCCATCTGGCTGTCCCGCCCGAGCATTGCGTTCGCGATGCCGGCCGTCGTGCTGCTCTCGGATCTCGCTGCGTCCGGCCTCAAGGCGGCCACGGACCGGCGGCGGCCGGAGGAGGCGTTGGACGGGATCGACGTGCTCGTGACGACGCTTCGACTTCGGCCTTTCCCTCGGGTCACGCCGCAACGAGCTTTGCGGCCGCGGTTGTGCTCGCCCTTGCGCTCCCCGCGCTCGCCCCTGCGTTCCTCGTGCTCGCCGCGGCCGTGAGCTTCTCGCGGCTCTACGTCGGCGTCCACTTCCCCCTGGACACGGTCGGCGGAGCGGACCTCGGCCTCGCCGTGGCTACAGCTCTTCTCCTGCTCGTACGAGCCCTGCAACGATCGCGACCGCGGCGGACGCCAGGCCTACCCATAGGCCGATAGCGCGATCGGCGGTGCCGGCGAACTCGTCCGGGATCGACACGATCCTGATGAGCAAGAGAATCGTCGCCGTCGTCGCCAGGACGATGACGATCAGGCTCTCGGGGAGGCTGCGCGGCAGTTCGATGCCGGCTCCGCGGCGCACGGCGAGGAGGACGATCGCGATGCCGAGCACGAACACGAACTTCCCGAGCGTGCCGGTGTTCCAGCCGAGCACGGACACGGTCGGCCCTTCAGGCCCTGAGCCCGAGTACCAGCCCATGAACGACGAGAGCGCGAGTGTCAGGCCAGCGACCCAGGTCGCCTGGCCCGCGGCCGCCACGAGCGGCGGCGTCTCCGGGGGACGCGATCTCTCGATCAAAGGCCGAAGAGCGTCTGCACCTGGCCCCAGATCGTGACTGCGAGTACGAGACTGCCGAGCAGCAGGAGGGCCGCGACGAGCCAGAACCTCCACCGAGCCCGCCGCTGCTCGCGATCGCGGGCGATGCGTGCGGAGCGCCGCTCGCGGTGGAAGCGGTATGCCTGCGCCACCGAGGCGGGATCGTGCTTCGGAGGGTCGTCGAGCTCGGCCGTGTGCCGTGCAGGACGGGCCATGAGCAGAGTGTAAACCGGTGGCTTACGTAAGGGTGCGTTATCCGGCATCACGCAGGGCTAGACTTCGCGCGTGCGCAGGGTCGGCGCAGCCGTCGTCGTCTTGAGCCTCGCGTTCGCGGGCTTTCTCGCCGCGTCCGTCCTCGCCGGCTCGTGGACTCAGCCGGCACAGACGGACACGACGGTCACGGAGACGACGTCGACGACGGGCACCACGGAAACGACACCGACGCCGCCCCCGGTGCCGCCGAAGCCGAAGCCGAGACCGAAGCCGACGCCGAAGCTTCCGGCGCGGCTAGCCCGCCGTGTCCAGATCGGCGGCATACACGTGGGCGGCCTCACTCCGGCGGCCGCACTTGCGGCCGTGAAGCTCGCCGCGCGCTCTCCGCTCGTCGTGACGGTGGAAGACGTGCGGCTCTCGGTGTCGCCAAAAAACCTTGGGGTCAAGGAGTACGTCGAGGAGGCGGTTGCGCGGGCGAGGAGAGCGAAGCCCGGTGCGAGCATCCGGCTCCATGTGACCATCCGCGGCGCAGACGTCCGCGCGTGGGTCGCCAAGCTCGCGGCGAACCGCGATCGCGAGGTCCGTGACGCCCGGGTCGTGCTCTCCGGCGCTCATCTCCGCGTTATGCCCGAACGGGACGGGTACGTGATCCGCCGCGAAGCGACCGTCGCAGCGATCGTCGACGCGTTGCTCGCCAACCGGCGAGGTCCCGTAAAGGTGGTGGCGAATCTCGAGCGGCCATCGGTGAGGAGCGCGTTCTTCACCTCCGCCGTCGTCATTCGCCGTGGCACGAACAAGCTCATCTACTACAGGGACAAGGGCGACGGCCTCGAGCCTATGCGGACGTTCGCGGTCGCGACGGGACAGTCCTCCTACCCGACGCCGCTGGGGAGCTTCGAGATCGTGCAGATGTGGCGTGACCCCTGGTGGTACCCGCCGCCGTCACCCTGGGCAAAGGGCCTGAAGCCCATTCCGCCGGGTCCGGGCAACCCGCTCGGCACGCGTTGGATGGGTCTCAGCGTGCCCGCCGTCGGCATCCACGGTACGCCCGACGCGGCATCGCTCGGCTACTCGGCGTCCCACGGCTGCATCCGCATGGCGATCCCGTCCGCGGAATGGCTGTTCGGCAACGTCGAGGTGGGGACGCCGGTGTTCATCGTCTCGGCCTAATGGCTGTCGGCCTACGCCGCGCCGGCCAGGTGCTGGCGATCGCCGTCGTCCTCGCGCTGCTCGCGGTGCTGACGTGGCGCGTCATCCGCGACTCCGAAGGTGGCGCCTCGGCGGCGCTGCGGCGCGGCGACCACCCAGTCGCTCCGGACTTCGACTTGGAACGTGTAGGCGGTCCGGGAAGGGTCCGGCTGTCGAGCCTACGTGGAAAGGTCGTCGTCCTGAACCTTTGGGCATCCTGGTGCTATCCGTGCATCAAGGAGGCACGCGTGCTGGAGGAGGGCTGGCAACGCTGGCGCAATCGTGGAGTGGTGGTGGTGGGTGTGAATGCTCACGATTTCGTCAGCGACGCACGGCGCTTCATACGCAACCAGCGGACCACGTTTCCGAACGTCCACGATTCGCGTGCGAGCGTGCTCGACGCGTACGGGTGGACGTACTTTCCCGAGACCTACTTCATCCGGCCGGGAGGCAGACTTGATTCCGCGGTGCTAGGCGAGCTAGACAGGGAGGCGCTGGACGCCGGCATCCGTTCCGCACTCTCGCCATGATGCGCCTTCGTCTCGCCGTCGGGCTCTTCGCGCTTGCTCTCGCTGCTCCCGCCTTCTCGAGCGAGTCCCAGCCCACGCTGGCGGAGATCGAGAGCGAGGTCGTGTGCCCGACGTGCCACACGACGCTCGACCAGTCGTCGTCTGCTGTTGCCCATCGCATGCGGACGTTCATCCGCGGCCGGATCGCCGCCGGCGACACGAAGTCGGAGATCAAGCGGAAGCTCGTCGTGGACTTCGGCGAGCAGGTGCTCGCCTCCCCCCCGAAACGAGGGTTCAACCTCCTTGCGTGGGTGCTGCCCCCGGTCCTCGTCGTCACAGCGGCGGCGATCCTCGCGGTGCTCGCGGTGCGATGGAGCCGCAGACGGGACCCGGCCACGCTGGACGAAGCCGCGACGCCCGATCCCGCGCTCGACCGTCGGATCGACGACGAGCTCGCCCGTCTCGACAGCTAGCGCAACACGTGGCAGAGCGGATCCCGATCGCGTTCCTCGCCGGCCTCGTCTCCGTGATCACGCCGTGCGTGCTCCCGCTCGTGCCGGGCTACCTGTCGGCTGTCTCGGCGGTCGAGGCGGACCGGCTAGGGGAGCGCGGCGTCGCTCGCCGGATCGTCGTAGCGAGCATCCCGTTCTTCATCGGCTTCACCGCGGTGTTCGTCGCGCTCGGGGCCGGCGCTGCCGCGATCGGCGGCTACGTCGACGCGGAGCGGCGGAACGAGGTCGCGGGCCTCGTGCTCGTCGTGCTCGGGCTCGTCTTCATGGGCCTCCTGCCGTGGCCGGAGAGGATGGTCGCCCCGGGCATGCTCGAGGGTGCAAGACGGTCCGGCTCGAGCGCGCTCCTCGGGGCCGCGTTCGCCGTCTGCGCTGCTCCGTGCATCGGGACGGTGCTTGCGTCGGTGCTCGTGCTCGCCGGGGACTCGGACACGGTCGTCCGCGGATCGGTTCTCCTTTTCGCGTACTCCGCGGGGATCGCGGCCGCATTCGTGCTCGCCGGAATCGCGTTCGCCCGGGCGATGGGGGCGTTCCGCTGGCTACGCGACCACTACGGCGTCATCCGCTTCGTGAGCGGCGCGATCCTCGTCACGCTCGGCCTGCTGCTCTTCTTCCACCGGGACTGGTGGCTGCGGGTGATGGTCAACCGCCTGCTCGACTCGGTGGGGCTGGGCGAGGTCTAGGAGGCTCTGGGGGAACGGTGCGGCGGCACAGTCGCTGTTTCGCCAGAGCCTCCTAAAGCCTCACGGGATCGAGCTCGAGCGACCCGGCCGCGACCCGCTCGGCGGCGCGATCGACCTGCGCGAGCACGGCCGAGACGTCGACGCCGCGGTGCGCGGGGGCGTACGGCGACAGCCGCCACCTCGCCTTCTCCAGCTGCCTTACACACCCGGTCCTCTTGCCGCGACCGGCCTGGTACCACGCGACAGCGACATGCACGAGGCCCTGGCAGAAGTCGCGCTCGCCCGCCTCGGCCGATCGCCATGCGGTCTCCAGCTCCTCGTGCGCCTCGAAGTACTCCCCCCGCCGGACGAGCTCGAGCCCTGCGGAGAGCGCTGCCTCGTTCACGACGGTGCTACGCTCAGGCTGTGGCGACGATCCTGCTTGCTGGGGTCGATCTCTTCTTCCGCGGCAAGCTCGACGCGTTGCTGCCGGGGCATCTGCTGGTCACGACCGAAACGGTCGAGGCGCCTGAGCTCGTGATCGCTGACATCTCGCGCATCGAGCCGCACGAGGTCGCCGACGCCTATCCCGACATTCCCATCGTCGGCTTCACGAGCCACACGGACACCGCCGGGCTGCGCCGCGCGCACGAGGCGGGCTTCGACCAGGTGCTCGCGAAATCGGCGCTCGTGGAGCGCGCGCCTCACGTGATTGACGAGCTGCTCTCGCCGGTAGAGTGAATCGCTCTAGGAGCCGTCGTGACGTACATCATCGCTGAGCCCTGCATCGACATCAAAGACCTCTCGTG